>JBEBVF010000110.1:0-9805 GCA_040392885.1 Paracoccus sp. (in: a-proteobacteria) | reverse complement strand
AAAGCGCCGGGCCGGGGACGGTCGGACGATGCACCGAAAGGGGCTTCGCAAATTCAGCGGGTCGGTTCGTCAAGGCGCCCCCCGGCCCGCAAGGCGTGGCCGGGAAAACGGGACGGAAAGGCGGCTGTTCGTCGTCGTCGCGGCGCCGCACCGGCGGCCCTGCCCCACGCGATACGGCCCTGCCCCGATGATGGCACGCGCCGGCCCGTCGCAGGCCTCCGCGCCCGCCCCGCCGGTGCCCCGAACTCCGGTCCGATCCCCCCTTCCCTACCCGCGCTGCGACATTGCGGCCCCGGCCGGACAATCTTGACGGGATCGGCGTTTTCGCGCCTCATGTCGGCCTGTCGAAGCATCGGGCATGCGGCGGAGGGAGGGTCGCATCATGGATCTCAATCTGCTGGAGGATTTCGTCTGCCTCAGCGATGTGCGCAACTTTTCCCGCGCCGCCGAGATGCGCAACATCAGCCAGTCCACGCTGTCCAAGCATATCCGCAGCCTGGAGCATTGGGTGGGCATGCCGCTGATCGACCGCTCCTCCTATCCGGTGCGGCTGACCGCCGAGGGGCGGATGCTGATCCGCCAGGCCCGCGACCTCGTCCAGCAGTTCCACAATCTGCGCAGCGGCCTGCGCAGCATCTCGCGCCTGCCGCGCAACCAGGTCAACATCCTTGCCCTGCACACGCTGCGGCTGACCTTCCTGCCGGGCTGGCTGCGCAGTCTGGAGGCGCGGATCGGCAAGGTCGAGGAAACCCCGGTGCCGGCGCTGGCCTCCTACAGCGACACGGTGCGGATGTTCCGCAACGACGAAAGCGACCTGCTGGCCACCTATGTGCATCCCTCGGTCCGGCTGGGGCTGGACCCGGCCGAGCTGGACCGCCTCACCGTCGGGGCCGAGCGCATCCTGCCGGTCAGCGCCCCCGATGCCAGCGGCCGCCCCATCCACGATCTCGACCGGGGCGAGGTGGTGCGCTATCTCAGCTATGGCACCGAGAGCTTCTTCGCGCAGGTGCTGGCGCCGCTGCTGCGCAGCCGCAGCGTGCCGGTGAACGTTGTAGCCCATAACCCGATGAGCGTGGCGCTGCTGTCGCTGGCCCGTGTCGGCTCGGGCATGGCCTGGGTGCCCGAAAGCCTCGCCCGCGACGATCTGCGCAGCGGCCGGGTGGTGCTGGCGGGCGGGCGCGACTGGATCCTGCATACCGAGATCGCGATCTATCGCAAGAAGACCAATACCCGCGCCATCGTGCAGAGCGTGTGGAAGGCCGCCCAGGCCCAGCATGGCGACGCCGCCCCGGCCCCCGGCGCCGATTGAGGGCCGGGGCGCCGAAGCCACCCCGACCGCGTTCTGCCGCCGCGCGATGCGGCGGGCGGCGATTTCACGCCACGGCGGGCGCGGTGATCAGCTCCACCAGCGGCGCGAGGTCGGGCAAGGCGTCGATGCCGTCCAGCGCCGCCAGGCCGGGTGCCTCCAGCCGCCGGCCGGCATAGGCAAAGCAGTCGCGCAGCTTGGCGATGCGGGTGGCCTCGTCCAGCGGATCGGCGAGGCTGCCGCGGGGATGGGCCAGCGCCGCCCGCAATTCGCGCCCGTCGCGCAGCCGGACCAGCGCCCGATGCGGCGCGCGGGGCTCGGCCCTTTCCTCCTCCAGCGGCATGACCTGCATCGCGATGCGGGGAAACAGCGCCCGCAGATGCGGCCGCGCCACCGCCTCCGGCGTGAAATCCGACAGCGACAGCAGCTCCTGGCTCAGCGCCAGCGCCACGCAATACTGCATCGAGAACCGCGCCTCCATCGCCGTCACCGGCGCGGGATAGGCGAGGTTCAGGTAATTCGCCCGGCCCACGGTCAGCACCACCCCGGCCACGTCATCGGGACCGAAACCATGCTGCCGGCGCAGGGCCAGCACCATGTCCACCGCGCAATGGGTCGAGCCGCAGCAGGGGTGAATTTTCGGCAGCAGCCCGGCGGTGGCGATGACATGCGGCACCTCGGGGCCGGGAATCGTCCAATGCGCGGGCTCGCCGCCGCCCATCAGCTCGCCAAGACCCTGCGAACGTTCCAGAATATCCTCGCGCCCGGTCAGGCCGGCCTGGGCCAGCGCCGCCGCCTCGACGGCGTTGCGCGCCGCCATGCCGGCATGGAAGGGCTTGGCCGGGGTGCCGAATTGCCCCTTCATGCCCGAGGCCATGCTGACCGCCAGCGACATCGCCTGCGCGATGCCGTCATGATCCAGCCCCAGCAACTGCGCGCAGCCCGCCGCCGTGCCCACCGTGCCGATGGTCGAGGTGCCGTGCCAGCCGGCGACGTAATGCTCGGGCGCCACCCCCTGCCCGACCAGCGCCTGCGCCTCCAGCCCCACCAGATAGGCGGTGACCAGATCGGCGCCGCTGGCACCCCGCGACTGCGCCAGCGCCAGCAGCGCCGGCACCAGCACCGCCGAGGCATGGCTCATCCCCGGCATGAAATTGTCGTCGAAATCCAGCGCATGGGCGGTGGTGCCGTTGATCAGCGCCGCCGTGGCCGCCGGCGCGCGGCCGCCGCCGACCAGATCGGCCGGCCCCTCCGGCCCGGCCATGGCGCGGCGCACCGCCTGCGAGGCGATGTCGCCCTGCCCCGCCACCATGCAGGCCAGTGTGTCGGCGATGGCCTGTTCGGCGGCGCGGCGGGCGGCGGCATCCACCTCCACCCCGCCCGCGGCCCGGCGGGCGATCCGGTTCAGCAGCGTCGTCATGATATGTCCCAGTCCCTTGTTTTCGTTCCTCAGGCCCGCTGCACCGCCGGGGCGGAGGCGGCCACGAAATCGCGCGTGTAATCCTCGCTCACCGCGCCGCTGCGCAGCTGGTCCGGGGTCAGCCGTTCCAGGATGCGGCCGTCCTTCATGATGGCGATGCGCTCGCACATATGGGCGATCACCGCGAGGTCGTGGCTGACCATCAGATAGGTCAGCCCGCGCTCGCGCCGCAGACGGTTCAGAAGGTTGAGGATTTCCGCTTGCACCGACACGTCCAGCGCCGAGGTCGGCTCGTCCAGCAGCAGCAGCTGCGGCTCGACGATCAACGCCCGGGCGATGGCGATGCGCTGGCGCTGACCGCCGGAAAGCTCGTGCGGATAGCGAAAGCGGAAGCCGGCATCCAGGCCCACATCGCGCAGCACCCGGTCGATGCGCCCCTGCCGGTCGTCGAGGCCCATGATCGCCATCGGCTCGGCCAGCACCGCCTGCACCATCTTGCGCGGATGCAGCGAACCATAGGGGTCCTGAAACACCATCTGCACCTGCCGGAAGAACCGCTTGTCGCGGCGCTTGGGCAGTTCGGCGCCGTCCAGAACGATGCGCCCGTCGTAATCGCTGTTCAGCCCGGCGACGGCGCGCAGCACGGTGGACTTGCCGCAGCCGGATTCGCCGATCAGCCCGTAGCTTTCGCCCTTGGGGATGGAAAACTCGGCCTGCCTGACCACCCGCACCCGCGAGCGACCCTGCCCGAAGGCGATGTTCAGCCCGGAAACCGACAGAAAATCGTCGCTCATCGCTGTCCTCCCACCGCCACCGGCGCATCCAGCCAGGCCGGGTCGCGCACCGGCACCGCCAGCTCCGCCACCGGATGATCGAGGCGCGGCAGGCTGTCCAGCAGCCCGCGCGTATAGGGATGCGTGGCGGCGCCCAGCCTTGCCGCCGGCAGGTCCTCCAGTACCCGGCCGCGATACATCACCAGCACCCGATCGCAGAAATCCGCCACCAGGTTCAGGTCGTGGCTGATGAAGATCAGGCTGGCCCCGGCCCGGTCCACCAGCTCCTGCAACACCGCCAGCACCTGCCTTCGCACGGTGACGTCCAGGGCCGAGGTCGGCTCGTCCGCGATGATTAGCCGCGGCTCGGCGATCAGCATCATGGCGATCATGATCCGCTGACCCATGCCGCCCGAAACCTCGTGCGGCAGCAGGTCATAGACCCGCTTCGGGTCGCGGATATGCACACTTTCCAGCATTGCCAGCGCCCGCTCGCGCGCCTGCATGCGGCTGACATGGTGGTGCAGGCGATAGCATTCGGCGATCTGCTGGCCGACCCGCATCAGCGGGTTCAGCGAATATTTCGGGTCCTGCAAGATCATGGCGATGTCGTTGCCGCGCAGGCGCATCATCTGGCGCTCCGATGCCGCCAGCAGGTCGATGCCGGCAAAGCGCATGCGGTCGGCGGTGATCCGGGCCGAGGACGGCGACAGCCGCATCAGCGCCCGGCCCGTCTGGCTCTTGCCCGAGCCGGATTCCCCGACGATGCCCAGCTTTTCCGCGCCGAGGTCGAAGGACACGTCGCGCACGGCATGGGTGACGCGGCCCTCGGAGGAGAAGACCACATTGAGGTTGCGCACGCTCAGCAGCGGCTCGGTCATGGCGGCTCCCTCAGTCATGGCGCGGGTCCAGCACGTCGCGCAGCCCGTCGCCGAACAGGTTGAAGGCGACCGAGGTCAGCAGGATGGCGATGCCCGGCGCGGCGGCCACATAGCCGTTCGACAGGATGAACTGGCGCGCCGAGGACAGCATCGCCCCCCATTCCGGGCTGGGCGGCTGCGCGCCGAGGCCCAGAAAGCCGAGGCCGGCGGCCGAGAGGATGATCGAGGCCATGTTCAGCGTCACCCGCGCCACCACCGAGGTCAGGCACATCGGCATGATGTGGCGGGTGATGATGCGCAGCACCGAGGCCCCCTGCATCCGCACCGCCGACACGTAATCCGAGCGGCGGATGATCATGGTCTCGGCCCGCGCCAGCCGGGCGATGGGCGGCCATGCGGTCAGCGAGATGGCGATCACCGCATTGTTGATCCCCGGTCCCAGCGCCGAGACGAAGGCCAGCGCCAGGATCAGCGAGGGGAAGGCCAGGAAGATCTCGGTCACCCGCATGATCACGGTATCCACCCAGCCGCCGAAATAGCCCGATACGGTGCCGAGGATCAGCCCGACCGGGGCCGAGATCACCGCCGTCAGCCCGGCGATATAAAGGGTGATGCGCGCGCCATAGAGCAGCCGCGAATAGATGTCGCGGCCCAGTTCGTCCGTGCCCAGCCAATGCGCGGCCGAGGGCAGCGCCAGCCGGTTGCCGAGATTCTGCACATTGATGTCATGCGTGGCCAGCAGCGGCGCGAAGGCCGCGGCGAACACGATCAGCACCAGAATGCCCAGCCCCAGCAGCGCCGAATGGTTGCGGCACAGCTTGCGCCACATCCGCCAGAGCTGGTGCATGTTCGCCTGCGCCGGCGAGGTCGGGTTCGGGTCGGTCAGCCAGCTTCGCCAGGAGGCGGGACGCGGGGCGGAGGTCTCCGTCATGTCGTTGTCTCCCTTCCGTTCAGCGGGTGCGCGGGTCGATGACCCGATAGAGGATGTCGCAGATCAGGTTCAGGACCACGAAGATCACCCCCACCAGCAGCGTGCAGCCGACGACCGAGTTCATGTCGCCGGCCAGCAGCGAATTGGTCAGAAAGCGGCCGAAACCGGGCCAGGCAAAGACGGTTTCGGTCAGCACCGCGCCCTCCAGCAGGAAGGCATAGGACAGCGCCACCACGGTGATGACCTGCACGGCGATGTTGCGGAACACATGCGTCCAGACGATGCGCCAGCGCCCCACTCCCTTGGCGCGGGCGGCGATGACGTATTCCTGCCCAAGCTGCTCGATCATGAAGGTGCGGGTCATGCGGCTGATATAGGCCAGCCCGGACAGCGCCAGGATGGAGGCCGGCAGCACCAGATGGCTGAACACGTTGCCGAACAGCGCCCAGTTGCCGGCCAGCGCCGCGTCGATCAGGTAGAATCCGGTCACCGGCACCAGGTCGAATTCATAGATCATGTCGATGCGGCCCGGCCCGCCGACCCAGCCCAGCATGGCATAGAACAGCACCAGCCCCATCAGGCCCAGCCAGAAGTTCGGCGCCGAATAGCCCAGCAGCGACAGGGTGCGCGCCACATGGTCGATGAAGGTATTGCGATAGACCGCCGCCACCACGCCCAGCGGCACGCCGATGAGGGTGGCCAGCAGCATCGCCAGCGTCGCCAGCTCGACCGTGGCGGGAAAGACGCGGGCGATCTCCTCCGAGACCGGGCGCCCGGACAGCAGCGAGGTGCCGAAATCCAGATGCGCCAGGCTCCACAGATAGTCGGCGAACTGGACCAGAAGCGGCCGGTCCAGCCCCATCCTGGCCGCCATGGCGTCATAGGCCTCCTGGGTGGCGTTGTCGCCGAGGATCGCCAGCACCGGGTCGATGGGCAGCAGCCGCCCGATCATGAAGGTCAGCGCCGCCAGACCGACCAGCGTGACCAGAACCGAGCCGATCAGCCGCAGGATGCCGAAGCCGCGCGCCAGCAGCAGCCGGCCATGTCCCCCGGCCTCCAGCGCCTCCTCGGCCTCCGCCGTCACATCGGTTTGCGCCATCACTTGCCCGCCTTGCCGTAGAAGACCTGAAAGCCGTTCCAGGTCCAGTCCTTCAGGCTGTCGCGCATGGCGGCGACATTGTAGGTCTGGAACATCACCGCCAGCTCGCCCGTCTGCATCCAGTCGCGCTGCAACTGCGCATACATCTGCGCGCGCTTTTCCGGGTCGGGCTCGGTCACCGCCGCCAGCACCACCTCGTTATAGGCCGGGTCGAAATAGGCCGCCCGCCAGGAGGGGTATTGCGTCGCCTTGGCCTCGGCGCTGTTGTCGGGGTTGTAGACCAGCCGCGAGGCATTGCCATGCGCATCCGGCACCGTGGTCTGCCAGGCCATGATGCCCGACTGGTATTCGCGGCCGCGCACCTTGGCGAAGAACTGGGCATTGGCCATCTGCTCGACATTCAGCTTGATGCCGATCTGGGCGGCGTTCTGCTGGACATGCTGGGCCAGCGGCGCCGACCAGGGCAGCGTGCCGATATAGACCGTGGCCTCGAACCCGTCGGGATGGGCGGATTCGGCCAGGATCGCCCGCGCCTTGTCCAGATCCAGCGCGAAGGGCAGCGCCGCCTCGCCCTCCAGCGCCCCGAAGGCGCCGCTCTGCACGAAGCTCTGCCAGGGCATGCCCAGATATTGCATCACCGTGTCGCCGAGCTGCCGGTAGTCGATCAGGTATTTCATCGCCAGCCGCACCTTCTCGTCCGAAAACACCGGATCGGCGGTGTTGAAGGTCCAGAAGATCAGCTGCGGCTTCAGCACCGAGGCGACGGTGAAGCCCTCGGCCGCATCCAGCACGCGCAGATCGTCCGGGGTCAGGTCGCGGGCGATGTCCACATCGCCGTTTTCCAGCAGCAGCCGCTGGGTGCCGGTCTCGGCGACATGGCGGATGACCACCCGGCGCAGCCGCGGCGGCGTGCCGTAATAGTCGGGATTGGCCTCCAGCACCACGGATTCGCCCTGGTTCCACTGGCGCAGGTGATAGGGGCCGACGCAGGCGGTCTTGTCCTTCAGCCAGGCATTGCCGTAATCGCCGTCGACGGCGTTGGCCATGATCGTCTGGCGGTCCAGCGTGGCCGAGACCCGATAGGCGGCGATCGCCTGCATCAGCAGCGAGGCCGGATAGGGTTCCGAGAATTTCAGCACCAGCGTGTGGTCGTCGGGCGCGGTGATGCGCTCGTCCATGTTCTCCTTGCTGAAGCCGTATTCGGTCAGCTGCGCCGAATTGCCGAAGCCCAGCGCGATCACCCGCTTGAGCGACCAGACCGTATCCTGCGCCGTGGCCGGATTGCCCGAGGGGAAGACCGCATCCTTGCGCAGATGGAAGGTCAGCGTCAGCCCGTCCTCCGACACCTCCCAGCTTTCGGCGAAGCCCGGCAGCACCCGGGTCTCGTCGGCGGGGTCGAAGCCGACCAGCGCATCGCAGGTGTTCTGGAGCAGCTCGTTGGTGACCACCTCGCCGACCTGGGCCGGGTCGAAGGTCGAGATCGCGTCGATGTTCCATGCCATGACCAGCGTGTCGGCGGGCGTCTCGGCCCGCGACGCGGTCGTCATGGCCAGCACGCCCAGCGCGGCGCCGGCCAGCAGGCGGTGCGAAATCCGGTTCATCGGTTCTTCCTCCCCATCATTGCGGCCGGCGCGCCCCGCTGGCGGCCCGGCCGTTCACGCAAGGCAAGGCGGGCCCGCCGCCTTGCCGGCTGTCATCGCCTGCGCGGTGCGCCGGCCCTCACCCCTCGGCCGGGCGTGGTTGCAGCGGCGGCTGCACCTCCTTCGGGATCGGGCATTCGTAGGGCTCGGCCTCCAGCCGGTCGCGATGGTCCTTCCTGACCCGCGCCAGCAGCACCTCGTCGTCATAGAGCATGCGCGCCGTCGCCCCCATCACCTTGGCGGCATGGATCATGCCCTTGTGCGCGGCCGGGGCCTTGCCCTGGGCGGTGATCTGCCAGCTATGCGCCGGGGTGCCGATGGCATGGGTGGCGACGCGGGCCTGCACCGTCGGCACCTTCCACGACACGTCCGCCACGTCGGTCGAGCCCATCATCTTGGTGCCGCCATTGTGCATCGGCACGACATAGTCGCACAGCGGCTCGTCGCGGCGCGGGGCCATGCCATTGGCGACATAGCAGGAGCGGATGTCCTCCGGCGTCAGCGTCGCCTGGATCTCGGCGGCGAAGCGGCGGTCGGCCTCGTCGAAACCGACCCCGCCCAGCGCATCCATCGCCCGCTGCATCGCCGCCTCCAGCGGCGGGCAGGGCAGCATGTTCGACACCGCCGACATCACCGAGATCTCGACCTCGGTGCCGGTCATCATCGCCGCGCCCTGCGCGATCGCCCGCACCCGCTCGTTCAGCGCGAACATGCCCGAAAGCGAGGTCGAGCGGATGGCATAGCGGGTCTTGGCCCGGGCCTGCACCACGTTCGGCGCGGTGCCGCCGGCATCCAGATAAGCGTTGTGGATGCGGCTGTCCTGCGGCACATGCTCGCGCAGATACTGCACGCCGACATTCATCAGCTCGGCCGCATCCAGCGCCGAGCGGCCCAGATGCGGGGTGGCGGCGGCATGGCTGGCGCGGCCGGTGAAGGTGAAATCCATGCGGGTATTGGCCAGGCTCATCGGCTCGTCCACCTTGGTCACCGCGTCCGGGTGCCAGGTGATCGCCACGTCCACATCGTCGAAGGCGCCGTCGCGGACCATGAAGGACTTGGCGGCGCCGCCCTCCTCGGCCGGGCAGCCGTAATAGCGCACCCGGCCGGGGGTGCCGGTCTCCTCCAGCCAGTCCTTGAGCGCGCAGGCCGCCAGCAGCGCCGCCGAGCCCAGCAGATTATGCCCGCAGCCATGGCCGGCACCGCCCGCCACCAGCGGCCGCGGCTCGGCGATATTGGCCTCCTGGCTGAGGCCGGGCAGCGCGTCGTATTCGCCCAGGATGGCGATGACCGGCCCGCCCTGCCCGGCCTCGCCCATGACCGCGGTGGGGATGCCGGCCACCTCCTCGGTGACCCGGAAACCCTTGTCGCGCAGCATGGCCGCATGTTCGGCACAGGAGCGGTATTCGGCATAAAGCGTCTCGGGCATGCCCCAGACGCGGTCGGAGAGGCCGATCAGGTCCTGCTGATGGGTCTCGACATGGCGCCAGATCGGCTCGGCATTCTGCATTTTCGTTTCCCGCGGATGGTGATCTCGGATGGGCCTCACCTTCCGCCGGGAGGCCGGAAGCTGTCCAATGACGTTGCGGGAAGATTCCAGTCGCGAATGGAATAGCCACCGGGCCGGGCGGGGTTGGCGGCACCGGCGGGCGATTGCAGGGGCGGCAATGCGCGTCGCCGGCGGCGCGCCCGCGCCCACGGCGGGCGGGCGCCAGCGATGCGAGGCCGGAAGGAGGGCGAGCGCCAATCCGGAAACGC
>JBEBVF010000109.1:0-9828 GCA_040392885.1 Paracoccus sp. (in: a-proteobacteria) | reverse complement strand
CGGGCTTGCCGGCCGGCGCCTCCCCGCCTTGACCCTCGCTGCCGAAGCCGCGAACGCGGCGGCGGCGGGGGCCGCTCTCCTCGGCGGCGGCCGGGCGTGATGGCGGCGCCGCAGCGGCGGGGATAGGCGCGGCGCCGGGGGCCAGCACCGGCGCGCCGGGCAGCAGCGGCTCGAACTCCTCGCCGGTCAGGGTAAAGCGGCAGGGCGCCCGGCCCGGCCCGGCATCGGCGACCAGACAGCCCAGCGCACGGGTCACGTCGCCGAGATCGGATTTCAGCGGCATCAGCAGCATGCGGCCGCTACCTTCGCGCCCGCCCGGCGCCGACGCCGGTGCACCCAGCCACAGTTCGGCCAGTTGCGGGCCGCGAAACACCGATTCCAGCACATCCGAAACCCGCCCGCGCGACGGCGGGTTGAACAAGGCACAGAAGGGCATGCCGCGCACCTCCATGCCCATCAGGTCGATCAGGTGCCGCCCGGCCAGCCGCAGCCGCGCCGCGCCCGGCGCGATGCGTTCCAGGATGAAGGCATGGTCCAGCGCCGCCCCCAGCCCGGCGGCGCCGATATCGACCCGGTCCGGCACCAGCCGCCCGGCGCGCAGCGAGAACCAATGCGCCCGCATCCCGCCGAGGATGCGCTCCGCCCGCCCCGGATCGGCCGCCATCCGCAGCACCTGCCCGCCGGATGCCGTCCCGCCGGGCGCGGAAGGGGGGCCGCCCGTCGCCCCTGGCGGCTGGTCTGGTGGCAGGCGCTGGCTCACGGCGATGCGTCCGGTCTGTTGCAGGGCGGCGGTCGCCGGGGATCGGCGCCGCTTCGGGGTCACTATAATCCCCGCCCGCAATGGCCGAGGCGGAAAATGAACAGAAGGTTAATGGATTCGCCGGGAACTAGGGGCCCCTGCCTCGGGGCGAGGCGCGGGGCCGTGGCACACCCCCCGCGCCCTCTCTCCGGCCCGCCGCGGCGTCTCGATCCGCAGATCGAAGGCGCAGACCGCCCCCGGCACGGGACCGGAACGCCCGGCCCTGCGCCCTATTCCTCCTCGGCCAGCCGCGGCGTCTCGGTCCTCAGGCGCGGGGCGCGCAGGCGGACACGCTTGATGCGGCGGGCATCGGCATCCACGATCTCGAACTCGGCGCCGCTCTCGACGGGGATCACCTCGCCGCGCACCGGCACCCGTCCGGTCAGCATGAAGATCAGCCCGCCCAGGGTGTCGACCTCCTCGCCCTCCTCGCCGGCGGCCAGCGCCAGGCCGGTGGCGGCGGCGACCTCCTCCAGCGGCGCGCGGGCCTGGATCAGCCATTGGCCGGGCTTTTCCTGGATTACCAGGCTGCCCTCGATCTCGTCATGCTCGTCCTCGATCTGGCCGATCACCTGTTCGATCAGGTCCTCGATGGTCACCAGCCCGTCGACGCCGCCATATTCGTCGATCACCAGCGCCATATGGGTGCGCTTGTGCTGCATCTGCTGGAGCAGGATGCCGATCGGCATCGAGGGCGGCACATAGAGCAGCGGCCGCAGCAGCGGCCGCAGCGCAAAGCGCCCGACCGGCGTGGGCACGCCGAAACCATGCTTCAGCGCCAGATCCTTGAGGTGGATCATGCCCAGCGGATTGTCCAGCGTGCCGCGATAGACGGGCATGCGCGAGAAACCGTGCTCGCGGAACATCTCGACCAGATCCGGCAGCGTGGCGGTGATCGGCGCGGCGACGATCTCGACCTTGGGCACCGCCACGTCATCGACACGCATCCGGCGCAGGTTGACCATGCCCGGCGCCTGGCCATGGGCGGCCTGGGCGGCGCCGGCGGGGGCGGAAGCGGCCTCCTCCTCGGCATCGCCGCCGGAAAACGCCCCCAGCAGGCGGCGCATCAGCCCGCGATGGGCGGGCGGGTCGCGTCCGTCGTCCTCGTCTGCTTCCGCCCATCGGGGAGGCGGTTCGGGTTGCGAAGGCGACGGTTCGGGACTTCGGCTGTCGTCGGTCATGGCGCTGTGATCTGGCCTTGTGATGAGGGGGAATTCACGAAACCGCCTCGGGTTCCGCATAGGGATCGGCGATGCCGAGCCCGGCGAGGATGGCGCGCTCGGCGCCCTCCATCAGTTCGGCATCGGCATCGTTCTCGTGGTCATAGCCGGCCAGGTGCAGCACGGCATGGACCAGAAGATGGGTGGCATGGTCGGCCAGAGCCTTGCCCTGCGCGGCGGCCTCGTCGCGGCAGGTCTCCCAGGCGATGGCGATATCACCCAGCTCCTCGGCCTCGGGGGGGAGCGGGCGGGCGCCGGGCGCGCGCGGCGCGGCCTCCTGGGCGGGCCAGGACAGCACGTTGGTGGCGCGCGGCTTGCCGCGGAAATCGGCGTTCAGCGCCGCGATGCGGGCATCGTCGCAGCCCAGCACCACCACCTCGGCGCCGGGACGCCCCAGCCATTGCAGGGCCGCCCCGCAGGCGCGCGCGGCCAGGGCCTCCAGCCCCGCCGCCTCCCATTCCTCGGCCTCGATCACCACATCGACGCCGGCGGCCGGCTCGCTCATGCCGCGCCCTCGCGGGTGGCGGCGTCGGCGTCATAGGCGTTGATGATCCGCGCCACCAGCGGGTGGCGCACCACATCGGCGGCGGTGAAATAGGAAAAGCTGATGCCGGGCACGTGGCGCAGGATATGCTCGGCCTCGACCAGCCCGCTGCCCTGACCGCGCGGCAGGTCGATCTGGGTGCGGTCGCCGGTCACCACCATGCGCGACCCCTGCCCCAGCCGGGTCAGAAACATCTTCATCTGCATCGGCGTGGCATTCTGGGCCTCGTCCAGCACCACGAAGCTGGAGGCCAGCGTGCGCCCGCGCATGAAGGCCAGCGGCGCGATCTCGATGCGCTTCTCCTCCATCAGCCGGGCCAGCTGCTTGCCGGGCAGAAAGTCGTTCAGCGCGTCATAGAGCGGTTGCATGTAGGGGTCGATCTTTTCGCGCATGTCGCCGGGCAGGAAGCCCAGACGCTCGCCGGCCTCGACCGCCGGGCGCGACAGGATGATGCGGTCGACATGGCCGCCGATCAGCATGGTCACGCCCACGGCGACGGCCAGATAGGTCTTGCCGGTGCCGGCCGGGCCGATGCCGAAGGCCAGCTCATTGGCGAACAGCGCCCGCACATAGGCCTTCTGCGCCTCGGTGCGCGGCTCGACGGTCTTCTTGCGGGTGCGCAGCTCGATCGGGCCATGCGCGAACATTTCCAGCTGCTCGGCCGGGCTGCGGGCCTCGGCCCCCTGCGAGACCGCCTCCGGCCCCATGCGCAGGGCGGTCTCGATCTCGGTCATCTCGACCGGGCGGCCGCTCTCCAGCCGCGCATAGAGCGCGTGCAGGATCGTGGCCACATCGGCCTGCGCCTCGGCCGGGCCGAGGATGGCCAGCAGGTTGCCCCGGCGCATGATATGCACGCCGGTGGCGGCCTCGATGCGCGCCAGGTTGCGGTCATGCGGGCCACACAGCGCGATCAGCAGGCGGTTGTCGGGAAATTCGATCAGGGTCTCGGCCGCACGGCCCGCTGCCGGGGCAGCGGGGGCGAGGGGTTGATCGGCGGTCTGCACAGCCTCCGCGTCCTGCGCGGTTGTGGCCATGCCGGGGGGCGGGGATGTGCCCAATATGCTCTCCGATAGGTCGTGCTTGCTTCAAGACTGGCGATCCGCCCGGCCGCGCGCAAGGCGCAATGGCGAATTTTCACGGAAATTTCGCGGAAATCGGCCGATGTCAGGCCGAAAGATAGCGGCGGGGATAGCGCCGGCCGAGGCTGGTCAGCACCTCATAGCCGATGGTGCCGGCCTGCGCGGCCAGCTGGTCCACCGTCTGCTGCGGCCCGATCACCGTCAGCGCCGGGGGAATATCGGCCAGCGCCGAGACATCCGCGGTGATCGCGTCCATCGAGATCCGCCCCACCGCCGGCACCGCCTGACCGCCCGCCCAGAGCTGTAACCGCCCGCCCAGGCTGCGCGGCAGCCCGTCGGCATAGCCGGCGCCTAATGTGGCGATGCGCATGCGCCGCGGCGCGGTGAAGGCGGCGCCATAGCCGACCTCGGCCCCGGCTTCGACCTCGCGCGACTGGATCACCGGAATGGTCAGCTGCACCGCCGGCTCGGCCCCGGCAAAGGGCTGGCCGCCATAGAGGCCCACGCCCGGCCGCACCATGTCGAAATGATAATCCGGCCCCAGCAGGATGCCCCCGGTGGCGGCGAGCGAGCGCGGCACGCCGCAGCCGTCGGTCATGCGACGGAAGGCGGACAGCTGCCGGGCATTGGCCGGATGCTCCGGCTCGTCGGCGCAATAGAGATGCGACATCAGCAGTTGCGGGCCGGCGGCCAGCATCTCGGCCCGCAGCGCCGCCCAGTCGCCCGGGGTCAGGCCCAGCCGGCTCATGCCGGTATCCACCTGCACCGCGAAGGGCGCGGCGGGGGTGGTGGCGCGGTGGCGGAACCACTGTTCCGGGCTGTTGATGACCGGGATCAGCCCGCGCAGGTCGTCGCCGGGCCGCGGCCCCTCCATCACGAAGATGCGCACGTCATCGGGCAGCAGCGGCCGGATCGCCCGGCCCTCGGCGGTGATCGCCACGAAGAAGTCGCGCGCGCCGGCGGCATGTAGCGCCGGCACTACCTGCGTGGCACCGAGGCCATAGGCGTCGGCCTTGACCACGGCGCCGGTCCGCGCCGCGCCGGCGCGGGCGGCCAGGGCCTGCCAGTTGCGCGCCACGGCCCCCAGATCGACACTCAGCCCGATGAAATCCTGTTCCATGATTGCGCCATAGCCCAGCCGCGCGCCCCGTCAAGCCCCCCTGCGCCGCTTTGCTGTTTTGCAATTTGCGTGAGGTGCCTGCGAGATGCTTTGCAACCCTGCCGCATCGCCCCTTCACCCGCCTTGCCTGCACGGGTAAAGTCGCGCAAATCCGCAACGGCGGACAGCAAGGGGACGGGCCGATGAAAGACATCCTGGGCGAGTTGAAGGACCGGCGCGCGGCCGCGCGGCTTGGCGGCGGCCAGCGGCGCATCGACGCCCAGCACGGCCGCGGCAAGCTGACCGCGCGCGAACGCATCGAACTGCTGCTGGACGAGGGCAGCTTCGAGGAATTCGACATGTTCGTGCGCCATCGCAGCACCGATTTCGGCATGGAGGCCGACCGCCCCTATGGCGACGGCGTGGTCACCGGCTGGGGCACCATCAACGGCCGCATGGTCTATGTGTTCAGCCAGGACTTCACCGTCTTCGGCGGCAGCCTGTCGGAAACCCATGCGCAGAAGATCTGCAAGATCATGGACATGGCGGTGCAGAACGGCGCCCCGGTCATCGGCATCAACGATTCCGGCGGCGCCCGCATCCAGGAGGGCGTGGCCAGCCTTGCCGGCTATGCCGAGGTGTTCCAGCGCAATATCGGCGCCTCGGGCGTGGTGCCCCAGATCAGCCTGATCATGGGCCCCTGCGCCGGCGGCGCGGTCTATTCGCCGGCGATGACCGACTTCATCTTCATGGTGAAGGACACCTCCTACATGTTCGTGACCGGCCCCGACGTGGTGAAGACCGTCACCAACGAGATCGTGACCGCGGAGGAACTGGGCGGCGCCTCCACCCATACCCGCAAGTCCTCGGTCGCCGATGGCGCCTATGAGAACGACGTCGATGCGCTAATCGAGACACGCCGGTTCTTCGATTTCCTGCCGCTGTCGAATCGCGACCGGGCGCCGGTGCGGCCGTTCTTTGACGATCCGGCCCGGATCGAGCCCAGCCTCGACACGCTGATCCCCTCGAACCCCAATCAGCCCTACGACATGAAGGAGCTGATCCACAAACTGGCCGACGAGGGCGATTTCTTCGAGATCCAGAAGGATTTCGCCGGCAATATCATCATCGGCTTCGTCCGGCTGGAGGGGCAGACCGTGGGCGTGGTCGCCAACCAGCCGATGGTTCTGGCCGGCTGCCTCGACATCGACAGCAGTCGCAAGGCGGCGCGCTTCGTGCGCTTCTGCGATGCCTTCGAGATTCCGATCCTGACGCTCGTGGACGTGCCCGGCTTCCTGCCCGGCACGGCGCAGGAATATGGCGGCGTCATCAAGCACGGCGCCAAGCTGCTCTTCGCCTATGGCGAGGCGACGGTGCCGAAGGTCACGGTCATCACGCGGAAAGCCTATGGCGGCGCCTATGACGTGATGTCGTCCAAGCATCTGCGCGGCGATTTCAACTATGCCTGGCCCACGGCCGAGATCGCGGTGATGGGCGCCAAGGGCGCCACCGAGATCCTCTATCGCAGCGAACTGGGCGATCCCGACCGCATTGCCGCCCGGGCGCGGGACTACGAGGATCGTTTCGCCAACCCCTTCATCGCCGCCGAGCGCGGCTTCATCGACGAGGTGATCCAGCCGCGCTCGACCCGGCGGCGGGTGACGCGCGCCTTTGCCTCGCTGCGCAACAAGAAGCAATCCAATCCTTGGAAAAAGCACGACAATATCCCGCTGTGACCATGCTGGCCGCGGCCCTTTCCCTGGCAGGTCCCTTCCTGCCCGGCGCCGCCCATGCGGCGCCGGAGGGGGAGGCGGCCGTCGCGCCGGGGGACAGCTTCACCCTGCCCTCGGGCGAGGCGGTGACGCTGCAGGATGTGGTGCACGACGCGCCCGGCGCCTATGGCGCCACCTGGCGCTATCGCTTCGTGATGCCCAGCCTGGCCGGGCTGGTGCCGGCGCTGCCCGAGGGCGACGAGGATGACGACATCACCGAGGCCGATGCGGCCGAGCTGGACAATCTCGGCCTGCCGCCCGCCGCCGGCCCGTTCGACGCCCAGGATTTCGACAGCGCCGAGATGGTCACGCTGGAGGAGCTGGAGGCCGAGGGCGCCATCGACAACCGCATCTTCATCGATCTCGGCGCCGACGAGGCCGCCGACCAGCCGCGGGTGCCGGCCGACCCCAATGTGCTGCTTCAGGACGGGGCGCATGCCGACCTCCAGTGGCTGTGCGAAACCGTCGCCCTGCCCGACCTGCCGCCGCCGGGCGATGCCGACCGGCCGGCCTCGATCGTGATCTCGGTGGCCGACCGGCCGGTGGCATTCGGCGAGATCGCCATGGACGTCGTCCAGCAATTCGAGGGCTTCTCGCCCGCCGACGACGGCAAGACCTGCATCTGGGAGCCCTGGTGATGCGCCTGAATCCGACCCCGAATCCCCTCACGGCTGATGCAATGATGCAACAGTCCATCGCCGCCGACCCGATTCGCGGGCCGGGGGATCGTGCGTTTTCGCCGGCTTTGTCTAGCATGAGCCACCAGGTGCGTCTTGCACCGGAGCAAACCCGTCGGGGGCCGAAACCCCCGCCATTCAGGAGCAGTAACTCATGTCGAAGAAATTGGCCTTCGCCCTCGTCCTCGTCGGTTTCGCCGCGGCCTGCGCGCCCCAGCCGCAGCCCCAGCCGGTCGATGTCCAGCCGATCGCGCCCGAGCCGGTCTTCCAGGGCAAATACGGCGCCAACTGATCGCGCCCATCGCCAAAGGGTGCGCCCCGTCGCGTGGCGCGCCCACCCCTCTGCCGCAGCCGCCCGCCGCCTTGCCGCCTGCCGGACCGCCTTCCACCAGGGGGGCGCAAGATGAGGAAACATCGCGGATTTCCGTCGCGGCTGCCCTCGTCGGACTATCAGTTCACCATCCGCCGCGCCAACAAGAAGGGCGCGACCAAGCTGATCATGCGCGAGCGTTTCCGCGACCGCGCCCCGGCCGACCGCCGCGCCGATGCCGGCTTCCTGGCCGCGCTGATCGCCCATTTCGGCGATGAACCCTTCGAGCGCGGCAACCTCGATGCCGGCCGCCTGTCCTGGCTGCTGGGCCGCGAGGTGGTGGTGGTGGGCAAGTTGGACCCGACCGATTACGGCCAGCTGCTGCGGGTGGACCTGCGCCGCGCCGAGGCCGGCTTCCCGGAGCTGTTCGCCGGCGACGATCCCGGTTTCGACTGGGAGGACGAGGAGGAGGAGGACGAGGATCGCGACCCGGAGGACGAGCCGTGAGACGGCAAGCCTCCGCCGATCGAAAAATGGCCTTCGCCGCGTCACCTGTTTGTCAGTTTGACCTCGGCGAAATTTCCGGCATTCTGTGCGGGCTAACAATCGCCCCCGAACGGGGCATCAATACAGGCAGATTCTCATGCGTAAACTCACCTTCCGCCTTTCCGCGGTCGTTCTTGGTGCCGTTCTGGTCGCGGGCTGCGCGCCGGGTGGCATGCAGCCCATCTCGCCCAAGGCGCAGCGCGCGGCCATCGGCGCCGGTGCCGGTGCCATCGCGGCCAAGGCCTTCGACGAGGATGTCACCAAGGGCGCCCTCGCCGGTGCGGCCGTGGGCGCGCTCTGCGACGATATCGGCCTCTGCCAGCCCGCTTACTGAGCGGGTTGCCGCCAGCGCGGCGATCACGGTTTCGGGGGCGGATGAAACCTTGGGCTTCCGCCCCCCGTTCCTTTTCGGTGACCGCAACCGGAAAGGACCACCATCATGCACAGAACCTGCCTTGGCCTTGCCGCCGCCGTCATGGCGACCAGCCTGCTCGCGGCCTGCCAGACCCCGACCTCGAAGGCTGACCAGGCCATCATCGGGGCGGGCGTGGGCGCGTTGGCGGCCGACCTCACCGATCACGATCCGCTCAAGGGTGCCGTCGCCGGTGCCGCTGCGGGCTATATCTGCGACGACGTGGGCGTCTGCCGCCCGCGCCGCTGAGCGCATTTTCCCCCGGCCCGCGCCGGGCCCGACACCGCATTTCCGGGCCGTCCCTGCCTTCCGCAGGGGCGGCCCTTGCCATTCGCGCCTCGCGCTTCCAGCCAAGGGACAGCCATGTTCAAGAAGATCCTGATCGCCAACCGGGGCGAGATCGCCTGCCGCGTCATCAAGACCGCCCGCAAGATGGGCATCAGGACCGTGGCGGTCTATTCCGATGCCGACCGCCATGCGCTGCATGTGCAGATGGCCGACGAGGCGGTGCATATCGGTCCCTCGCCGGCCAACCAGTCCTATATCGTCACCGACCGGATCATGCAGGCGGTCCGCGACACCGGCGCCGAGGCCGTGCATCCCGGCTATGGCTTCCTGTCCGAGAACAAGGCCTTCGCCGAGGCGCTGGAGGCCGCGGGCGTGGCCTTCATCGGCCCGCCCAGCCCGGCCATCGAGGCGATGGGCGACAAGATCACCTCCAAGAAGCTGGCACAGGAGGCCGGGGTCAGCACCGTGCCCGGCTATATGGGCCTGATCGCCGATGCCGACGAGGCGGTGCGAATCTCGGCCCAGATCGGCTATCCGGTGATGATCAAGGCCAGCGCCGGCGGCGGCGGCAAGGGCATGCGCATCGCCTGGACCGACCAGGAGGCCCGCGAGGGGTTTGAATCCTCGAAGAACGAGGCGGCGAACAGCTTCGGCGACGACCGCATCTTCATCGAGAAATTCGTGACGCAACCGCGCCATATCGAGATCCAGGTGCTGGCCGACAAGCACGGGAATTGCGTCTATCTGCACGAGCGCGAATGCAGCATCCAGCGCCGCAACCAGAAGGTCATCGAGGAGGCGCCCTCGCCCTTCCTCGACGCGGCCACCCGCAAGGCGATGGGCGAACAGGCCGTCGCCCTGGCCAAGGCGGTGGGCTATGCCAGCGCCGGCACGGTCGAATTCATCGTCGACGGCGCGCGGAATTTCTATTTCCTCGAAATGAACACCCGCCTGCAGGTGGAACACCCGGTCACCGAGCTGATCACCGGCATCGACCTGGTGGAGCAGATGATCCGCGTCGCCGACGGCGCCCCCCTGCCCTTCGCGCAGGACGACCTGAAGATCGAGGGCTGGGCGATCGA
>JBEBVF010000108.1:0-10170 GCA_040392885.1 Paracoccus sp. (in: a-proteobacteria) | reverse complement strand
GCAGACCGACATGAAGAAGCTGATCGCCTATTCCTCGGTCGCGCATATGGGTTACGTCACCCTCGGCACCTTCACCTTCAGCCAGACCGGCCTCGACGGCGCCATGTTCCAGATGATCAGCCACGGCTTCATCTCGGCCGCGCTGTTCCTGCTGGTCGGCGTGATCTATGACCGCATCCACACGCGCGAGATCGCCGCCTATGGCGGCCTCGTGAACCGGATGCCCGCCTATGCGCTGGTATTCCTGTTCTTCACCATGGCCAATGTGGGCCTTCCCGGCACCTCCGGCTTCGTGGGCGAGTTCCTGACCCTGCTGGCCGGGTTCCGGGCCAATACCTGGGTGGGCCTGGTGGCGACCAGCGGCGTGATCCTGTCGGCGGGCTATGCGCTGTGGCTGTATCGGCAGGTGGTCGTGGGCGCGCTGGTGCGCGAGGCGCTGAAGACCATCACCGACATGACCACCCGCGAGCGGCTGATCTTTGCGCCGCTGGTGGCGATGACGCTGCTGCTGGGCGTCTATCCGCGGCTGGTCACCGACATCACCGGCCCCGCCATGCGGGACCTGATCGAGCACGTCACGGCCGGGCAGACCGCGCCGGCCGCCAGCGCCGCCTTCGTGGCGGTCGCCGGGCAGCAATAAGAGGGGCGCGGCATGACTTCGCTGGACTTTACCACCATCCTGCCCGAGTTCGGCCTGACCGTGTTCGCGCTGCTGGCGCTGCTGGGCGGCGCCTTCGGCGGCAAGGACCGGGCGGCGCGGCCGCTGCTCTGGCTCTGCGTCGCGGCGCTGGTGGCGGTGGCGGCCTGGGTCGGCCTGCGCGACGTGGCCCCCGCCCAGGCGCTGGGCGGCATGTTCATCGACGATGTCTATGCGCGCTTCGTCAAGGTGGTGGTGCTGCTGACCTCGGCCGCCGTGCTGGCGATGAGCGCCGACTACATGCAGCGGCGTGGCTTCCTGGCCTTCGAATATCCGGTGCTGGTGGTGCTGACCACCATCGGCATGATGCTGATGGTCTCGGCCGGCGACCTGATCATGCTCTATATGGGGCTGGAGCTGCATTCGCTGTCGCTCTACGTCATGGCGTCGATGCGCCGCGACAGCACCCGCAGCGCCGAGGCCGGGCTGAAATATTTCGTGCTGGGCGCGCTCAGCTCCGGCCTGCTGCTCTATGGCGCGGCGCTGGTCTACGGCTTTGCCGGCACCACGAATCTTGCCGGCATCGTCTCGACCATCTCGGCCGACACGCTGTCGGTGGGGCTGCTGTTCGGCATGGTGTTCCTGATCGTGGGCCTGGCCTTTAAGGTCAGCGCGGCGCCCTTCCACATGTGGACGCCGGATGTCTACGAGGGCGCGCCCACCCCAGTCACCGCCTTCTTCGCCACCGCGCCCAAGGTGGCGGCCATGGCGCTGCTGGCGCGGCTGCTGGTCGGCGCCTTCGGCACCGTGCCCGGCGACTGGAGCCAGATCCTCGGCGCGCTGGCGATCCTGTCGATGTTCCTCGGCGCCATCGGCGGGATCGGGCAGCGCGACTTCAAGCGGCTGATGGCCTATTCGGCGATCGCGCATATGGGCTTTGCCCTGCTGGGCATGGCCGCCGGCACCCCCGGCGGCGTCCAGTCGATGCTGTTCTACATGACCATCTATGCGCTGATGAATGTCGGCGTCTTCGCCTTCATCATGGCGATGGAGCGCGACGGCCAGCCGATCACCGACATGGCCTCGCTGAACCAGTTCGCCAAGGCCGAGCCGCTGAAGGCGCTGGCGCTGCTGGTGCTGCTGTTCAGCCTGGCGGGCGTGCCGCCCTTCCTGGGGTTCTTCGCCAAGCTGTCGGTGCTGATGGCGGTGCTGGACGCGGGCATGGTCTGGCTGGCAACGCTGGGCATGATCTCCTTCGTGATCGGCGCCTTCTATTACCTGCGCATCGTCTATTACATGTATTTCGGCGCCGAGACCGAGGGCGCCAGCCTGCGCCTGTCGCCGACGGCGGCGGTGATGCTGTTCGCCTCGGCGCTGGCGCTGACGGTGGGGGCGGTGTCGGTGCTGGGCATGGACGACGCGGCGGGCCGCGCCGCGGAATCGCTCTGGGCGCAGGTGCCGGGCGCCACCGTGACGGCGCAGCTTGACTGAGATGCCGTTAGCACCCGGCTGGCCCGAGGGCGTCGGCCGGGTCATCCTCGACAGCATCGACAGCACCAATGCCGAGGCGCTGCGCCGCGCGCCGGGCCTGGCGCGGCCGGTCTGGATTCTTGCCCGCAGGCAGGAGCAGGGCCGCGGCCGCCGCGGGCGGGGCTGGGAAAGCCCGGCGGGCAATTTCTCGGCCAGCCTGGCGCTGCCCGATGCCGGCACCCCGGGCGAGGCCGCGAAGCTGAGCTTCGTGGCCGCGCTGGCGCTGCACGAGGTGCTGGCCGGGTTGGTGGGGCCGCTGGCGCAGGTGGCGATCAAGTGGCCCAATGACGTGCTGCTGAACGGCGGCAAGATCAGCGGCATCCTGCTGGAAAGCGCCTCGGGCGGCGGCCGCATCGCGGCGCTGGCGGTGGGCATGGGCGTGAACCTGGTCGCCGCGCCGCCCCGCAACGCGGTCGAGCCCTGGGCGCTGCAACCCGTCTCCCTGCACGAGGTGCTGGGCGAGGCGCCGACGCCGGAGGCGTTCCTGGACCGCCTCGCCCCCGCCTTCGCGCATTGGCAGGGCCGGCTGGCGGCCGAGGGTTTCGCGCCCCTGCGCGCGGCCTGGCTGGCGCGGGCGGCACGGCTGGGGCAGGTGATCACCGCGCGCACCCCGCGTCTGAGCATCGAGGGGCGTTTCGACGGCATCGACGCCGACGGCGCGCTGATCCTGACCACCGAGACCGGGCGCGCGGTGATCCCCGCCGCCGACATCCATTTCTGACCCGCGAGCGGGAGAGGGCGCCATGCTGCTCTGCATCGACACCGGCAACACCAATTCGGTCTTCGCGCTGTGGGACGGCACCACCTTCGTCGATGAATGGCGCATCTCGACCGACCACCGCCGCACCGCAGACGAGTATTTCGTCTGGCTGTCCTCGCTGATGACCCTCAAGGGTATTCCGATGCAGATCCGCGAATGCGTGATCTCGACCACGGCGCCGCGGGTGCTGTTCAACCTGCGGGTGCTGTGCAACCGCTATTTCGACACCCGCCCGCTGGTGGTGGGCAAGCCCGATTGCGCGCTGCCGGTGCCGCCGCGCGTCGATCCGGGGGTGGGTGTGGGCTCGGACCGGCTGGCCAATGCGGTCGGGGCCTTCGACCGCCATGGCGGCAACCTGGTCGTGGTCGATTTCGGCACCGCGACCAATTTCGACGTGGTGGACGATGACGGCGCCTATGTCGGCGGCGTAATCTCGCCCGGGGTCAACCTGTCGCTGGAGGCGCTGCACATGGCCGCCGCCGCGCTGCCGCATGTCGATGTGACCATGCCGGAGCGCGCCATCGGCACCAATACCGTCGCCTGCATTCAATCCGGGGTGTTCTGGGGCTATATCGGCCTGATCGAGGGCATCACCAAACGCATAAGGGCCGAGCGCGACCGCCCGATGAAAGTTGTCGCGACCGGGGGCCTGGCGCCCCTGTTCCACCAGGGCTTCGACCTGTTCGATGCGATCGAGAGCGATCTGACCATCCACGGGCTGCGGCTGATCCACGATTACAACAAGGAGATCGGGAATGTCTGACAACCGCCTCATCTACATGCCGCTGGGCGGCGCGGGTGAGATCGGGATGAATGCCTATGTCTATGGTTACGGGCCCGCGGGCCGCGAAAGGTTGATCCTGGTCGATCTGGGCGTGACTTTCGGCGACATGGACACGGCTCCCGGCATCGACCTCATCATGGCCGATGTGGCCTGGCTGGAGGCCAATCGCGACCGGCTGGATGCCATCTTCATCACCCATGGCCACGAGGATCACGTCGGTGCGCTCGGCCTGCTCTGGGGCTGGCTGAAGGCGCCGGTCTATTGCCGCCGCTTTACCGGCGCGCTGGCCAGGATGAAGCTGGAGGAGGCCGGGCAACCGCTCGACTGCCTCAACATCGTCGCCGCGCGCCCGGACCGGGTGCAAGCCGGGCCGTTCACGGTGCAGTTCGTGCCGGTCAGCCATTCCATCCCGGAAAGCGCGGCGCTGGTGATCGACAGCCCGGCGGGCCGGGTGGTGCATTCGGGCGATTTCAAGCTGGACGGCACGCCGGTGGTCGGCGAGGCCTTCGACCCCGCCCTGTGGCACGAGATCGCCAGCGAGGCGCCGGTGCGGGCCTTGATGTGCGATTCGACCAACGTGTTCTCGCTGCATCCCGGCCGTTCCGAGGCGATGCTGGCCGAGCCGCTGCGCGAATTCGTCGCCGCGCAGGACCAGATGGTGGTGGCGACGACCTTCGCCTCCAACGTGGCGCGGCTGAAGACCCTGGCCGAGGCCGGCGTGGCGGCGGGGCGCAAGGTCTGCCTGCTGGGCCGCGCCATGCGCAAGATGACCCAGGCGGCGCGCGAGACCGGGGTGCTGGGCAATTTCCCCGACACCATCGGCCCGGAGGAGGCGGCCTCGCTGCCGCGCGGCCAGGTGCTGCTGATCGTCACCGGCAGCCAGGGCGAGCGCCGGGCGGCCACCGCGCAACTGGCGCGCGGCCGCTATCTGGGGCTGGAGTTGAAGGAGGGCGACAGCTTCCTGTTCTCCTCCCGCACCATTCCCGGCAACGAGCGACCGATCATCCGCATCCGCAACATGCTGTCGGAAAAGGGCGTCGAGGTGTTCGATGCCGATGACGGCTTCTACCATGTCTCCGGCCATGCCAACCGGCCGGATCTGGAGGCGGTGCATGACCTGCTGAAGCCGAAGATGCTGGTGCCGATGCATGGCGAGCACATGCACCTGCGCGCGCATGCGCGGCTGGGCGCGGCCAAGGGCATCGCCTCGGCCATCGTCACCAACGGCATGATGGTGGACCTGACCGGCAAGGCGCCGAAGCTGGTCGAACATGTCGATACCGGGCGGGTCTATCTGGACGGCACGGTGCTGGTGGGGGCGCTGGACGGGGTGGTGCGCGACCGCATCCGCATGGCGCTGAACGGGCACGCGATGGTGTCGATCATCATCGACGAGGACGACCAGCCGCTGCCGGATGCCTGGGTCGAGCTGATGGGCCTGCCCGAGCGCGGCCGCGCCCGCGCGCCGCTGGCCGAGCAGATCGAGAAGGAGCTGGCCGAGTTCCTCGACCGCGTCGATCCGCGCACGGCCGGCGACGACGACAAGCTGGACGAGGCGGTGCGCCGCATCACCCGGCAGGTGACGATGGAAGAGGTCGGCAAGAAGCCCGAGGTGACGGTGGTGATCTCGCGCCTCGCCGCCGAATAGGGCGCTGCGCCCGCCCCGCCCGTCGAGGGCGGGCCGGGCGCTGGCGGCGGACGCCCCCCGCCTCGCTGCCCGGTGGGCGCCCGTCCTTGCGCACTGGCACCCTATCCGCGCGGGTGCTTGAATACGCCCATGTCCAAAAATGCTATCACCTTGCGGCCCGCCCGCCCATCCGCCTCGCTGCCCGGTGGGCAGGCGTCCGTCCTTGCGCACTCGCACCCTATCCGTGCGGGTGCTTGAATACGGCCATGTGAGAACCTGCCATCACTCTGCGGCCAGCCCATGCCACCAATATCGAGGCGAGAGGCAAGATCACCGTCCAATCCTGGCGGGAGGTCTTTTCCAACTTGCTGCCCGAGGGGCCGCGAGGGGTCCCCGCTTGCGGGGTTTCGGGGGTTTCGGTCCGGTCCCGGCCCACTGGCTACCCGAAGGGCCGGTGGGCCGGGGGAACGCCCGCTTGACCGCGCCGCATGCTTCCCGCCCCCGGCTCCCCGGAGGTCTCGGGGCGTGGAGGAACCAGCCCCACGCCGGGCTCTCTTGACCTGCGCCGCTGCGCACGGCATGGCGGCGGCATGAGTGACACGCCCATCCGCCCCCCGAGGAACTTCTACGGCCGCCGGCACGGCAAGACCCTGCGCCGGAGCCAGCGCGGCTATCTGGACGACGACCTGTCGCATCTGCGCCTGCCCGGCATCGGCTGGGACGAGAATCCGACGCGGGCGCCTCTGGACCTGGCGGCAGCCTTCCCGCAATCCCGCGAGGTCTGGCTGGAGATCGGCTTCGGCGGCGGCGAGCATATGGTGGCGATGGCGGCGCGCTATCCCGATATCGCCCTGATCGGCGCCGAGCCGTTCATCAACGGCGTCGCCATGCTGCTGGGCAAGATCCGCGCCGCCGGGGTGGGCAACCTCGCCATCCATCCCGGCGATGTGCGCGACCTGATGGATGTGCTGCCCGCGGGCTCGATTTCGCGCGCCTTCCTCAACTATCCCGATCCCTGGCCCAAGGCCCGCCATTACCGCCGCCGCTTCGTCACGCAGGAGCATCTGGTGCCGCTTTACCGCGCCCTGCGGCCGGGGGCGGAGTTCCGGGTGGCCACCGACATTCCCGACTATGTCCGCCAGACGCTGGAGGAGGGGCCTGCCGCCGGCTTCACGCTGGTGGATCAGGGCGGCACGCCCTGGCCCGACTGGCCCTCGACCCGCTACGAGCAGAAGGCGCTGCGCGAAGGGCGCGTGCCGCATTACGTCACGTTCCGCCGCTGAGGCGAGGAGGTTTGCCATGTCCCGCTCCGACCAGTCGCTGCCGATCCGCGCCAGGAAAAGCCCGGCGCTGACCGGCACCGTGCGCCTGCCCGGCGACAAGTCGATCAGCCACCGGGCACTGATCCTGGCGGCGCTGACCGTGGGGCGCAGCCATATCACCGGGCTGCTGGAAGGGCAGGACGTGCTGGACACGGCCGCCGCCATGCGGGCCTTCGGTGCACGGGTCGAGCGGCTGGGCGAGGGGGAATGGCTGGTCGACGGCGTTGGCGTCGGCGGGTTCTCGGAACCCGCGGGCGTGATCGATTGCGGCAATTCCGGCACCGGCGTGCGGCTGATCATGGGGGCGATGGCGACGACGCCGATCACCGCCACCTTCACCGGCGATGCCAGCCTGTGCGCGCGCCCGATGGGCCGGGTGACGGGACCGCTGCAACTGTTCGGTGCGCAGGTGGTGGCGCGCGAGGGTGGGCGGCTGCCGATCACCCTGACCGGCGCGGCCGAGCCGCTGCCGGTGCGCTATGTGCTGCCAGTGCCCTCGGCGCAGGTGAAATCGGCGGTGCTGCTGGCCGGGCTGAACGCGCCGGGCGAAACCGTGGTGGTCGAGCCGGAGCCGGTGCGCGACCATACCGAGCGCATGCTGCGCGGCTTCGGCGCCGATCTGCGCATCGAGGACGGGCCGGAGGGACGCGTCATCACCCTGACCGGCCGCCCGGAACTGCGGCCCTGTGACGTGTCGGTGCCGCGCGACCCGTCCTCGGCGGCCTTCCCGGCGGCGGCGGCGCTGGTCGTGCCGGGCTCGCGGCTGCTGCTGCCCGGCATCTCGCGCAACCCGACCCGTGACGGCTTCTTCCGGGTGCTGGAGATGATGGGCGCGCCGCTGGACTGGTCGAATGCGCGCGAGGAAGGGGGCGAGCCG
This sequence comes from Paracoccus sp. (in: a-proteobacteria), assembly GCA_040392885.1. Lineage (GTDB taxonomy): Bacteria > Pseudomonadota > Alphaproteobacteria > Rhodobacterales > Rhodobacteraceae > Paracoccus. The sequence continues at coordinate 2,633 of JBEBVF010000108.1, read as the reverse complement.
GTGGCCGACCTGACCGTGCGCCATGGGCCCTTGCGCGGGGTGACGGTGCCGGCGGCGATGGCCTCGTCGATGATCGACGAATTCCCGATGCTGGCGGCACTGGCGGCCTATGCCGAGGGGCCGGTGGTGATGCAGGGCATCGGCGAATTGCGGGTGAAGGAATCCGACCGTATCGACGCGATGGCGCGCGGGCTGGAGGCCAATGGTGTGCGGATCGAGGAAGGAACGGACAGCCTGACGGTGTTCGGCGAGGGGCGCCTGCCCGGCGGCGGCATGGTGGCGGCGCGGCTGGACCATCGCATCGCCATGAGCTTCCTGGTGGCCGGGCTGGGGGCGCAGGCACCGATCACCATCGACGACCGCAGCCCGATCGCCACCAGCTTCCCGGATTTCGTGCCGCTGATGCAGGGGCTGGGCGCGCTGATCGACTGAGGAAAGCGTGCGCCCTTTGCGGGCGAGCTACGGCCGCACCGCGCAGGCTGCGAAAGACCGATCAGCCGGGGCAAACCGCCGCCGCCGCGCCGCTGCCGGCGCATGGTGACGGACCCGGCCGCCTCTGCCTTTCTTCATCCCCAGCCAAGGAACCCGCCTCGCACGGCCACGCCCGAAGGCGTAGGACCGAGGGGCCCCCGAGGGGTCCCCGCTTGCGGGGTTTCGGGGGTTTCGGTCCGGTCCCGGCCCCCTAGCTACCCGCAGGGCGCCGCGAAGCGGCGGGGGGCCGGGGGAACGCCCGCTTGACCACGCCGCATCCTCTCGCCTCCGGCGTCCCCACCCGGGCGTGGACAAGCCGGCCTCGCGCAAGGCGGGCTTCAGCCGTAATGCGCCACCGGGGTGCCGGCGATGGCGGACATGTTCAGCAGCCCGCGCGAGGTGATCGAGGGGTTCACGATATGGGCGCGGTTGCCCATGCCCATCAGGATCGGCCCGACCTCCAGCCCGTTGGCCTTGGTCTTGAGGATGTTGCGCACCCCCGAGGCCGCGTCGGTGCCGGCGAAGAGCAGGATGTTCGCCGGCTCGGCGCCCAGCCGGGAATCGGGCAGCAGCCGGGCGCGCACCTCGGGGTCAAGCGCCGATTCGATATGCATCTCGCCGTCGAAGATGAAATCGGCCTCGCGCGCCACCAGCAGATCGATGGCCTCGCGCATCTTGACGCCCGAGGGCGTGTCCAGATTGCCGAATTGCGAATGCGAGCACAGCGCCACCCGCGGCTCCAGCCCGAAGCGGCGGACATGGCGGGCGGCGCCGATGGCGATCTCGGTCACCTCCTCCGGGGTCGGATCGTGATGGACCTGAGTATCGGCGATGAACAGCGGCCCGTCCTCGAGGATCATCAGGGACAGCGCCCCCACCGGCCGCAACCCGCCGCGGGCAAGGATGTCGCGGACATAGCGCAGGTGCCAGTGGAACTGGCCGAAGGTGCCGGCGATCAGGCTGTCGGCCTCGCCGCGATGCACCATCACCGCGCCGATGGCGGTGGTGTTGGTGCGCATCGTCGCCCGCGCCAGGTCCGGCGTCACCCCGCGCCGCGACATCAGGGCGTGATATTCCTCCCAGTATTCGCGATAGCGGGGGTCGTTCTCGGGGTTCACGATCTCGAAATCGCGGTCCGGGCGGATCGGCAGGCCGGCGCGTTCGGCCCGGCGGCTGATGACCTCGGGGCGGCCGATCAGGATCGGCACTTCGGTGGTTTCCTCCAGCATGGCATTGGCGGCGCGCAGCACGCGCTCGTCCTCGCCCTCGGCAAAGACGATGCGGCGCGAGGTCGAGGCCGCGGCCTGGAAGACCGGCCGCATGATCATGGCCGAGCGGAAGACCGAGCCGTCCAGCTTGCGCTTGTAGGCGTCGATATCGGCCAGCGGCCGTGCCGCCACGCCCGACGCCATCGCCGCCCGCGCCACCGCCGTGGCCACGGTGCCGATCAGCCGCGGATCGAAGGGCTTGGGGATCAGGTAGTCGCGGCCGAAGGTCAGCTTTTCGTCGCGATAGGCCATGGCGGCCTCGGCGCTGGTGGTGGCGCGGGCCAGCGCGGCGATGCCCTCGATGCAGGCGATCTGCATGTCGTCGTTGATCTGCGTCGCCCCCACGTCCAGCGCCCCCCGGAAGATGAAGGGAAAGCACAGCACGTTGTTGACCTGGTTGGGATAGTCGCTGCGGCCGGTGGCGATGATCGCGTCGGGGGCGACCTCGCGTGCTGCCTCGGGGGTGATTTCCGGCGAGGGGTTGGCCAGCGCGAAGATGATCGGCTGCGCCGCCATGCGGGCAACCATTTCGGGCTTCAGCACCCCGGGGCCGGAGAGACCGAGGAACAGGTCGGCGCCGTCCACCACTTCGTCCAGCGTGCGCAGGTCGGTGCGCTGGGCAAAGGCGGATTTCTGCGGGTTCATGTCCTGCTCGCGGCCCTCGTAGACCAGGCCGTGGATGTCGCAGAGCCAGATGTTCTCGCGCCGCACCCCCAGCTTGACCAGCATGTTCAGGCAGGCGATGCCGGCGGCGCCGCCGCCGGTCGAGACCAGCTTGATGTCCTCGAAGCGCTTGCCGGCGATGTGCAGGGCATTGGTCGCCGCCGCGCCGACCACGATGGCGGTGCCGTGCTGGTCGTCGTGAAAGACCGGGATGTTCATCCGCTCGCGGCA
>JBEBVF010000107.1:0-10310 GCA_040392885.1 Paracoccus sp. (in: a-proteobacteria) | reverse complement strand
CCTCCTCCCTCCCGCCTCCACCGCGATATACGCGGCCCACCCTCCTCCCCGGGCCAGCGTTGCGGCGGCGGTGCCTCTCCTCCTCCCTGGGCACCGCCGCCTTTTTCATTCTCCGCCCCTGTCCCCGGCCCGCCGCCTGCGCTATGCTGGCGGCATCGACATGAAATCAAGCGATTGCGGCCGGAAGCGCGCCGCCGGGGCGGGCATGCTCAGCTATCAGCACATCTATCACGCCGGGAACCTGGCCGATCTGCACAAGCATGCGCTGCTGGCCTGGATGCTGGCGCGCATGGCGGAAAAGCCGAAGCCCTTCAGCTACCTGGAGACCCATGCCGGGCGCGGGGTCTATGACCTCGAGGACGAGCATGCCCATCGCACCGGCGAGGCCCGCGCCGGTATCCTGCGCGCCGAGGCCGAACACTGGCTGCCCGAGGACCACCCGCTGCTGCGCGCCATCGCCGCCACCCGCTCGCGTTTCGGCGACAGCGCCTATCCCGGCAGCCCGGCGATCGCCGCGACGCTGCTGCCGCGCGATTGCCCGATGGACCTGGCCGAGCTGCATCCCCAGGAATATGCGGCGCTTTACGACGCCATGCCGCCGCGGGTGCGCTGTCACCACCGCGACGGGTTCGAGATGGCCAACGCGCTCTGCCCGCCGACGCCGCGGCGCGGGCTGCTGCTGGTCGACCCCAGCTACGAGGTCAAGCGCGATTACGAACGCCTGCCCGGCCTGATCGCCCGCATCGCCCGCAAGTGGAACGTGGGGGTGATCGCGCTGTGGTACCCGATCCTGACCGTGCCGCGCCATGCGCCGATGCTGGCCGAGCTGATCGGCGCGCATCCCGGGCTGCTGGTCTCGGAGGTGCGCTTTCCGCCGGCGCGCGAGGGCCATGGCATGATCGGCTCCGGCATGGCGGTGGTGAACCCGCCCTGGGGTCTGGCCGAAGAAGCGGCGCGGATCGAGGCGCTGTTCGCCGCCCGCGCCGGATAGCCCCGGACCCCGCCCCTGCCCCGCAAGGTGCCGCGCCCCAGCTGGCCGCGACGGCCACCCGGAGGCGGCGTTGCCGCCCGGCCCTGTCCCACTGCGTGCGGCAATGCCCGGTCACGCGCCCCACGCGCCGGCGTCTCCACCCGGCGCTGACCAGCCGGGCGGTGCCGGGCGCCTATTGCGCCAGCGCCGGAACCGCGCCGGTGGCGAAGGCAGCGGTGGTGAAGCGCAGATCCTGGCCGATGACCTCGATGCCCACCCGGCCCTCGGTGCCGGAGCCGCCATTCTCGGCCAGCGCCACCACCGCCGGCAGGGCCAGCCCTTCGGGCAGCGGCGCACAGGCCAGCAGCGCGGCGCCGGGCGAATCCGTCGCCGTCACCGCGACGGCCAGCCCGCCGCCGGTGACCTCGGCGGCGGTGACGCGATTGGTCTTCTCCTCCTCGATGCGCAGCGGCACGGGCATCGGTGCGCCATCCGGGGCGACCCGCGCCCAGGCGTCGCGCTCGTCATCGTCCAGTTCCAGCTCTCCCAGATCCTTGACCACCTGCTCGGGGGCGAGGCCCGCGCAATCGCCGCGGAACAGATAGGCGCCGAAATCGCCGTCATCGGCCAAGGCGGGCGCGGCGGAGGCGAGGATCAGCACGGCGGGCAGCAGCAGGCGGGTGGTCATGGCGAACTCCTTCATCGGCTCGCCGGACAACGCGCCGGGCGCGTCGGGGTTTCCGCCGGCCGCCCGCGTCAAGAACCGCTCGCGAAAACTTGCATGCGACGGCGCTGCGCGCTAGGGCCGGAACAGTCCGACCGGACTCACCCTTCCTCAACCGCAAGGCCGCGTCATGTCCGCAAGCCACCGCCCCCAGGGGCCCAGAACCCGTGCCATCCATGCCGGCGCCCGCCGCAGCCAATATGCCGAGATGGCCGAGGCCCTCTACATGACGCAGGGTTTCCGCTATCCCAGCGCCGAGGCCGCCGAGGCGCGCTTCAACCATTCCGGCCCCGACGAGTTCATCTATGCCCGCTACGGCAACCCCACCAGCCGGGTGTTCGAGGACCGCATGGCGGCGCTGGAGGGCACCGAGGACGGCTTTGCCACCGCCTCCGGCATGGCCGCGGTGCATGGGGCGCTGTTTTCCTTCATCCGCCCCGGCGACCGGGTGGTGTCCTCGCGGGCCCTGTTCGGCTCCTGCCTCTATGTTCTCGACCTGCTGAAGGCCTTCGGGGCCGAGATCGTGTTCGTGGACGGCACCGACAACGAGGCATGGCGCGCCGCGCTGGCCACCCCGGCCAAGGCGGTGTTCTTCGAGGCGATGTCGAACCCGACGCTGGAGGTGATCGACGTGGCCACGGTGGCCGGGCTGGCCCATGATGCCGGCGCCACCGTGGTCGTCGACAACGTGTTCTCGACGCCGGTCTTTTCGCGCGTGGTGGAACTGGGCGCCGATGTGGTGGTCTATTCCGCCACCAAGCATATCGACGGCACCGGCCGGGCCATGGGCGGGCTGATCCTCGGCCGCCGCGATTTCGTGCGCGGCGTAGCCGAGCCGTTCCTGAAACATACCGGCGGCGCCATCAGCCCGTTCAACGCCTGGCTGATGCTGGGCGGGCTGACCACCATGGATCTGCGGGTGCGGGCCATGGCCGCCAGCGCGCAGGCGCTGGCCGAGGCGCTGGAGGGCCGCGACGGGCTGCGGGTGATCTATCCGGGCCTGAAGAGCCATGCCCAGCACGATCTGGCCCTGCGCCAGCTGGGCAGCGGCGGCACCATGATCGCGCTGGACATCGCGGCCGGCAAGGATGCGGCCTTCAAGGTGCTGGACGCGCTGGAGGTGGCCTCGATCTCCAACAACCTGGGCGATGCCCGTTCGATCGTGACCCATCCGGCGACCACCACCCATCAGCGGCTGAGCGCCGAGGAACATGCGCGGCTGGGCATTACCCCCGGCATGATCCGGCTGTCGGTGGGGCTGGAGGACACCGCCGACCTGATCGCGGATTTCCAGGCCGCGCTGGACGCCGCCGGCCTGTGACATGCCGCGGGGCGCGGGCTTTGCCCTTGCCCCCGGCCCGGCCCCGGCCCATATGCAGCCCATGACGGACGCCCCGCCCCCCAGCCGCCGCTATCCGGCCGATTTCCGGCCCGATGCCGCCTATCTGGCCGACCTGCCCGACCTGCAGAACGGGCCGGCCAGCCTGATCGTGGGCGCGCGCCGGCCGATCCAGCATGTCGGCATCGCCGATTTTCACCTGCCGATCCGTTACCTGACCCGCGACGGCGGCGAGGTCACGCTGGAAACCGCCGTCACCGGCACCGTCTCGCTGGAGGCCGAGCGCAAGGGCATCAACATGTCCCGGATCATGCGCAGCTTCTATGCCCATGCCGAAAGCGCCACCAGCCTGTCGGTGATCGAATCGGCCCTGGCCGATTACCGGGTCGATCATGAGAGCCTCGGCGCCCGCATCCTGATGCGCACCCGCTATCCGATGCGGGTGGCGGCGCTGCGCTCGGGGCTCTCGGGCTGGCAGTATTATGCGCTGGCGCTGGAACTGGTCGAGCGCGGGGCCGAGCGCCTGCGCATCATGCATCTCGATTACGTCTATTCCTCGACCTGCCCCTGCTCGCTGGAGCTGTCGGAACATGCCCGCGCCTCCCGCAACCAGCTGGCGACGCCGCATTCGCAGCGCTCCTGCGCACGGATCTCGGTGGTGATGCGCCGCGATGGCGGCAAGCTGTGGTTCGAGGACCTGATCGAGGCCTGCCGCCGCGCCGTGCCCACGGAAACTCAGGTCATGGTCAAGCGCGTGGACGAGCAGGCCTTTGCCGAGCTGAACGCCGCGCATCCGATCTTCGTCGAGGACGCGGCCCGGGCCTTTGCCGAGCAGCTGATGGCGCTGCCGGCGGTCGGTGATTTCCGGGTCATCGCCAGCCACCAGGAATCGCTGCATTCCCACGATGCGGTCAGCCTGCTGACCGAGGGTCCGACCTTTGCCCAGGACACGCTGGACCCGGACACGTTCTCGGTGCTGCGGCGGTAGGCTGCGTACTCGCACGCACCGTCCCCCCATCCCGCGCCGCCCCCAGGACGGCGACGCCTGAAAACCCCGGAGCACCGGATCGGGGCTAAGGGGGGGGAACCTTATGACGGAGGGCGAGCGCCCCGGACCGGCCGCAACGGGCATTTCCACGACGAAAATGAACGCACCCCCGACCCACACCGCCTCCCGGAACATCGACTCCGGAAACCCAAGGGCGCCGAAAGGGGTTTTCCCCATGGCGGAGGGGCGCGCTCACGAACCGGCCGCAACAGGTATTTCTCCAACGGAGAATGAACGCCCCGTCCCCCCGCAGGGTGCGTGCTTGCACGCACCATGCCCCCCGCCATGACCCGCAACCGCAAGGCCGCGCCGCCGCAGGCAACGCAAACTCCCCCTTGAAACCTCGTCCCGTCGCCCTATCTGGGTGCGGTGGACCGGGCCCCTCTGGCGATGCAGGCGCATCGTGATGTCGGCCACGATGCGGCATGCATCGGTGGAACGGCGGCCCCCTATCCCTCGCGCCTCCCATCCGTGCCGCACCAACAAATAGGTGGGACATGGAGCTGTTTTCGATCCTCTTTCTGGGCCAGGCGCTGTGGCTCTGGCTGCTTTTCCTGGGTCTGGTGCTGGCGCTGCTGGCCTTCGACCTCGGCGTGCTGAACCGCGACGGGCACGAGATCTCGGTGCGCGAGAGCCTGTGGCTCTCGGCCTTCTACATCGCCTGCGGGCTGGTCTTCGGCGGTTTCGTCTGGTGGCAGCTCGGCCGCGATCCGGCCTTCGACTACCTGACCGGCTTCGTGGTCGAGAAGTCGCTGGCCGTCGACAATATCTTCGTCATGGCGATGATCTTTTCCGCCTTCGCCATTCCCCGCGCCCTGCAACACCGGGTGGTGTTCTGGGGCATCCTCGGGGTGATCGTGCTGCGCGGCATCATGATCGGCCTCGGCGCCACGCTGGTGGCGCGCTATGAATGGGTGCTGCTGATCTTTGCCGGCTTTCTGGTCGTCACCGGCGCCAAGATGCTGATGAGCCTGCGCGAACCCGAGGCCACCGCGCCCCCGCGCTGGATCACCGGGCTGGTCGGGCGGATGCGGGTGACGCGGCGGCTGCATGGTCGCGCTTTCTTCGTGCGCCGTCCCGACGCCGCCCGCCGGGGCCGAACCCGGCTCTGGGCGACGCCGCTGTTCGCCGCGCTGGTCGCCATCGAGGCCGCCGATCTGGTCTTTGCCGTGGACAGCGTGCCGGCGGTGCTGGCGATCACCACCGACCCGTTCATCGTCTATACCTCGAACATCTTCGCCATCCTCGGCCTGCGGGCGCTGTATTTCGCGCTGGCGGCGGTGCTGCACCGCTTCCACGGGCTCAAGCCGGCGCTGGCGGTGCTGCTGATCTTCATCGGCGGCAAGGTGCTGGTGGCCGAGGCCTTGGGCATCCACAAGGTGCCGCCGGCACTCTCGCTGGGCGTGACCGCGCTGATCCTCGGCGCAGGGCTGGCCTGGTCGCTGATCTCGGCACGGGATGCGAACAAGGCGTGAACGCCACCTTTTCATGGCGCGGCTTTCGGCCTATGGTCGCGCCATGAGCGATTTCGACGAATCCGACGCCTTCGAGGCGGCAGCCCTGCCGCTGTCGCGCCGCGCCATGGCGGCGATGGCCCCGGCCCCCGCGCCCTATCTGGACGGGCTGAACCCGGCCCAGCGCCAGGCGGTCGAGGCGCTGGACGGTCCCGTGCTGCTGCTGGCCGGGGCCGGCACCGGCAAGACCCGGGCGCTGACCACGCGCATCGTGCATCTGCTGACCCAGCACCGGGCGCGGCCGGGCGAGATCCTGGCCGTGACCTTCACCAACAAGGCCGCGCGCGAGATGAAGGAGCGCGTCGCCCGCCTGCTGGGCGAAACGATCGAGGGCCTGCCCTGGCTGGGCACCTTCCACTCCATCTGCGTGCGCATCCTGCGCCGCCATGCCGAGCTGATCGGCGGCGGCGGCCACAACCTGACGCCGCGCTTCACCATCCTCGATACCGACGACCAGCTGCGCCTGCTCAAGCAGCTGATCACGGCCGAGAATATCGACGACAAGCGCTGGCCGGCGCGAATGCTGGCCGGGCTGATCGACGGCTGGAAGAACCGCGCCCTGCGCCCCGACCGGGTGCCGGCGGGCGAGGCCGGGGCCTTCGACGGCAAGGCCGTGGCCCTCTATGCCGCCTATCAGCAGCGGCTGCTGGCGCTGAACGCGGTCGATTTCGGCGACCTGCTGCTGCATTGCGTGACGCTGTTTCAGGCCCATCCCGACGTGCTGGAGGGCTGGCAGCGCCGCTTCCGCTATATCCTGGTGGACGAGTATCAGGACACCAACATCGCCCAGTATCTGTGGCTGCGCCTGCTGGCGCAGGGGCATCGCAACATCTGCGTGGTCGGCGACGACGACCAGTCGATCTATGGCTGGCGCGGCGCCGAGGTCGGCAACATCCTGCGCTTCGAGAGCGATTTTCCCGGCGCGCAGGTGATCCGGCTGGAGCAGAACTATCGCTCGACCCCGAACATCCTCGGCGCGGCCTCGGGGCTGATCGCCGCCAACAAGGGCCGGCTGGGCAAGACGCTGTGGACCGATGCCGAGGAGGCCGGCCCGCCGGTGCGGCTGATCGGGCATTGGGACAGCGAGGCCGAGGCGCGCTGGGTCGGCGAGGAGATCGAGGCCCTGCATGGCGGCCACCGCGCCGCGCTGGGCCGGATGGAACTGAACGACATCGCCATCCTCGTGCGCGCCAGCCATCAGATGCGCGCCTTCGAGGACCGTTTCATGGCCATCGGCCTGCCCTATCGGGTGATCGGCGGCCCGCGTTTCTACGAGCGCGCCGAGATCCGCGACGCCATGGCCTATTTCCGGCTGGCGGTCAGCCCGGCCGACGACCTCGCCTTCGAGCGCATCGTGAACCTGCCCCGCCGCGGCGTCGGCGAGGTGGCGCTGAAGGCCGTGCAGGCGGTGGCGCGCGAGGCCGGCCTGCCGCTGCTGGCCGGCGCCGCGGCGGCCGTGGCCTCCGAGGCCGTGCGCGGCAAAGCGGCGACGGGGCTGCGGGTTCTGGCCGGGCTGATGGCGCGCTGGCACGAAGAGGCGCTGGACCCGACGGTGAACCATGTCGAGCTGGCCGAGCGCATCCTGGACGAATCCGGCTATACCGCCATGTGGCAGAACGACAAGTCGCCCGATGCGCCGGGACGGCTGGACAACCTCAAGGAACTGGTCAAGGCGCTGGAGGAGTTCGACAATCTTCAGGGTTTCCTCGACCATGTGGCGCTGGTGATGGACGCGGCCTCGGGCGAGCAGGCCGACGAAGTGTCGATCATGACGCTCCATGCCGCCAAGGGGCTGGAATATCCGGTCGTGTTCCTGCCGGGATGGGAGGACGGGCTGTTTCCCAGCCAGCGCAGCATGGACGAACAGGGTCTGAAGGGGTTGGAGGAGGAACGCCGGCTGGCCTATGTCGGCCTGACCCGCGCCAAGCGGCTGGCGGCGATCTCCTTCGCCGGCAACCGGCGGCTCTACGGGCAATGGCAGTCCTCGCTGCCCTCGCGCTTCATCGACGAATTGCCGGAAAAGCATGTCGAGGTTCTGACCCCGCCCGGCCTCTATGGCGGCGGCTATGGTGCGGCGGCGCCGATGCAGGCCCGGACGGCGACACGGGTGGAGGAGCGCGCCGGCGCGGCCGATACCCATGATTCGCCCGGCTGGCGGCGGCTGCAGGCACGGGCGCAGGCGCCGGTCTCGCACAAGCCGCCGGTTCAGATCGACCATGACGCCGCCGCGGGCATGGCGGTGGGCGACCGGGTGCAGCACGCAAAGCTGGGGCTCGGCACCATCATGGGCATCGTCGAGGATACGCTGACCATCCAGTTCGACAGCGGCGCGGTCAAGAACGTCAAGGCGCCCTATGTGCAACTGGCCGGCACCGCCCCCGCCGCCGGTGACGTACCGTTCTGAGGCTGGGCCGCACCCCACGCGCCCCGTCCCGTAGGGTGCGTGCTTGCACGCACCGCACCCCCATCCCCGAGGCGCCCGCCGCCGGTGGCACACCGTTCTGGGGCCTGGATCGCGCCCCATGCGTCCCGTCCCGTAGCACGCAACGCACCCCCATCCCCGGGGCACCCGCCAAGCTCCCGGCCAATTACCCCCTGCCGAACGGGAAGCGCCCTCGCGCAAGGCCGCCGTCCGCACCGTAAAGGTGCAGCGCGTTTCGGGTGGCCTAGGAGGCCATCCGAAACGCGGCGCTGCCGCCCGGTCGCAGGCGGGCCACATCTGCCGCCACCGCCGCATATCGCCTTCAACCATGCAATTCGGCGGGTCCGCAACGCCCACCCTGCGCCACAAAGCGCAGCGGCATTTACCCTTTCGGCAATGCCCGCCAGCCGATGTCGCGGCGGTAAAATCCGCCGGGCCAGTCCACCGCCCCGGCCAGCGCATAGGCGCGCGCCCGCGCCTCCTCCAGCGAGACGCCGCGGCCCGTCGCCGCCAGCACCCGGCCACCGTTGGCCACGATCCGGCCGTCGCGCAGCGCGGTGCCGGCATGGAACATCATGTGGTTACTGTCGTCGGGCAGGCCGGAAAGCCCGCCGATCACCCCGCCCTTCTCGACCGCGCCGGGATAGCCCTTCGCGGCCAGCACCACGGTCAGCGCATGGTCATCGGCCCAGGTGACGCGCATCTCGGCCAGCCGACCCTCGGCCGCGGCCTCCAGCAGGTCCAGCACCTGCGCCCCCAGCCGCATCATCAGCACCTGGCATTCCGGGTCGCCGAAGCGGACATTGTATTCGACCAGCCGCGCCTGCCCCTCATGGATCATCAGCCCCGCGAACAGCACGCCGGAAAACGGCGTGCCGCGCCGCGCCATCTCGGCCATGGTCGGGCGCACGATCCGCTCCATCACCTGCGCCTCCAGCGCAGGCGTCAGCACCGGGGCCGGGGAATAGGCACCCATGCCGCCGGTATTGGGGCCGGTATCGCCCTCGCCCACCCGCTTGTGGTCCTGCGCGCTGCCCAGGGGCAGGCAGGTCTCGCCATCGACCAGCACGAAGAAGCTGACCTCCTCGCCGAGCATGAAATCCTCGATCACCAGCTCGGCGCCGGCGGCGCCGAAGGCCCCCTCGAAGGCGGCGTCGATGGCGGCATGCGCCTCGGCCTCGGTCATCGCCACGGTGACGCCCTTGCCAGCCGCCAGCCCGTCGGCCTTGACCACGATCGGCGCCCCGCGCGCGGCGACGTAATCATGCGCCGGCCCGGCAGCGTCAAAGCGCGCCCAGGCGGCGGCGGGGGCGCCGACGGCATCGCAGATCTCGTGCGTGAAGCCCTTGGAGCTTTCCAGCCGCGCCGCCGCCGCCGAGGGGCCGAAGACGCTGATCCCGGCCGCCCGCAGCGGGTCGGCGACACCGGCGGCCAGCGGCGCCTCCGGCCCGACCACCACCAGATCGACGGCATTCTCGGCACAGAACCGCGCCACCTCGGCGCCGTCGAAGATGTCCAGCTCCACCAGCCGGGCGATGCCGGCCATGCCGGGATTGCCCGGCGCGGCAAAGATGCGGTCGCATTTGGGGTTCTGCCGGATCGCCCAGGCCAGCGCATGCTCGCGCCCGCCGCCGCCAAGGATCAGAATGTTCATCGCGATTCCCCCACGGGCGGCCCCGCGCCGCGCCTTCGCCGTTCCTCTAGGCACATCGCGGGCGCGAGGCAACCGCCCCGGCTTGACCCCGCGCCGCCCCCGCCCTACCCCGGAACGGACCGCAAACCGCAAGGCTCCGCATGTCCGCCCTGTTCGACGATGACGACACTCCAACCGGCACCGAGGGCAATGCCCCGGCGCTGACGGTCTCGGAAATCTCCGGCGCGGTGCGGCGGGTGATCGAGGGGGAATTCGGCCGGGTGCGAGTGCGCGGCGAGGTCGGGCGGGTGTCGCGGCCACGCTCCGGCCATGTCTATTTCGACCTCAAGGACGATGCGGCGGTGCTGGCGGCGATCTGCTGGAAGGGCCAGGCGGCGCGGCTGGAAACCCAGCCCGAGGAAGGGCTGGAGGTCATCGCCACCGGCCGGCTGACCACCTATCCCGGCCAGTCGCGCTATCAGATGATCGTGGAATCGGTCGAGCCCGCCGGCCTCGGCGCGCTGATGGCCATGCTGGAAAAGCGCCGCGCGCAGCTGGCCGCCGAGGGGCTGTTCGATGCCGCGAGAAAGCGCCCGCTGCCGGTGCTGCCGCGGGTGATCGGTGTGGTCACCTCGCCCTCGGGCGCGGTGATCCGCGATA
>JBEBVF010000106.1:0-10416 GCA_040392885.1 Paracoccus sp. (in: a-proteobacteria) | reverse complement strand
CATTTCATGAACCCGGTGCCGGTGATGCAGCTGGTCGAGCTGATCCGCGGCATCGCCACCGACGAGGAAACCTACCAGACGCTGGTGGAGGTGGTCGCCCGCATCGGCAAGACCGCCGCCCGGGCCGAGGACTTCCCCGCCTTCATCGTCAACCGCATCCTGGTGCCGATGATCAACGAGGCCGTCTATACGCTTTACGAGGGCGTCGGCAGCGTCACCTCGATCGACGAGGCGATGAAGCTGGGCGCCAACCATCCGATGGGGCCGCTGGAACTGGCGGATTTCATCGGGCTGGATACCTGCCTGGCGATCATGAACGTGCTTTACGACGGGCTGGCCGATTCCAAGTACCGCCCCTGCCCGCTGCTGGTGAAATATGTCGAGGCCGGCTGGCTGGGCCGCAAGTCCGGCCGCGGCTTTTACGACTATCGCGGCGAGACGCCGGTGCCGACGCGCTGAGCCGCGACCATCGGCGCATGAGAAAGGGGCCGCGGAGAACCGCGGCCCCTTTGCATGGCCGGTCCTTCAGATTTTCATTGCCGGTCTTTCAGACCTGGCTGTCGCGGACCGGGGACTGGGCGCGCTCGGCCATGAACTGGTCGAACTCGGCCTGGTCCTTGGCGGCGCGCAGCCGGGCGACGAATTCGCGGAAGGCCGCCTGCTCGTCCTCCAGCCGGCGGATGGTCTCGTCGCGATAGGCGTCGAAGGCCGAATTGCCGGTGCTGCGGAAGGATTGCCTTGCGTGGTAACGGTGGCCGCAGGTCATGCGCTTGCTCCAGATCATGTAGCCGAGGATGGCGAGGCCGACCGGCCAGGCCAGGACGAAGCCGAGGATCATGGCGACGATCCAGGCCGGCTTGCCGCGTTCGTCCAGCCAGTCGCGGCCCATGGCGAGGATGTCACCGATTTTCCCGAGGACTCCGGGGTTGCGTCCCATGTCGGGGGCGAGGGAAGATCGCATCGTCAGTCTCTCCTGTGTCTCGAGGGTGTCACGCTCCTTGCGACGGGCGGCGTTGTCCTTGCCCGGAAAACTGGGGATGGCGGGGCGGCGGTTCAATGCCCGCCCGATCACAAATGAAAAGGCCGGGGGTCGCCCCCCGGCCCTGTCCGTCCCGCGATGGTGGCGGCGGCTCAGCCGATGGCGGCCTGGCGCACGTCCTCGTCCACCTTGTCGGCATATTGGGCAAAGTTGTCGGCGAACATGCCGACCAGCTTCTTCGCCTGCGCATCATAGGCGGCGCCATCCGCCCAGGTGCGGCGCGGGTCCAGCAGTTCCTGCGGCACGCCGGGAACCGCCACCGGCACCTCGAAGCCGAAATTCGGGTCGCGGCGGAACTCCACCTTGTCCAGCGAGCCGTTCAGCGCCGCGGTCAGCAGGGCGCGGGTGGCGTTGATCGGCATCCGCTTGCCGACACCATAGGCGCCGCCGGTCCAGCCGGTATTCACCAGCCAGCAGGTGGCGCCGGTCTGGGCGATCTTGTCGCGCAGCAACTGGCCATAGACCTCGGGCCGGCGCGGCATGAACGGGGCGCCGAAGCAGGTCGAGAAGGTCGGGATCGGCTCGGTCACGCCCTGCTCGGTGCCCGGGGTCTTGGAGGTGAAGCCGGAGAGGAAGTGATATTCCGCCTGCGCCGGCGTCAGCCGCGCGATCGGCGGCAGCACGCCATAGGCGTCGCAGGTCAGCATGATGACGTTCTTCGGCCGGCCGGCCATGCCGGTCGGCGAGGCGTTCGAGATCTGCTCCAGCGGATAGGCGGCGCGCATGTTCTCGGTCAGCGAGCTGTCGGCGAAATCCAGCTCCAGCGTCTCGGGATCGAAGACCATGTTCTCGATCACGGTGCCGAAATGCGCGGTGGTGGCGTAGATCTCCGGCTCGGCCTCGGGCGACAGGTTGATGGTCTTGGCGTAGCAGCCGCCCTCGAAGTTGAAGACGCCCTCGTCCGACCAGCCATGCTCGTCATCGCCGATCAGCGTGCGCGAGGTATCGGCCGAGAGCGTGGTCTTGCCGGTGCCCGACAGGCCGAAGAAGATCGCCACGTCGTCCTTGTCCTCGGGCGCGTGGTTGGCGCTGCAATGCATCGGCATCACGCCATGCTCGGGCAGGATGTAGTTCAGCAGGGTGAAGACCGACTTCTTGTTCTCGCCGGCATAGCCGGTGCCGCCGATCAGGATCAGCTTGCGGTCGAAATGGATCGAGACCACGGTTTCCGAACGGGTGCCGTGCCGGGCCGGATCGGCCTTGAAGCTGGGGCAGTTGATGATGGTGAACTGCGGCACGAAACCGGCCAGCTCCTCGGCTGCCGGGCGGCGCAGCAGGTGGCGGATGAACAGCCCGTGCCAGGCCAGCTCGGCCACCACGCGCACGTCCAGCCGGTGCTTGGGGTCGGCGCCGGCATAGAGATCCTGCACGAAATAGTCGCGGCCCTTCATATGGGCCAGCATGTCCTCATAAAGGCGGTCGAAGGCCTCGGGCTCGTGCGGGCGGTTGTTTTCCCACCAGATGCTGTGTTCCACCGAGGGGGTGCGCACCACATGCTTGTCCTTGGGCGAGCGGCCGGTCTTGTCGCCGGTCGAGACCAGGAAGGCGCCGCCGAGGCCCAGATGCCCCTCGCCCCGCGCGATCGCGGCCTCGATCAGGGCGGGCTCCAGCAGGTTGTAATAGACATTGCCAAGGCCGACGATACCCTGATCTTCCAGGCGTTGCTGCGGATTGACGCGAAGCTGGGACATTCGATTTCTCCTGCTGAGGCGCGGTGGGCGCTGCGGGGCCTATAGCATGGAGGTTTCGTGAAACCATAGCCCCCCTGCTCGCCGTTAGCGCAAACCGCCGATGTTAGCGCAAAAGCCGGGAATTGCGGCCCAGGGCGGCGGCGTGGAAAGCTGGCGGTGACGGAAGGGCCGGGATGACGCGGCGGAAAGGCGATTCGGATGGCGGAAGATCACCGGGCCGGCACGGTCCTGCATGCCAGCTGCGTGCTGGTCGGCAGCCGGGGGGTGCTGATCCTGGGCGCCTCGGGGGCGGGAAAATCCACGCTGGCGCTGGCGCTGATGGGCATGGGCGCCATGCTGGTCGCCGATGACCGCACCCGGCTGTGGCGCGAGGGCGCGGCGCTGATGGCCGAGGCGCCGGCGGCGATCCGCGGCCGCATCGAGGCGCGGGGCATCGGGCTGCTGGCCGCCGCGACCGCCGGACCGGCGGCGTTGGGGCTGGTCGTGGATCTGGACGGGCGCGAGGAGGCCCGGCTGCCGCCGATGCGGCAGATCGCGCTGCTGGGCGCGGCGCTGGCGCTGGTGCTGGGGCCGCTGCGTCCCGGCCTGGCGCCCGGCATCCGCCAGATGGCGCTGGCCGGGCGGCTGGCCTGAGGATGGCCTCCCAAGGAACCGAATGATAACATGCAGCTGACCGGGAACAGCGAGGATGGGACGATGAGCGACAGCGACCCCGCACAGACGAGGCCGGACCCCGCCCCGCCACCGGCGGCGGCCGAGCTGGCCGCGCAGCGCGTGGTGCTGGTCACCGGCCCCTCGGGGGCCGGGCGCTCGACCGCCATCCATGTGCTGGAGGATCTGGGCTTCGAGGCCATCGACAATCTGCCGCTGTCGCTGGTGCCGCGGCTGCTGGACGGGCCGGTGCGTGGCGTGCCGCTGGCGCTGGGGCTGGATGCGCGCAACCGCGACTTTTCCGCCGCCGGCCTGATCGCGCTGATCGACCGCCTGGTCGAGCGCCCGGACATCGCGCTGGAGAGCCTCTATCTCGATTGCGCGCCCGAGCAGATCCTGCGCCGCTATTCCGAGACCCGCCGCCGCCACCCGCTGGCGCCGGAGGACGACCCGCTCTCCGGCGTGCTGGCCGAGCGCAACCTGATGGAGCCGATCCGCGCCCGCGCCGACGTGCTCATCGACACCACCGAGACCACGCCCCACAATCTGAAGGCCGAACTGACCCGCTGGTTCGGGCGGGCGCCGGACCATGCCATGACCGTCTCGGTGCAGTCCTTCTCCTACAAGCGCGGCACGCCGCGCGGTCTCGACATCATGTTCGACGTGCGCTTCCTGGCCAATCCGCACTGGGTGGCGGCGCTGCGGCCGCTGGACGGCCGCGACCCGCGGGTGCAGGACTATGTGATGGCCGATCCGCGCTATGCCGAATTCATGCGCCGCATTGAGGACCTGCTGCTGTTTCTGCTGCCGGCGCATCGCGAGGAGGGCAAATCCCATCTCGCCATCGGCATCGGCTGCACCGGCGGGCAACACCGTTCCGTCACAATCGCGGAAATTCTGTCGCAATCGCTTGCACAAGCCGGGTGGCCCGTGTCTAAGAGGCATAGGGAACTGGAACGCCGCGACTCTGCGCTGCCGACCCCGGCGGCCGGCGACAGGTCGGGGCCAGGAGCGGTCTGAGATGGATTGGCTGCATTGATCGGTATCGTCATTGTCGCCCATGGGGGGCTTGCCCCCGAATACCTGTCCGCGGTCGAACATGTCGTCGGCCCGCAGGACCAGATGTGCGCCATCGCGATCGAGCCCGGCCATGACCGCGCCGAAAAGCAGGCCGACATCTGCCGCGCGGCCGATTCGGTGGATGCGGGCGACGGCGTGGTGGTGGTGACCGACATCTTCGGCGGCTCGCCCTCCAACCTCTCGCTGCTGGCCTGTTCGCAGAAGAACCGCGCGATCCTCTACGGTGCCAACCTGCCGATGCTGGTAAAGCTGGCGAAATCCCGTCACCTCACGGTCACCGAAGCCGTAGCCGCCGCCCGCGATGCCGGGCGGCGTTACATTAACAGCCTCGACATTTCCGGCGAGGCGCCGCGCCCCAACACCTCCGGCGCTGCCATTCCGGCGCCGCTGCCGCCCTGCGCGGTGCAGCCGATCCGCCCCGCCGACGAGACCCCGCGCCGCCAGCCCGGCAAGCTGGCCAGCCTGACCGGCAAGCGCCCGCGCGGCGGCGGTGCCCCCCGCGGTGCGCTGAAGACGGCGCCCTGAGGCATGGCATGACCACGCCGATCACCCGCGAACTGCCGATCGTCAACGAAAAGGGCCTGCATGCCCGCGCCTCGGCGAAATTCGTCGAATGCGTCGAGCGTTTCGATGCCCGCGCCTGGGTCGAGCGCGAGGGCAACCGCGTCTCCGGCGATTCGATCATGGGCCTCCTGATGCTGGCCGCCGCCCGCGGCACCCTGATCACCGTGACCACCGAGGGCCGCGAGGCCGAGGCGCTGGCCGAGGCGCTGGCCGAACTGGTCGCCGGCCGCTTCGGCGAGGCGATGTGAGGGGCTAGAGGGCCAGCTCCATCCAGCGATGCGGGATACCGGCATCCATGAATTCCGGCCCCTCGGCGACAAAGCCCAGCCTTTCGTAAAAGCCGACGGCATGGGTCTGGGCCGCCAGCCGCGCCCGCGCATAGCCGGCGGCGCGCAGATCCCCCACCGCCGCCCGGGTCAGCGCCGCGCCCGTCCCCTGCCCGCGCTGATCGGCCAGCACGCAGACACGGGTGAGGATGCCGGCATCGCCCTCCAGCAGCACCCGGGCGCTGCCCACCGGCCGGCCGCCGCGCCGCGCCAGGTAATGCCAGGCGCCAGCGTCCAGATCGTCCCATTCGTCCTCGGCGCTGACCTGCTGTTCCTCCATGAACACGATGCGGCGCAGCGCGTGGCAATCGGTCAGGTCGGTGACGCGGGCGATATCGAGGCTCATGCGAAATACCGCTCCAGAATGGTGCGATAGATGGATTTCAGCGCCACGACCTCGGATTCGGGCACCCGCTCGTCCACCTGATGCATGTAGCGGCCGACCAGCCCGAATTCGACCACCGGGCAATGATCCTTGACGAAGCGCGCATCCGAGGTGCCGCCCGAGGTGGACAGAACCGGCGCCGTCCCGCAGCGATCCGCGACCGCCTGCCGGACCAGTTCGACGAAGGGGCCGGGCTCGGTGAGGAAGCTCTCGCCCGAGATGCGCGCCGTCACCGCCAGCGCCACCCCGGTCTCGGCGGCGATGGCATCGGCCCGGGCGGTGATGGCGTCGATCAGCCCCTGCCCGCTATGGGCGTCGTTGAAGCGGATATTGATGCAGGCCGTCGCGGATTCGGGGATCACGTTCGAGGCCGGGTTGCCGACATCGACGCTGACCACCTGCAGGGTCGAGGCCTCGAAATGCGCCGTCCCCTCGTCCAGCGGCTGCGCCGTCAGCTCCGCCAGCAGGCGGATCAGCGGGTGGATCGGGTTGCGGGCGCGATGCGGATAGGCGGAATGGCCCTGCACCCCCCTGGCGGTAATGTTCAGCGTGACCGAGCCACGACGCCCGATCTTCATCATGTCGCCCATGGTCTCGATGCTGGTCGGCTCGCCGACGATGCAATGATCCATGGCCTCGCCCTGCGCCTTCATCCAGTCCAGCAGCGCCCGGGTGCCGTCATCGCCCGGCCCCTCCTCGTCGCCTGTGATGGCCAGGATGATGGCGCCGTCGCGGGGCGGGGTCTCGCGCACGAAATCCACCGCCGCCGCGGCAAAGGCGGCGACGCCCGACTTCATGTCGGTGGCGCCGCGCCCCCAGATCACCCCCTCGGCGCGGTGGCCGGAAAAGGGCGGATGCGTCCAGCTGGCCGGGTCGCCGGGCGGCACCACATCGGTATGGCCGTTGAAACCCAGCGTTTTCGCGCCCTTGCGGCCCCAGCGGGCGAACAGGTTCGGCGTGCCGGCCCGATCGACGCGGTGGCATTCAAAGCCGGCGCCGGTCAGCAGCTCCGCCAGCAGCACCAGGGCGCCCCCCTCCTCCGGCGTGACCGAGGGACAGCGGATCAGCGCCTCGGTCAGCGCGGCGGCATCGGTCTGGGTCATTGCGGGTCTCCCCTCCAGCGGCAATCGGGCGCAAGGCTAGGCCCGGTTCCGGCGGCAGGCAAGGCGGATTGCGGGGCGGCGGCGCACAAAGCGCAGGGACAGAATGATGCGTCCGACAACTAATTTGCGCAGCATAGTTGCGCTGCACCTGCAAAGGGTTTAGCAGGGGCCGGAATCTGACCTGCCGCAGGATGAGCCGATGTCGCAGCCGTTTTCCCCCTCTGCCGCCCTTGCCCGCGCCCGTGCGGCGCTGCCTGCCCTCGCCTCGCTGACCGAGGCCGCAACCGAGGCGCTGCGCGACCGCGTTCTGGCCGATGGCCGTCCCGATTCCGGGCTGCTGGAGGCCGAGCAGCACGCCGCCCATGCACTCAGCTGGATCGCCACCTATGCGGAATCGCTGGCGCAACTGGCCGCCTGGGCCGGGCGGCTGGACGAGGCCGGCAACCTCGGCGAGATGGAAGGGCTGATCCTGGAAATCGGCTTCGGCGAATACCTGACCCAGCTTTTCGGCGGCATCCCGATGAGCCAGACGGAATTCGCCCGCCTCTCCGATCTCGGCCTCGACCTGGTGCCCGATGCCGCCACCAGCGCGGCGATGGGCGGCAACAGCGCCGCCGCCCGCGCCCGGCTGGCGGAACTGATCCTCGCGGCGGAGGGAGCGGCGACCTTCGGCGCCTCCGGCCTCGACGAGGAGCTGGAGATGATCCGCAGCCAGTTCCGCCGCTATGCCGAGGACAAGGTGATCCCGCATGCGCATGGCTGGCACCTGCGCGACGACTATATCCCGATGCAGGTCATTGAGGATCTTGCGGAAATGGGCGTGTTCGGCCTGACCATCCCGGAGGAATATGGCGGCTTCGGCCTGTCGAAGGCGTCGATGGTGGTGGTCTCGGAGGAATTGTCGCGCGGCTATATCGGGGTCGGCAGCCTCGGCACCCGCTCGGAGATCGCCGCCGAACTGATCCTCGTCGGCGGCACGGCGGAGCAGAAGGCGCATTGGCTGCCGCGCATCGCCAGCGGAGAGATCCTGCCCACGGCGGTGTTCACCGAGCCCAACACCGGCAGCGACCTGGGCAGCCTGCGCACCCGCGCCACGCGTACGGAAGATGGCTGGGAGATCACCGGCAACAAGACCTGGATCACCCATGCCGCCCGCGCCCATGTGATGACGCTGCTGGCGCGCACCGACCCGGCCAGCAGCGACTGGCGCGGCCTGTCGATGTTCCTGGCCGAAAAGCAGCCGGGCAGCGAGGACGACCCCTTCCCCACGCCCGGCATGACCGGCGGCGAGATCGAGGTTCTGGGCTATCGCGGCATGAAGGAGTTCGAACTGGGCTTCGACGGTTTCAAGGTCAAGTCGGAGAACCTGCTGGGCGGCCAGCCGGGACAGGGTTTCAAGCAGCTGATGCAGACCTTTGAATCGGCACGGATTCAGACCGCTGCCCGCGCCGTGGGCGTGGCGCAATCGGCGCTGGAGCACGGCATGCGCTATGCGCGCGAGCGGGTGCAGTTCGGCAAGCCGCTGGCCGCCTTCCCGCGCGTCGCCGACAAGCTGGCGCTGTCGGCGGTCGAGGTGATGATCGCCCGCCAGCTGACCTATTTTGCCGCCTGGCAGAAGGATCACGGCGCCCGCTGCGACCTGGAGGCCGGCATGGCCAAGCTGCTGGGTGCGCGCGTGGCCTGGGCGGCGGCGGACAATGCCCTGCAAATTCATGGCGGCAACGGGTTTGCGCTGGAATATCCGATCAGCCGGGTGCTGTGCGATGCCCGCATCCTCAATATCTTCGAGGGTGCGGCGGAAATTCAGGCCCAGGTGATCGCGCGCCGCCTGCTGGGCTGACCACCCCACGCGGATACGCGACGCCGCCCCCTACGCCGCACACCCGCTCGGTGCGTGCTCGCACGCACCCAACCCCAGGATCACCCCCGCGCCAGCGCCTTGGCCAAACGCGGCAGCCGCGCGCGCTTCATCATCTCGCGCAGGTCGAACGTGCCGCCCAGAGCCCTTGCGCGGGCATGGGCGGCATCGACGGCGCCGGCCACCGCATCGGGCGCGCGCAGCCAGATCGCGGTCAGGAACTCGTCGGGATGCACGGCCGAAAGCCCGGCCGGCGCCAGGGCCCGGCGCGGAAAGTCGCGTAGATTGGCGGTGACGATCAACCCCGCCCGCGCCGACAGCGCCGCCGCCACCACATGCCGGTCGGCCGGGTCGGGCAGGTCATAGGCCAGCGCCGCCGCCTCCTCGGCCGCCACCTCGGCGCGGGGGAAATGCGCCCGCGCCTGGGCGATCTCGGCCCCGGCCACGGCATCCGCCTCGGAACCCAGCCGCGCCGCGGCATGGCGCCATTCGGCCAAAATCCGCGCTGACCAGACCGGCGCGAACAGCCCGGCACCGGCCACGTCCAGCAGCACCTCGCGCAGGATCGTGGGGTAAAGGACGCAGGCATCCAGCACCGCGCCGCCACCTGCCGAAAATCGCCGCTGCCATTCCATGGCGCCGCCATGCCAGCGAAACCGCGCCGCGGCAAGCCCGCCCGCCGCCATCCCGGCGGGCCCCCCTTGCCCCCGTTATCGCTAACGGCGTAAACTCGCGCCCATATGAACCGGAGGCCGCCATGCGCCACCTGCACCCCACCATCGCCGCGGTGACCGACCGCATCCGCGCCCGATCCGCCGCCAGCCGCGCCGCCTATCTGGCCCGCACCGCCGCCGCGGCCGAGGAAGGCCCGCGCCGCGCGCATCTGTCCTGCGGCAACCAGGCCCATGCCTATGCGGCCATGGACGAAAAGCAGGCGCTGGCACATGGCCGGGCGCCGAATCTGGGCATCATCACCGCCTATAACGACATGCTGTCGGCGCATCGGCCCTTCGAGGACTATCCCGCCCGCATCCGCGCCGCCGCCGCCCGGATCGGCGCCACCGTGCAGGTGGCGGCGGGGGTGCCGGCGATGTGCGATGGCGTGACGCAAGGCCGGCCGGGGATGGAACTGTCGCTGTTTTCCCGCGACGTCATCGCCATGGCCGCCGCCGTGGGCCTGTCGCATGACACCTTCGATGCGGCGCTGTTTCTGGGCGTCTGCGACAAGATCGTGCCGGGGCTGGTGATCGCCGCGGCGACCTTCGGCCATCTGCCGGCGGTGTTCGTGCCGGCTGGGCCGATGCCCTCCGGCCTGCCCAATGACGAGAAATCCCGCATCCGCGAGGCTTTCGCGCGTGGCGAGGTCGGGCGCGAGACCCTGCTGGAGGCCGAGATGGCCTCCTATCACGCGCCGGGCACCTGCACCTTCTACGGCACTGCCAACAGCAACCAGATGCTGATGGAGATCATGGGCCTGCACCTGCCGGGCGCCAGTTTCGTCAATCCCGGCACGGCGCTGCGCGACGCGCTGACCGATGCGGCCGCGGCGCGGGCGGCGGCGATCACCCGGCTCGGCAACGACTATATCCCGGTGGCGCAGGTGCTGGACGAGCGGGCCTTCGTGAACGGCATCGTCGGGCTGATGGCCACCGGCGGATCCACGAACCTGATCCTGCATCTGCCGGCCATGGCCCGCGCCGCCGGCATCCTGCTGGATCT
>JBEBVF010000105.1:0-10535 GCA_040392885.1 Paracoccus sp. (in: a-proteobacteria) | reverse complement strand
CCGCCGCCCCTGCCCCCGCCACCACCGCGGCGGTCTCCGGCGACACCGCTACGGCGGATGCGGCCGCGATCAGCCATGCGATCATCGATGTCGGCGGTTTCCTCGGCATGGGCGAGCACAGCGTCGCGGTGCCGATCGACGATCTGGTCATCTACCAGAAGGACGACGACATCCGCATCTACCTGCCCTGGACGCGCGAGCAACTGGAGGCCCTGCCGGAATTCGACGAGAATGACCCGGCCTCGGTCACCCAGTAAGACCGGCCGCAACCCCCGCCCGCAGCCTTCCGGGGCTGCGGGCGATGACTGCACCCGGTCAGCCGGGCATAAAGCGGTCTAGCCGACGCCGAGATGGCGCATGCGGCTGTCCAGCCGGCAGCGCAGCCCGCCGCCGTCATGGAACACCGTGCATTCGCCCATGAAATCCTCGGGCAGGACCTCCTCGATGATCAGCGAGCCGAAGCCCCGCCGGGTCTGCGGCTGCACCGGCGGCCCGCCGGTCTCCGTCCAGAGCAGGCAGAACGGCTCGTCGCTGCCGGGCCGGCCGGCGGTCCAGTCCAGGTCCACGCGCCCGCCTGGCACCGACAGCGCCCCGTATTTCAGCGCATTGGTCGCCAGTTCGTTGATGGCCAGCGCCAGGGTCAGCGCCTGCTTGGCGGTCAGCCGCACCGGCGGCCCGTCGATATGAAAGCGGCGCTGGCCGCTGCGAAACGGCTTCAGCGCCTCCAGCACCACCTGGCCCAGGTCGGCGCACTGCATCGGCGCCGTGGTCAGCAGGCTCTGGGCCTTGGCCAGCGCGCCGATGCGCTGGCGCAGGCGGTCGCGGGCATCCGAGCCCTCGCCCTGCAGGGTCTGGTTGACGATGGCCGAGACCACCGCCAGCGTGTTCTTGATCCGATGCGCCAGCTCGCCATTGCGCAATTGCAGCTGGCGGGCGGTCTCGACGGTGCGGGTGGTCTCCATCACCGTGTCCATCATGCCGCGCACGACGCCGTTCTCGTCGCGCACCGGGCTGTAGCAGAAGGTGAAATTGCACGGCTCGGGATAGCCGTAGCGGTCGATGGTCAGGGGGAAGTCCTCGATGAAGGTGGCCTCGCCGGCATAGGCACGCCGGGCAAGAGGGCCGATCTCGTCCCAGACCTCCTGCCAGACCTCGGCAAAGGACCGGCCCAGCACGTCGCCCTTGTCGCCCAGGATCGGGCGGAAGGCGTCGTTGGGCAGGGTCACCATACCCGGCCCCCAGACCAGACATTTCGGGAATTTCGAGTTCAGCGCCATGCCCAGCGCGATCTTCAGGGCCGAGGGCCAGCCTTCCGGCGGCCCCAACTCGTGCCCGGACCAGTCCCTGTCCCGGATGGCCTGCGCCATCTCGCCGCCGCCATCCAGAAAATGCAGGCCCGCCATCTAGCCCCTCGCGCTGAAACACGGGATCGGTCGGCCGGCACCGCATCCGAGGCAGGCAGGGATGGCGATGCCGCAGCTTGCTGCGGGATTCGGCCGCGCGCGCGACCGGCCCGCCCCGGACGATACTGCGCCAATCACTTGTCCAGAAGCGAAAAATGCACGGCATCGCCGGGGTCGCGGTGACCTTGCGGTCACCGCTTCGCCAGGAGGGGTCAGCCGCGACGCTGCGGGTCGTTGTCGCGGTTCTGGTCCTGCTTCTGCTGGCCCTCGCGCTGCTGGTTCTGGTCCCCCGGCTGACGCTTGTCGTCGCCGGCGCCGCCCTGGCGCTGCTGGTCCTGGGGATTGTTGGGGTTGTTGGGATTGTTCTGGTTGTTCTGGGTCATGTCGTTTCCTCCTTGGGCACCGTTTCGATGCGGCCCCTAACCGGCAGGACCGCCGGATGTTCCAGAGATTTCCGGCCGGGAGCGGAACAAATCCGCCTGCCCCCTGTTCTTTCGGCACGGGTCCGCGGCAGCGAGGCAGCCATGCAGGAAAGCCTGAGATTCGGCCCCCTCGGCCACGGGACAGTGCATCTGTGCATCGACATGCAGCGGCTGTTCGGCGCCGGCTCGCCCTGGGCCATCCCGTGGATCGACAAGGTCCGCCCCGCCGTCGCCCATCTGGTGGCGGCCCGGCCCGAGCGTACGGTGTTCACCCGCTTCCTCCCGCCGCGCGACCAGGCGAGCGCCCGTGGCAGCTGGCGGCGCTATTATGCCGAATGGCCGCAGATGCTGGGCGACACTCTCGACCCCACCTGGCTGGAGCTGCTGCCGGAACTGGCGCGGCATGTGCCGCCGGCACATGTCCTAGACAAGGCGGTCTATTCGCCCTGGCATGATGGCAGCCTGCACCGCTTCCTGCAGGGCGCCGGCATCGACACGCTGGTGATGACCGGCGGCGAGACCGACATCTGCGTCCTCGCGACCGTCATGGGGGCGGTGGATCTGGGCTATCGGGTGGTGCTGGTCAGCGATGCCGTCTGCTCGTCGACCGATCGCGGCCATGATGCGGCGATGACCCTCTATCGCACCCGCCTGTCCCAGCAGATCGAGACCGCGCCCTTGGCCGAGATCCTCGACACCTGGTCGGGCTAGGCCCTACCCACCGCATCATCACGCCATGCGGGCCCCGCCGGGGTCCGCATCCCCCCGAGGCAAGCCAGAGAACGCAACGATGTCCGACAGCAACCAGAAGCCCCCGCTCATCGTGCCGGCCGGCATCGGCCATTTCTATCGCGCCGCCAGCCTGAACGGCCTCCGGCTGGCGCTGTGGGAGGACGGGCGCGCGGAGACGGTGTCGCTGGCCGATTATCTGCGCGAGGCCGGCGCCACCGTGGTGATCCTGCCCTTCGAGGAGGGCATCGACCTGCCGCCGATCGTCGCCCGCGACCGCGAGGCCGAGGCTGGGGCGGCGGGCAGCGTGCCGCGGACCAGCCTGCCGGCGGAGCAGGTCTTTGCCACCTTGCCGCCCGAGCCGCTGGCCATCGACGCGGCGGTGCTGAATCTCGGTGATCCCAATCCGCTGGCCCGACGCCTGCAATCGGCCGGGGTGCCCTTCGTGATCTTCACCGAATTCCCCGAACGCTGCCTCGAACATTATCCGGCGGGTAGCTGCGTGCACAGCGAGGACGGGCCGGAGGCGCTGGCCTCGGCGGTGCTGCTGCATGTGGCGATCTTCAAGTCGGGCCTGCACTTCACCCCCGACCTTTCGGTGACCGAAATGCTGCCCAAGCTGCGGGCGATGGCGCGGGTGCTGGTGCAGGATGCGGCGCTGGCCGACGAACTGGTGGCCGATGCGCTGGTGCAGGCGCTGGCCTATGTGCCGGGCCTGAGTGTGGAGACCGAGACCGGCGCCCTGCTGGTGATGCTGATCGAGCGGATCTGGTATCGGCAAAAGCTGTCGCGGCCGAACTGATCCGGCCGCGCAGGGTGTAAGGGGCCGAAAGGGGGCCGGTGGCCCCCTTTCCCGTGCCAGTCCTCAGCGACGGCCGCGCGAATAGCGGCGGTCGTCATCGTCGTCGTCGCGGCGCGACGAGCGGCCGCGGCCGTAATCGCGGTCGTCGTCATCGTCGCGGCGATGGTCCCAGCCGCGGCGGGCAGCCTCGGCATGGCCGCGGGAATCCCCGAACCAGCCGCCCTGGCCACGATCGCGCGAGGAGCCGCCGCGGTCGTCGTCGTCACGGCCGCGCCCATAGCTGCGACGGTCGTCATCGTCACGGCCGCTCGTGAAGCGGCCGCGGCTGTCGCGCTCGCGGTCGTCGTCGCGGCCGCGCGAATAGCGGCGGTCGTCATCGTCATCGTCGCGGCGCGACGAACGGCCCCGGCCGTAATCGCGGTCGTCGTCATCGTCGCGGCGATGGTCCCAGCCGCGGCGGGCCGCCTCGGCATGACCTTCCGAATCCCCGAACCAGCCACCCTGGCCGCGGTCGCGGGAATAGCTGCGGTCGTCATCGTCATAACGGCGCGACGAGCTGCGGCGGTCGTCGTCATAGCTCCGCGAGGACCGCGAATAGCCGCGATCGTCGTCCCGTCCGCCACGCGACCGGCCCCGGTCGTCGTCGCGATCGCTCATGAAGCGGCCGCGGCTGTCGCGCTCGCGGTCGTCGTCGTAGCGGCCCGAGCTGCGGCCCCGGCCCCCACGGTCATCATCGCTGACGAAACGTCCGTATTCATCACGCTCGGGCATGTTCGAATTCCTCGGCATGTTGTCCTCCTGATCTGCCGTAAGATGCCGCAGTCGCGGCATGGTCTCGCCATCCTCCTCGCCGGATGGCCTCGTCTGGCCGGCACCCAGGTGCCGGCCCAGGGCGGCGGGATCGACCCCGGCCGCCTTTGCCTTGGCGAGCAGCCCGCTGCGGGGCTTTTCCTCGCCTTCGATGATCTCGCCGATCATCCGCGCCGCGACCCGCAGCGCCGCCAGCGCCAGCGGCCCCTCCAGGTCCCGGCCCGCGCGCAGCAGGAACGAGACCAGATCGGTGCGGATCGCGGTCTCGGTCAGCGGCGCGAATTCCTGCAACCCGGCCTCGGCGCCCGCCTCGTAGAGGCTGCCATGCGCCTCGGCATGGCGCGCCCAGGCGGCGCTCAGGCGCCGGAGCAGGTCATCCGCCTGATCGGCATCGGTCAGGCCCGCGGTCTCGCCCAGCAGCGCCCGCAGGGTCTTGTGATGCGAGCGCAGCTGCGCAAAGCCGTCGCCGGCCTCGTCACCCTCGTCCCCGCCCTGTGCGGTGGCGGTGGCGGCGGTGGTCTTTTTCCCGGTATCGTCGTCCGGCCGGTCGCCATCCTGCGGCGTCTTGTCGGATGGCTCTGTCTCGCGTGCCATTGGTCGCCTCCATGCTGTGGGGCCGATGAACCGGCGGCGACGGCTTATGTTCCCGGGAATCTTCCCGCGCCGCGGCGCGGGCCGCCGCCCGGCGGAAGGTGGCGCAGGCGCAGGCCCATTGCGGAAGCCGGGGCATCGGCCTAGGCTGTCGGCACAGCCGAAAAGGGGATCCGGCCATGGACGAGGACCGGATCTGGTGGGGCGCCCGGAACGACGCCCTGCGCGCGGCGCTGGACGGTGCGCCGCTGGCGATCTCGCTGAGCCATCTGATCGCCGCGGCGGCGCGGATGGCGGGCGCGCCGCGCTGTGTCTTCTATCTGGCAGGGACGGAAACCGGCGGGCTGCACCACCTGGCGGGCCCGTCACCGGCGACGGCGGGCAACGACGGGTCCGAGGCCCTGGCGCCCGAGGCGCTGGCTTGGCAGCACGCCCTCGCCACCGGCGCGGCGGTGATCCTGCCCGATCTGGGCGCCGATCCGCTCTGGCGGTCCCGGCGGCCGGGTTGCCGGGCCTTCTGGGCGCTTCCCCTGCACGACCGGGCGGGGGCACCGCTAGGCCTGCTGGCGCTCTATTTCGCGGCGCCGCGGGCCGCGGGCGGCGCGGAGCGCGCCCGGCTGGCCGAGATCGGCGACACCGCCGCCGCCATCATCACCCGCAGCCAGGCCGATGCCACCCTGCGCGACAGCGAGACCCAGCTGGCGCAGGACCTGGGCGCGATGAAGGAGCTGCACGGCGTCGTCACCGAACTGGTCGGCACCAGCCAGCCGCAGGCGCTCTATGACCGCATCGTGCGGGCGGCGGCGGCGCTGATGCGCGCCGATGCGGCCAGCATCCAGGTGCTGGACCCGCAGCGGGGCGAGCTGAAGCTGCTGGCCCATCGCGGCTTTCACCCCGAGTCGGCGCGGTTCTGGGAATGGGTCGGTATCGAGGGCGGCAGCTCCTGCGGGCTGGCCTATCACAGCGGCCGCCGGGTGGTGATCGCCGATCTGGAGGCGCTGGAGGAGACGACCGGCGACCTCGCCGCCTATCGGCGCTCCGGCCTGCGCGCGGTCCAGTCCACGCCACTGCGCACTCATCACGGTGACTTCCTCGGCATGCTCTCCACCCACTGGGGTCGGCCGCATGATCCCAGCGAGCGCGAATTGCGCTTCTTCGACTTGCTGGTGCGGCTGGCCGCCGACCTGATCGAGCGCGTACAGGCCGATGAAAGGCTGCGTCTGAGCGAGGAGCGGCTGCGCCAATTCGGCGAGGCCTCGCAGGATACGCTGTGGATTCGCGATGCGCGGACGCTGCAATGGCAATATCTGACCCCGGCCTTCGAGACCGTCTACGGCCTCGACCGCGACACGGTGCTGGCCGGCGACAATTTCCGCGCCTGGCTGGACGTGATCCTGCCCGAGGACCGCCAGCGCGCCACCGAAGCCATCGCCCGCGTCCAGGGCGGCGCCCGCATCGCCTTCGACTATCGCATCCGGCGCCCGTTCGACGGCAGCATCCGCTGGCTGCGCAGCACGGTATTCCCGATCACCGACAGCGCCGGCGAGGTCGCGCTGATCGGCGGCATCGCCCATGACCTCACCGAATTGCGCAAGGCGGTTCTGCGCCTGCAGACGCTGATCGAGGGCATCCCGCAACTGGTCTGGCGGGCGGTGGATGGCGGCCACTGGACCTGGTGCAGCCCGCAATGGACCGATTACACCGGCCTCGATGCCGCGCAGAGCGCCGGTCTCGGCTGGCTCGACGCCCTGCATCCCGACGACCGCGCCGCGGCGATGGCCTTCTGGAAGGCGGCGCCGCATACCGGCCAGCTGGAGATGGAGGCCCGCATCCGCCACCGCGCCAGCGACGGGTTCCGCTGGTTCCAGACCCGTGCCCGGCCGGTGCGCGACGAATACGGCATGATTGTCGAATGGCTGGGCACCTCGACCGACATCCACGAGCAGCGCGCCCTGCAGGACCGCCAGCAGCTTCTGGTGGCCGAGCTTCAGCACCGCACCCGCAACCTGATCGCGGTGGTGCGCTCGGTCGCCGACAAGACCGCCCGCACCAGCACCGACCTGACCGATTTCCGCGCGCGGTTCCACGACCGCATGGCGGCACTGGCGCGGGTGCAGGGGCTGCTGTCGCAACTGGACGAGCATGATCGCGTGAGCTTCGACGCCCTGATCCGCACCGAGCTGGCCGCCATGGGCAGCCTGTCGGAGCGGGTCAGCCTGAACGGGCCGCAGGGGGTACGCCTGCGTTCCTCGACCGTGCAGACGCTGGCCATGGTGCTGCATGAGCTGGCGACCAATGCCGTCAAATACGGGGCCTTGGCGCAGCCCGATGGCCACCTTTCGGTCAGCTGGATGCTGGAGCCGATGGGCGAGGGCGGCCGGCCCTGGCTGCATATCGACTGGCGCGAGCGCGGGGTGGTGATGCCGGCGGCGGCGGCCGGGCCGCACGGCAGCGGCCAGGGCCGCGAGCTGATCGAGCGGGCGCTGCCCTATCAGCTCGGCGCCCGCACCACCTATGTGTTCACCGAGGATGGCGTGCATTGCACCATCGCCATCCCGACCTCGACCAACGGGCTGGTGACCCCGCCCACCGCCGGCCCGGTCGATGACCCCGACACCGCGAAGGACCCCGACCTGCCCCTGCATTGAGCGCGGAAAATCCCGGCTGCGGTGGGGGGTGCGGCTTTCGGCGCTGCCGGGGAAGATCAGACGGGAATCCCGCCCGCTGCGGGGTTGCAGCTTGGCGGCTTGTCGCTCTGGGAGCGCGCCACGAGCCCGCCCGTCGGAATCGGCTGCGGTCGTCGTGGGCCAGCGACGGCCAAAGCGTGGCGTCTCATGCTACGGGAACCGGGCGAAAGTCCGGCATCCCCGGGGCACAGGCCGGGCGGGCGGCGGATTTTCAGTGGAGATGCAGGCGCCAGCGCAGCCTCAGCTCCTGCTCCAGCAGCCGGAACAGCCAGAGGCGCGGCTCGTCGCAGGGCGGCTCGCCGGCGCAGGCCTCTATGGCCTCCGTCAGCACGGCCGCCACCAACCGCTCGGCCGAATCGGTGTCGGGCATGCGCAGCCGTGCCTGCGCCAGCATCGCCCCCACGATGGCCTCATAACTCTCCGGCACCTGCGCCGGCCGCTGCCGGCGGCGCTGGGCACAGAGATCGGCCAGCATCACGGCGGCATGGCTGGGCTTGTGATAGATCCGGGTGTCGCGGAACCGCGGCGGCACCAGATGCGGATCGTAGCCGGTCACGAAAAGAAACGGAATCTCGGCGCTGCGCAGCGCATCGGCGATGCCGAAGGAGGTATCCTCGCCCACCTTCACGTCGAGGATCGCCGCATCCACCGGCTCGGCACAGAGGATCGCCGCCCGCACATCCGCGAACGGCCCCACGATGCTGTTGCCCGATTCCAGGATTTCGCTGGTCAGTTGCTCGGCCAGGAAATAGTCGTCTTCCACCACCAGAACCCGCAAGATCACCCTCCCCCCTTGCGTGTAACCGCCCGCCCGCGCCGGGCAGCGGCGCAGGCGGACGCCCCTCAACGCACCGTCCGCCGAAATGGTGCCATCCCCCGCCAGTGGCGGATCGCGGCGGTCCCGCAATCCGCCGGCATGGCGGGGCGGCCGGGCTTACCAGTCGTCGCGATAGTGCCCGCCCATGCGGGTATAGCCGCGTCGGCCATGCGCCTCGTCGTCGCGCAATTCATCGCGCTGGCGGCGGCGGTTGGCCTCGTCATCGCCGAACCACGAGGCAACCTCGTCGCTGGCGCGGTCCACCCAGTCGCGCCCGCGCGCATCGCCATAGGCGCCGCGATAGGCGTCGCGATCACGATCGCGATACTCCTCGCGGTCCCGATAGCGATCGTCGTCCCGGTAGCCCGAGGCGTAATCCTGGTCGCGCCCCCAGCGGCCGCGGTCGCGCTGGCTGCTGCCGGCATAGTCGCCGCGCGCCGAGCCGCGGCCATAGTTGTAGCCGCGGGAGGCGTAATCGTCGTCGCGGTCCCGGCGGCCGGATTGGCTGCCATAGGGGGTGCTGCCATAGGCACCGCGCCCGTAATCGCCCGAGCGGCCCATGCCGGCATAGCCCCGGCCGCTATAGGGATCGCCGTAGCGGCTGTAGGCGCTGCCGCCATAGTTGCGGTCGCGATCGTCCTCGTCGCGGCGGTTGCGGGGGTCGTCCCTCCAGTGATCTGCCATGCTCTCCTCCTGTGTCAGGGATCGTCGAAGCCATCGTCGATGGCTGGCGCGGACAACCGGGGCCGCGCCGGAATGTTCCCGGGATGATGGCGAAACCGCTGCGGTCTGCCGGACGACGGCGGGCGGCCGGAAACAGCCGTTGCGAGCAGAAGATGGGCCGGAAAGCCGCGGGCAATTGCGGCGCGCAGATAGGGCCTGACCGGCGCAGGTCCGAGTTCCCTTCCCTCCACGGCCTGAATGCGTTCCCTACCCCACACATGGCTCCGGCACCCGCCATGTGGTCTCACCGCCCCGGACCGCCACGGTCCCGCGCCCGCCGGGCTGCCCGGTTTCGGCGGCGGATCGCCGGCGGCGGGGCGCAGATCACTTTGCCGTCCGCCGCCACGGAAATTGGAACCTCTGCCTGCGCAAGGGGTTACCCGCCGTCTCCCGCCAGCCCATCCCTGGTTTTTCATCCTTTGCAACACTGCGCGAAAATTTGGGGGAGGGAGGCTGCTCTTGCAGGGTGGTTCGATTAGGATGGACGTATTGATGCGCAGTATGGAGTCCCTGATGGACAACAGTGAATATGGGCCGGTTGTCGATCCCGAACTGGACAAGGCCCTGTCCGAACTGCTGGCACAGACCGCAAGGGAGCCGATCTCGCCGCGGCTGCGCGAACTGGCGCAGCAACTGGAGGCGGCGCTGCGGGATGCCAGGCAACGGCGGGAGGGTGGCGGCACCAATTGAGGCGCCGGCCGGTTTTCGCTCATGAGGTGAACGCCGGCGGAACCGCACACTCGCCCCGACATTGACCCCCCGTGACCACCGGACATTGCGAGGGGCTGACATGTCGGACGACATACTCGGACATATTCCTGCACTCCGGGCCTATTCGCGCGCCTTGTGCCGATCGGTACCCGACGCCGAGGACCTGGTTCAGGAAACCCTGCTGCGGGCGATCGAGAACGCCCACCGCTACCAGCCGGGCACGAATATGCGGGCCTGGCTGTTCACGATCATGCGCAACCGTTTCTTCACCAATTGCCGCAAGGCCGCGCGCGAGCGGACCGGGGCGGCGGATTGCGTCTCCAGCTCGGTGCGGGCGCAGGTGGGGCCGGGTCAGGACGATTACATGCAGATGCGCGAGATGCAGGCGGCGCTGCGCGAGATGCCCCGCCACTATCGCGAGGCCATCATCCTGGTCGGGGCGCTGGGCGAAAGCTATCTGAACGCAGCGCAGATCCTGGGTTGCGACATCGGCACCATCAAGAGCCGGGTCAGCCGCGCCCGCAGCATGCTGCGCGAAGTGCTGGAACCGGCGGTCTAGGATTTTTCTACATTCCGCCCAAAGCACTCCGGCCCGAGGTGGGCCGGAGGGTCGCTGGCCGGGCGACGCGGCGATTTCCCTCCTTTGCCAAATCTCCCGGAGGGGGCAGGCGCCTCAGAGCTTGGCGTTTCGCGCAGACGCCGGGAAGAGGTCTGGCGCTTTTCCGGCCCGTGCCGGGAATCCGAGGGGCAGCCGCGCCGCGATTTTCCAAGGCGAGGCGCCCGTGGCGATCCGCGACGGCTCCTGTGCGCCAGCCTCGGCAAGTCCGGGAGTGGGGAAAA
>JBEBVF010000104.1:0-10539 GCA_040392885.1 Paracoccus sp. (in: a-proteobacteria) | reverse complement strand
TCTGCTTCGACAGGCTTCCGTCCGTTGGCCGGACGCTGGAACCGGTCAGGCATGGAGGCGAGGACCGCCTCCAGCACGTTTCAAGGCGAAAAGTTGCGAGTTGCGTGAATCACGACAACCGGCGCCGCTCGCCTCAGCTGCAGCCGGTGGTGGCGCCGCAGGTGTTGCACTTCATGCAGGTGCCGTTCCGGACCAGCGTATAGTTGCCGCATTCACCGCAGGGATCGCCCTCATAGCCCTGCATCCGCGCCTTCAGCCGGGCATCCGGCGCCGTCGCGCTCGTCGCCGCCCCGGCGCTGGCCGGGGCCGGGGTGAAATTCGCCGCCTCGTCCGCCATCGCCATGCCCACCGCCATCGTGGACACGCCGCCGCGCAGCACCATCAGCTCCTGCGGCAGCCGCTTGCGCAGATAGCCGGTCGAGCTGATCTGCTTGAGCATCTCCAGCCCGCCGCTGCGCGGCTCGGTGGGCGCCGCCTCGCTGGGCCGTCCCTCGCGCGCGCCCTCGCCCATGTCGTCGAAACGGGTGCCCTGCGGCTTTACATGCGCCAGGTCGGTGCGGTCGAGATAGCTGACCGCCAGCTCCCGGAACACGTAGTCGATGATCGAGGTGGCGTTCTTGATGCTGTCATTGCCCTGCACCATGCCCGCCGGCTCGAAGCGGGTGAAGGTGAAGGCGTCGACGAACTCCTCCAGCGGCACGCCATATTGCAGGCCGACCGACACCGCGATGGCGAAATTGTTCATCATCGCCCGGAAGCCGGCGCCTTCCTTGTGCATGTCGATGAAGATCTCGCCCAGGCGGCCGTCGTCATATTCGCCGGTGCGCAGATAGACCTTGTGGCCGCCGACCAGGGCCTTCTGGGTATAGCCCTTGCGGCGCGACGGCAGCCGCGCGCGCTCCGAGCGGATCATCTCCTTGATGATGATCTTCTCGACCACCTTCTCGGCGACGACGGTGGCGCGCTCCTGCGGGGTGCCGGTCTCCAGCAGCTCGGCGGCCTCGTCATCATCCTCGACCAGGGCCGAGGCCAGCGGCTGGCTCAGCTTGGAGCCGTCGCGATAGAGGGCGTTGGCCTTGATCCCCAGCGACCAGGACAGCTCGTAGGCGGCCAGCGCGTCGGCGATGGTGGCGTCGTTGGGCATGTTGATGGTCTTGGAGATCGCCCCCGAGATGAAGCTCTGCGCCGCCGCCATCATGCGGATATGCGCCTCGACCGACAGATAGCGCCGGCCCTTCTTGCCGCAGGCATTGGCGCAGTCGAAGACCGGGTAATGTTCCGGCTTCAGATGCGGGGCGCCCTCCAGGGTCATGGTGCCGCAGACATGGTCGTTGGCGGCCTCGACCTGGGCGCGGCTGAAGCCCAGATGGCGCAGCAGGTCGAAGCCCGGGTCGTTCAGCTGCTCGGTGGTCAGGCCCAGCTTGTCGCGGCAGAAGGCCTCGCCCAGCGTCCACTGGTTGAACACGAAGCGGATGTCGAAGGCCGAGGGCAGCGCCGCCTCGACCTTGGCGATCTCGTCCGGGCCGAACCCGCGCGCGGCCAGGGTGGTGGCGTTGATCTCCGGCCCGTTGCCGATGCTGGCATGACCGACGGCATAGGCGACGATCTCCTCGATCTGCGCCGGCTTGTAGCCCAGCTTGGCCAGCGCCGCCGGCACCGACTGGTTGATGATCTTGAAATAGCCGCCGCCGGCCAGCTTCTTGAACTTCACCAGCGCGAAATCGGGCTCGATGCCGGTGGTGTCGCAATCCATCACCAGGCCGATGGTGCCGGTGGGCGCGATCACCGTTGCCTGCGCATTGCGATAGCCATGCGCCTCGCCCAGTTCCAGCGCGCGGTCCCAGGCGGCGCGCGCCAGCCGGACCAGCCCGCCATCCGGGCAGTTGGCGGCGTCCAGCGCCACCGGCTCGACATTCACCGCCTCGTAGCTGCCGGTATCATGGGCGGCGGCGCGGTGGTTGCGGATCACCCGCAGCATGGCCTCGCGGTTGCGCGGATAGGCCGGGAACGGGCCCAGCTCGCCGGCGATCTCGGCCGAGGTGGCATAGGATTCGCCGGTCATCAGCGCGGTCAGCGCCCCGCACAGCGCCCGACCCTCGGCCGAGTCGTAGCCGAGGCCCAGATTCATCAGCAGCCCGCCGATATTGGCATAGCCCAGGCCCAGCGTGCGATAGTCATAGCTGCGCTGCGCGATCTCCTTGCTGGGGAACTGCGCCATCAGCACGCTGATCTCCAGGGTCAGCGTCCACAGCCTTGTGGCATGCATGTAGCCCTCGGCATCGAACACCCCGTCCTTGAGGAAGGTCAGCAGGTTCATCGAAGCCAGGTTGCAGGCGGTATCGTCCAGGAACATGTATTCGCTGCACGGATTCGAGCCGCGGATCGGCCCGTCCACCGGGCAGGTATGCCAGGCGTTCACCGTGTCGTGGAACTGGATGCCCGGATCGGCGCAGGCCCAGGCGGCATGACCGACCTGATCCCACAGCTCGCGCGCCTTGACGGTCTTGGCGACCTTGCCGTCGGTGCGGCGCAGCAGCGCCCAGTCGGCATCCTCGCGCACCGCCTTGAGGAAGGCGTCGGTAACCCGCACCGAGTTGTTGGAGTTCTGCCCCGAGACGGTGACATAGGCCTCCGAATCCCAGTCGGTGTCATAGGTGGGGAATTCGATGCCGGTGAAACCCTGCCGGGCATATTGCAGCACGCGGTTGATATAGGTCTCCGGGATCATCGCCCTCTTGGCGCTGCGGATGGCGGCTTTCAGCGCCGGATTGGCGGCCGGGTCGGTGGCGGCCTCGCCCTCGGCCCCGGCGATGGCGGCAAAGATCTCGTTCAGCCGCGCCTCATGCGCCTTGGAGCCGGCGACCAGCGAGGCCACCTTCTGCTCCTCGATCACCTTCCAGTTGATGAAGGCCTCGATATCCGGGTGATCCATGTCGCAGATCACCATCTTGGCGGCGCGGCGGGTGGTGCCGCCCGACTTGATGGCGCCGGCGGCGCGGTCGCCGATCTTGAGGAATCCCATCAGCCCCGAGGACTTGCCGCCGCCCGACAGCTTTTCGCCCTCGCCGCGCAGCGAGGAGAAGTTGGTGCCGGTGCCGGAGCCGTATTTGAACAGCCGCGCCTCGCGCACCCACAGGTCCATGATGCCGCCCTCGTTCACCAGATCGTCGGCGACGGACTGGATGAAGCAGGCATGCGGCTGCGGGTGTTCATAGGCCGAGGCCGAGCGGGTCAGCTTGCCGGTCTGGAAATCGACGTAATAATGGCCCTGGCCGGGGCCGTCGATGCCATAGGCCCAGTGCAGGCCGGTATTGAACCACTGGGGCGAGTTCGGCGCCGCCATCTGCCGGGCCAGCATGAAGCGCATCTCGTCGTAATAGGCGCGGGCATCGGCCTCGGTCGAGAAATAGCCGCCCTTCCAGCCCCAATAGGCCCAGGCGCCGGCCAGCCGGTCAAAGACCTGCCGCGCCGAGGTCTCGCCCACGAACCGCTCGCCCTCCGGTAGAGCGGCCAGCGCCGCCTCGTCGGGGACCGAGCGCCACAGGAAGTCCGGCACGCCCTTCTCGCGTACCCGTTTCAGCACCGCCGGCACCCCGGCCTTGCGGAAGTATTTCTGCGCGATCACGTCGGCGGCGACCTGCGACCAGCCCTGCGGCACCTCGACGGCATCGTTGCGGAACACGATGCTGCCGTCCGGGTTGCGGATCTCGCTGATGGTGGTGGTGAAGGCGATGTCGCCATAGGCCCCGCCGGTCTCGCTGGTGAAGCGCCGCTCGATCCGCATATCCGTCCGTCTCCTTGTTCGTTCTGTCCTGCCCGCAACGGCCTGCGCGGCGAGGGTGGCGTGGGTGCCGGGGCGGCGCTGCGCCCCCGATTGTCTCCGGTCCCCGACGCAATGCGGGAAGCGGAAGGGCCCGGCTTGCGCGGGCGGAAATCCGGTTGCGTCGGGCTGGGCCTGCGCAAGGCGCGAGAACACTAGATATGGGGTGTTCCGCCGCCGTCGCCACAAATTGGCCGGGTCGGCGGGTTCATGCAAGCAGTTTTTTCACGCATCCGCGACCAGAAGGGGCTTGACGGCCATCCCCTGCCCAACCTGTCCGATATGGGGTCCGGGCGGGGCGGCGTGAAGGGCAGCCCGGGTGATTTTCCATGGCACCCGACAGGGTTGCGCGCGGTTGTGCAGAACCCGTCCACAGCTTGTTCGCGATTCATCCACAGGGCTGCCCACAGGCGACCGCGCCTGCCGCCGCGCTCAGTCCCGCGCGGGCAGCAGGATGCCGGATTCGGTCGCCACCAGGTCGAGGGACTGGTCGAAGGGCTCCTCGGGCACCCGGTCCAGCTCCTGCGCGGCAAAGGCCAGGCCTGCCGCCAGCACCGGCCCGCGGGCGCGGAGAGTTTCTAGGGTCCGGTCGTAAAACCCGCCCCCGTAACCGATCCGCGCACCGCGCCGGTCAAAGCCGGCCAGCGGCACGATCACCACCTCCGGTTGCATCGATTCGGCGGTCTCGGGCGGGTGGAAGGTGCCGAAGGGGCCGGACACCACCGGCTGGCCCAGCCGCCAGGCGCGAAAGGCCAGCGGCTGGCCGAAGCCCGCCACCACCGGCAGCCCGGTCGGGCCGCCATGCGCGGCCAGCAGCGGCCGCGGGTCGATCTCGCCGCGAATCGGGAAATAGCCGGCCAGCGCCGCCCGCGGCGCATGCGCGGCCAGCCAGGCGCGCAGATGCGCGCAAGCGGTGGCGCCGCGCAGGCCCGGCTCGTCCACCGCGGCGCGGGCGGCCAGGGCGGCGGCGCGCAGCGCCGCCTTGTCGCTCACAGCAGCACCAGCGTGGCAAAGCCGAGGAAGGCGAAGAAGCCCATCACATCGGTCAGCGTGGTCACGAAGGTGCCCGAGGCCAGCGCCGGGTCCAGGCCCAGCCGCTCCAGCGTCAGCGGCACCAGCACCCCGCCCAGCGCGGCGACGACCTGATTGACGATCATCGCCATGCCCAGCACCATGCCCAGCTTCGGATCGCCGAACAGCAGCGCGCCGGCGATGCCGAGGATCAGCGCCAGCCCCAGGCCGTTGAGCAGGCCGGCGAACAGCTCGCGCCAGACCACACGGCGGGCGTTGCCGGAATTGAGGTCGCGCGTCGCCAGCGCCCGCACCGACACCGCCAGCGACTGGGTGCCGGCGATGCCGCCGGTGGAGGCGACGATGGGCATCAGCGCCGCCAGCATGACCAGCGCCGAGATCGTCGCCTCGAATTGCGAGATCACCAGCGCCGAGAGCGAGGCGGTGAACAGGTTGATGACCAGCCAGGGCAGCCGCTGGCGCGCGGTGGCGAAGGGCCCGTCCGAGACGTGGCTCTCGTCGCCGACACCGGCCAGGCGCAGCATGTCCTCCTCGTGCTCCTCGTCCAGCACCGACATGGCGTCGTCGATGGTGATGACGCCGACCAGCCGGTCGTCGGCATCCACCACCGGCGCCGAAATCAGGTGATACTGGTTGAAGGCATAGGCCACGTCGGCCTCCTCGGCGAAGGCGCTGATGGTCTGGAAGGTCTCCTCCATGATGTCCTTCAGCCGCACCTCGCGCCGCGAGGCCAGCAACCGGCCCAGCGTGACATTGCCCAGCGGGTGGCGGCGCGGATCAACCAGGATGACATGATAGAACTGCTCAGGCAGCCATTCCTCGTTGCGCAGGAAGTCGATGGTCTCGCCCACCGTCCAGTGCTCGGGCGCGGTCACCGTCTCCGGCTGCATCAGGCGGCCGGCCGAGTTCTCGGGATAGGTCAGCGACTGCTCGACCGCCAGGCGGTCGCTGTCGTCCAGCGCCGACAGGATGGCGTCGCGCTCGGCGCTGTCGAGGTCCTCGACCAGATCCACCACGTCGTCGCTGTCCATCTCGCGCACGGCTTCGGCGATGAGATGGCGCGGCAGCAGCGCCAGGATGTCCTCGCGGATCGATTCGTCGATCTCGGCCAGCACGTCGCCGTCGATGGCATCGGCGGCGGCAGCCACCAGTTCGCGGCGCCGGGCGGGCGGCAACTGCTCGATCAGGTCGGCGATGTCGGCCGGGTGCAGCGGCTCCAGCAGCGCATCGAGCCGCGCGGCGTCGCCCTCGTCGAGCGCGTCGATGACCTCGCCGATGCGCTCGCCCTCGTCCTCGGCATCGGGCAGCGGGGCGGAGGCGGGGCCGGGCCCCGGCGCGGGCGGCGGCATTGCATCCGGCTGGTGGCG
Source organism: Paracoccus sp. (in: a-proteobacteria) (assembly GCA_040392885.1). Classification (GTDB taxonomy): domain Bacteria; phylum Pseudomonadota; class Alphaproteobacteria; order Rhodobacterales; family Rhodobacteraceae; genus Paracoccus. The sequence goes on along the minus strand of JBEBVF010000104.1, from coordinate 4,320 downwards.
GTCAGGGTCCTGCGTCATCGGCAGCTTCCTTTCGTCGGCATTCGCACCCGGGCGGTCTACAGTCCTTCCATGACGGAAGGAACACGCAGCCGGCGGTCAGCCCGCCGCCAGCGCCGCCAGCGCCGCGCGATGCAGCGTCGGGCTGGCGGCGGCCAGCACCTGCCCGCCGCCATGGGCCGGGCCGCCCTGCCAGTCGGTGACCAGGCCGCCGGCGGCGGTGATGACCGCGATCGGCGCGGCGATGTCATAGCTTTGCAACCCGGCCTCGATCACCAGATCGACATGGCCGGCGGCCAGCAGCGCATAGGCATAGCAGTCGAGGCCATAGCGGACCAGCCGCGCCTGCCGCGCCACCCGCTGGAAGGCCAGGGCCTCGGCCGGGCTGCCCAGTTCCGGGAAGGTGGTCAGCAGCGTGGCCTCGGACAGCGCCGCATGCGGGCGCACCGCCAGCGGCTGGCGCGGGCCGCGGCCGCTGAGCTGCGCGGCCAGGTCGCGGCCGCCCTCGAAACGCTCGCCGGTGAAGGGCTGGTCGATCATGCCGTAGATCGGGCCGCTCTCGTCCATCAGGGCGATCAGCGTGCCCCAGCTCGGCGCGCCAGAGATGAAGGCGCGGGTGCCGTCCACCGGGTCCAGCACCCAGGTCAGCCCGGAGCGGCCGGGGGTGGCGCCCATCTCCTCGCCCAGGATGGCGTCGTCGGGGCGCAGCTCGGCCAGCAGGGCACGCATGGCGGCCTCGGCCTCGCGATCGGCGCGGGTCACCGGGTCGAAGCCGGTGGCGGCCTTGTTGTCGGTGCCCAGCCGCGGGCTGCGAAACAGCGGCAGCGTGACGGCGCGGGCCGCATCCGCCAGCCGGTGGGCCACGGCGCTGATCGCCGCGCCCGATTGGATGTCCGAAACCGCCATGCCCGTCACACTCCCTGCAAACCCGCCTGCGCGGCGGGTTTAGCAAGCCCGAGCCCCGATGAACAGGCGCCGCGTGGGCGGCGGATGGGCGGTGGCGGGGACGAGAAAGGCGTTGCAATGCGCAGCCCGGGGACAAGAGCGCTTTGCCCCGAGCTGCGCATCGCAACGCCACGAGACGGGCTGGGCGCCCGCCCCATCCGGTCCGTCACCCGCTGCCCCGCCCGGCCGGCAGCCGGGTCAGGCTACGTCCGACAGCACACGCGCCAGTTCGAAGATCTGGCGGCGCTGCGCCTCGGGCATCGCGTAATAGGCGCGGACCAGTTGCAGGGCTTCCTTGTCGGACAGCATGTCTCCATCCACATGGGCGTTCGGCACCGCCGTGTCCAGCCCCTCGAAGCAGAACGAGACCGGCACCCCCAGCGCCTGTGCGATGTCCCACAGCCGCGAGGCCGAGACCCGGTTGGCGCCGGTTTCGTATTTCTGGATCTGCTGGAACTTGATGCCGACCTTGTCGGCCAGCTGTTGCTGGGTCATGCCGATCATCCAGCGCCGGTGCCGGATGCGCTTGCCCACATGGACGTCGACTGGATGCGACATTTGTCACTCCCCCGTGAAGTTTGATCAATCCTTGTGATCCCTTCCATCGCGCAGCCCCGAGGCCTAAAGCAATCGGTAACAGAGCGGACCTGTCCAAAAGGACAGGTGATAGGCGAGTTGGCGCGTATAATTCTCCCGCATGCCGTTAGCGGCGGGGTCGCGGCAGGGTTGCGGCGGCGATCGGGCCCGGCAGCGGGCGGTGGCGGGCGAATCAACCCAAGGGGGTGGGGGACGGTGATGGAACAGGGCTGGATCGCGGAACCGGGCGCGCAACCGCGCGTGATCACGGCAGAAATCCCGCCGCGGGCGCCGGGCATGGTGCGGGTCAGGATGCGGGCGGCGGCGCTGAATTTCGCCGACCTGCTGATGGTCGAGGGCCGCTATCAGGACATGCCGGACTTTCCCTTCGTGCCGGGGCTGGAGGGCGCCGGCGAGGTGACCGAGGCCGACCCGGACAGCCCGCTGCGCCCCGGCGACCGGGTGGCCTATCTGGGCCATGGCGCGCTGGCCGGGACGGTGGTGACCACGCCCGACCGGCTGACCCTTCTGCCCGACGGAATCGACTGGGCGGCGGCGGCCGGCTTTCAGGTCGCCTATGGCACCAGCCATCTGGCGCTGACCGCGCGGGCGCGACTGCGCGCCGGCGAGGTGCTGGTGGTGCTGGGCGCCGCCGGCGGCGTCGGCCTGACCGCGGTCGAGCTGGGCGCGGCGCTGGGCGCGCGGGTGATCGGGCTGGCGCGGGGCGCCGACAAGGCCGAGGCGGTGCGCGCCGCCGGCGCCGCCGCGGTCATCGACACCGCCCCCCTCGCCGAGACCGCGCTGCGCGACGCCATCCGCGCGGCGGCGCGGGACCTGGGCGCGCGCGGCGCCGATGTGGTCTATGATCCGGTGGGCGACGCGCCCGGGCTGGCGGCCTTCGGGGCACTGCAACCGGGCGGCCGCTTTCTCGTCGTCGGCTTTGCCGGCGGGCGGCCGCCCGCCCTGCCCCTCAACCATGCTCTGGTCAAGAACATCGAGATCCACGGCATCCACTGGGGCGGCTATCGCATACTGGCGCCGGAGCTGCTGCGCGCCTCGCTGGCCGAGGCGCTGGACCTCGCCGGTCGCGGCCTGATCCGCCCGCATGCCGGCACCACCCTGCCGCTGGCGCGGCTGGCCGAGGGCTATGCCGCCCTGCGCGACCGCCGCCAGATCGGCAAGCTGGTGATAACCCTCTGACCGCGCGGGTTTGCAGGCTGCGAACGCAGAAAAGTTTACGCGGATTTTATCATCAGGCGGTTGCATTATGGCCCCGCCATGCCCACTATTTGTCGGTGAAATTCCGCCTGAAGCACCGCTCCCCTCCGGGATGCGGCAACATGGAGAGATAGATGGCACAAGACCTTCGCCTGCAAACGGCCACCGTCGGCGGGCGCGCGGCCGCGATCGACGAGGGCCTGCGCGCTTACATGAACAAGGTCTACGGGCTGATGTCCGTGGGCATGCTGATCACCGGGCTTGCCGCCTGGGCGATCGCCGGGCTTTCGGTCACCCCGGAAGGGCAACTGACCCAGCTGGGCCAGGCGATCTACATGTCGCCGCTGAAATGGGTGATCATGTTCGCCCCGCTGCTGGTGGTCTTCGCCTTCGGCGCGGCGCTGAACCGGCTGTCGGTGGCCGGCGCCACGCTGGTCTTCTACCTGTTCGCGACCCTGATGGGCCTGTCGATCAGCTGGATCTTCATGGCCTATACCACGGTCTCGATCATCCAGACCTTCTTCGTGACCGCCATCGCCTTCGCGTCGCTGTCGATCTACGGCTATGTCACCAAGCGCGACCTGTCCGGCTTCGGCACCTTCCTGATGATGGGCGTGGTCGGCCTGATCGTGGCCTCGCTGATCAACCTGTTCCTGCAGTCCAGTGCGATGCAGTTCGTGATCTCGGTGCTGGGCGTGCTGATCTTTGCCGGCCTGACCGCCTATGACACCCAGCGGATCAAGAACACCTATCTGCAACTGGCCCAGTCGGATGCCGACTTCCTCGGTAAATCGGCGATCATGGGCGCGCTGCAGCTCTATCTGGATTTCCTGAACCTGTTCATGTTCCTGCTGCAATTCCTGGGCAACCGCGAGTAATCGCGCCACCCAGCGACCCCGACCGGGGCCGGGCATCACGCCCGGCCCTTTTTCTTTGCCGCCTCGCCTGCCATGCTGGCGGCGGGAGGAAACCATGTCCGATACCAAGATACTCGCCGCGCATTTCGCCGGCCTGACCCGCTGGCGCGAGGCCCAGCTGGCGCTGCGCGCGCTGCTGCTGGAGGCCGGGCTGACCGAGGCCTGGAAATGGCATGCGCCGGTCTATACCCATGACGGCCACAACGTCGCCATCATCTGGGGCTTCAAGGACCGTGCCGGCCTGGGCTTCTTCAAGGGCGCGCTGCTGGACGATCCCGAGGGCATCCTTGCCGCCCCCGGCCCCAATTCGCGCAGCAGCCGGGTGGTGAACTTCACCACCGCCGAGGCGGTCGAGGCGTTGCGCCCGACCCTGCTGGCCTATCTGGCCGAGGCGATGCGCAAGGCCGCCGAGCCGGTGCCGATGCCCAAGGACGACCTCGACCCGCCGGAGGAGCTGGTGGCGCGGCTGGAGGCCGATCCCGACCTGGCCGAGGCCTTCGCCGCCCTCACCCCCGGCCGGCGCCGCGGCTGGATGCTGACCATCGGTCAGGCCAAGCAGAGCCAGACCCGCATTGCCCGGGTCGACCGCGCCGCCCCGCGCATCCTCGCCGGCAAGGGGCCGAACGACCGCTAGGCGGCGGAGCCAAGGGGGCGAGATCCACCGTCA
>JBEBVF010000103.1:0-10557 GCA_040392885.1 Paracoccus sp. (in: a-proteobacteria) | reverse complement strand
CACGACCCTAACCTTGGCAAGGTTATGCTCTACCCCTGAGCTACGCCCGCACTCCGTTCCCGGTGGCGTCCGCCGCCGGTGAGGGGGTGTTTAGTGCTCTCCGCCGACCCCTGCAAGAGGAAAATCGCGCCCCCGCCGAAGATTTTTTCCGCCCCCGCGAAAGCCTTGGCAGGGCCGGGGTCAGGCGGCGTAAACCACCCGCCCGTCGCAGATGGTCATGGCGATCTGCGCCGCGTCGCGCCCCTCCGCCAGCCCGGCGATGTCGCCCGAAATCAGCGTGATGTCGCCCTGCATCCCCTTCTGGATGCGGCCGCGCCGGCCCTCGGCGAACTCGGCCCGGGCGCCGCCGGCGGTGTAGGCGGCCAGGGTCTGGTCCAGCCCCAGCCGCTGGTCCATCAGTCCCGGCCCCCAGGGCTGGCGCGACAGCGCGCAATGGATCGCGTCCAGCGGGTCGATGGGCGAGACCGGCCAGTCGGTCGAGAAGACCAGCGGCACCCCCGCCTCGTGGATGCGCCGCCACGGATAGGCCCAGGGCCAGCGCTCGCGCCCGATGATCGAGATCATCGGCTCCAGCGGCCAGCCCGACAGGCCGGGCGGATGCGTCGGCTGCATCGAGGCGGTGACGCCCAGCGCTTTCAGGCGCGGCAGGTCGTCGGGATGCAGCAGCTCGATATGCTCGATGCGGTGGCGCGAATCGCGGGCGCCGTTGGCGCGGCGCGCGGCCTCGTAGCCGTCCAGCACCGCCCGCACCGCGCCGTCGCCCACGCAATGCACGGCGATCTGCAGGCCCAGCCGGTCGGCCTCGATGCAGATGGCGTCGAACAGGTCCTGCGGGAACAGGGGCTTGCCGCGGCTGTCGCGGTCCGCATAGGGATCGACCAGCAGCGCCGTATGGGTGTCCAGCACCCCGTCCATGAACATCTTGATGCGGCCGAACCGCAGCATGTCGCCGCGCCGGCCCAGCCCCTGCGCCGCCTGCAGGCCCGGCCCCCAGGGCCGGGCCATATGCACATGCTCCGGCCCCTGCCGCGAGGTCAGCACCAGAGGCGAGGAGACGCGGATCGGCAATTCGTCGGCCTCCGCCAGTTCGCGCAGCAGCCCGGCCTGCCAGTCGTTGCCGTCCATGCTGGTGACGCCGGTCAGCCCGTGCCGCGCCGCCCAGTTCAGCGAGTCGATGATCAGCTGCCGATCATGGGCGCGCTCGGCCGGGCTGGGTTCGGCATAGGGCATGTCGCCGCGCAGGCCCATGTCCTCGCGCCCGCCGGTGGGGCCATGGCGTTTGACCAGGGTCATGGCGCCGAATTCGACCAGCTCGCCGGTCGCGAGGCCGTCGGCGCCCATCACCACCTCGGCCCCCGGTCCCGGATCGCCGCCGTGCAGGATGCCGGCCTTGCGCAGCGCCGCCGTGTTCGCCCAGGCGCAATGGAAATCCGGCGCCGCCAGATAGAGCGGCCGGTCGGGCAGGATGGCGTCGAGGTCGTGGCGGGTCAGGTTTTTCGCCCCGATTACCTGATACTTGCAGCCAAAGCCGGTCAGCATGAAATCGCCCGGCCGCGCCTTGTCGGCGGCCCGGATGGCGGCGGCCAGCGCCTCGCGGCCCATGACCTGGCTGCAATCAATCGCGCGCAGCGTGGCGCCGCCGGAAAAGATGTGGATGTGGTTTTCCACCAGCCCCGGCAGCGCCCAGGCGCCGCCGGCGTCGATCACCCGCACCCCCGGCCCGCGCAGGGCCCGCGCCTCGGCGCCCAGCGCCACGATGCGGCCCTCGGCGATGGCGATGGCATCGGTGGTGCCGCCCTCGGTCAGCGAGGGCCAGCTGCGGCAGTTCTCGACGATCAGATCGGCCATGACTCCCCCCGTGTAAGGGCGCGGCGGGTCATCCCGCCGCACCCGGCGCGTCACTTCTGCAATTCGGTCCAGATCGCGGTCATGTATTCATAGCCCTTGCCCTGGCAGCGTTGCAGGAAATGGCCGTTGGCGAGGATCTCGTCCGGGATGTTGACCTCGGGCGCGGTGCGCATGTCCTCCGGCAGGAATTCCTCCGAGCCGGCGATGCCGTTGGAATATTTGGCAAAGGCCGAGAACAGCGCCGCATTCTCCGGTTGCAAGGCGAATTCCAGGAAGCGATAGGCATTGTCGGTGTTCTTCGCATCCGCGAGGATCGCCAGGCTGTCCATGAACATCGGGTAGCCCTGCACCGGGAAGCCATAGGCCACGTCCGGGTTGCCCAGCCGCGCCCGCATGCCGGCGCCGTTCCAGGTGATCGAGCCGGCGATATTGCCATTGGTCAGCGGCTCGATGGCGGAATATTCCATCGAGATCCATTTCGGCTTGGCGGCCATCAGCATGTCGCGGACGCGCTTGAGCACCTCCAGATCCTCGGTGCAGTATTCGCCGCCCTGGTTGAAGATCGCCAGCGACATCACGTCCGACATTTCCGGGATCACGTTCAGCTTGCCGGCCAGCTCCTCCGGCGGATCGAACACCACGTCGGAATCGTTGATGTCGCCGCCATAGACCTTGGTGTTCACCGCCAGCGCCGTCACCCCCCACAGATAGGGGATCGAGAATTTGCGGCCCGGATCCCATTCCACATCGACCCAGCGCGGTTCGATATTGCCGAAGCTGGGCAGCCTGGCATGGTCCAGTTCCTGGATCAGTCCCTTCTCGGCAAAGACCGGCACGTAATTGGCCGAGGGCACCACGATGTCGAAGCCGTGGCCGCCGGCCTCGACCTTGGCCAGCGCGGCATCGTTGCTGTCGTAATCGGTGATGGTGACCTTGATGCCGGTCTCGGCCTCGAATTTCTTGATCGCCTCGGGATTGGTGTAATTGCCCCAGGTGAAGATGTTCAGCTCGCCCTCGGCAAGGGCCGGGGTGGCGAGGGCCGCCAGCATGGCGGTGGTGGCGAGGAATTTCATGGTCGTCTCCCTGTCATTGTCGGTTCAGCGGTGGCGATCGGCCCGGTTCAGCAGGCCGATCACGATCAGCAGCGTGACGGTGACCGCCAGCAGCGCCGCCGATATGGCGTTGATCTCCGGGGTGATGCCGCGGCGCAACTGGCCCAGCATCCAGGTGGGCAGGGTCTCCTGCCCGGCGGATTTGACGAATTGGGTGATCACCACGTCGTCGAGGCTGATGACGAAGGCCAGCATCGCCCCCGCCGCCACGCCCGGCCCCAGCAGCGGCAGGGTGACATGGCGGAAGGTCTGCCAGCCGTTCGCGTAAAGGTCGGCGGCGGCGGTCTCCATGGTCAGGTCCATGCCCTCCAGCCGGGCGCGGATCGGCAGATAGGCAAAGGGGATGCAGAAGGCCGAATGCGCCAAGATCAGATAGCCGAGGCCGGAATAGCCGGTGGCCACCTTGACGGCGGCAAACACGATCAGCAGCGCCACCGCCGTCACCACCTCCGGCACCATCAGCGGCTGGTTGATCAGCACATAGATCAGCGTCATGCCGCGGAACTTGCGCACCCGCGTCGTGCCCAGGGCGGCGGCGGTGGCGACGGCGGTGGCGATCACCGAGGCCGAGCCCGCCAGCACCAGCGAGCGGATGGTGGCGTCCTTGACGGCCGTGTTCTGCCAGGCGATGCCATACCAGCGCAGCGACACGCCCCGCCAGACCGCAATGGAATCGCCGCCGTTGAAGCTGTAGACCACCACGGTGATGATCGGCAGGTAGAGCAGCACGATCGCCGTTACCGCGACGGTGGCAAAGCCGGGCATGCGGCTGGCCGAGAATTGCGGCCTAGCCATCCTGCGCCCCCCCGTCGCTGGTCGCCGCGCGCACATAGGCCACCAGCGCCACCGCCACGATCAGCAGCAGCAGCATGGAGAAGGCGGCGCCCAGCGGCCAGTTGCGGCCCTGGCCGAACTGCAGCTCGATGAAGTTGCCCAGCATCATCTTCTTGCCGCCGCCCAGCACGCGCGGGGTGACATAGGCGCCCAGCGAGGGCACGAAGACCAGGATCGAGCCGGCGATGATCCCCGGCCGGGTGATCGGCAGCACCACCCGGCGCAGCAATTGCCAGCGGCTGGCATAGAGGTCGTGCCCGGCCTCCATCAGCGTCATGTCCATGCGTTCGATGGTGGAATAGAGGGGCAGCACCATCAGCGGCAGATAGACATAGGCCATGCCGATCAGCACCGCGGCATCGGTATACATGATCTGGATCGGCTGGGCGACCAGGCCCAGCCGGATCAGCACGGTGTTCAGCAGGCCCTCGTTGCGGATGATCTCGCCGATGGCGAAGGTGCGGATCAGCAGGTTGGTCCAGAAGGGAATGGTGATCATGAACATCCACATGGCGCGCCGGTGCGGCGGGCGTGTGGCGATGAACCAGGCGGTCGGAAAGCCGATCAGCAGGCAGATCACCGTGGTCAGCAGCGACAGCGAGACCGAGCGCCACAGGATGATCAGATGCGCGTCGGCCCATTGCAGGCTGCCGTCGAAGATGTCGCGGGTCAGGAACAGCCCGCGCCAGGCATCCAGCGTCACCGGCCCCTTGACGCCGGAAAAGTCGCCGGGGGTCAGGAAGGAATAGACCAGCACCACCAGCAGCGGCCCGGAGGCGGCGAGGACCAGGATCAGCAGCGCCGGCGCCGAGAGCAGCCAGCTGCGGCGCAGGTCGCGCCGGCGGGCGCGGATCTCGGCAGCGCTGCTCATTCCGCCAGCACCTGCGCCGCGCCCGGCGCGATGCGCAGCCCGACGCGGCGGCCGGGCTCGGGCGGCGCTCCGGCCAGTGAGGGCAGGCGCAGCACCACCGGCGTGCCGTCGTCGAGCCGCAGGTTCACATGGCTGCCGGTACCCAGATAGACCGAGCCGGCGACGGTGGCGGGGATGGCGCCCGGCTCGGCCTCGCCGGCCAGGGCCAGATGCTCGGGCCGGATGGCGATGGTGGCCTCGGCCGCGGCCAGCGCGGTCGGCAGCGCCAGGTCGCCGCCGGCGGCCAGCCGCGCCATGCCGCCCTGGATGCGGGCGGGCAGGAAATTGGTCTCGCCGATGAAATCGGCCACGAAGCGGTTGACCGGGCGGGTATAGATCTCGTGCGGGGTGCCGATCTGCTGGACCTCGCCCGCCGACATCACCGCGATGCGATCGCTCATCGTCAGCGCCTCCTCCTGGTCGTGGGTGACGAAGACGAAGGTGATGCCGGTCTCATGCTGCAGGCGCTTCAGCTCCGACTGCATCTCCTTGCGCAGCTTGAGGTCCAGCGCCGAAAGCGGCTCGTCGAGCAGCAGCACCTCGGGCGCCGGGGCCAGCGCCCGGGCCAGGGCCACGCGCTGCTTCTGGCCGCCCGACATCTGCGCCGGGCGGCGGTCGGCCAGCGCCTCCAGCCGCACCATGGCGATCATCTGCCGGGTGCGCTCGGCGATCTCGGCCCTGGGGCGGTCCAGCATCCTCAGCCCGAAGCCGATATTCTCCGCCACGGTAAGATGCGGGAACAGCGCATAGCTCTGGAACACGGTGTTCACGCGGCGCTTGTTCGGCGGCAGGTCGGTGATGTCGCGCCCGGACAGCAGCAACTCGCCCGCCGTGGGCAGGTCGAAGCCGGCTATCAGCCGCAGCAGCGTGGTCTTGCCGCAGCCGGAGGGGCCGAGCAGGGTGAAGAACTCGCCCCGGGCGACGGTCAGGCTGACATCGGCCAGGGCGGTGACGGCGTTCGGTCCGATGCCGAAGGTCTTGACCAGGTTGCGTCCTTCGACGGCCGGGGCGGATGCCCCCTGCGCTGGGTGCTGGCTGGCCACGCTCGTCCTCCCGTCCTCCCCCGTGGGGGCAGCTTTGCAAGCGGCCTTTCGTATTGCAAGCGTTTTGCGGGGCTTGGCCGGCGGGCTTGCGCCTGCCCGCCGGTGGCCTAGCATGGCGGCGAAGACGGCCACCGCGAGGAGGGGGCGAATGAATCCGAACACGCATCAGAAGGGCAGCCTGCCCGGCCAGATGGGGCTGGAATGGCGCGAATGGGGGTCGGGGCGGGTGACGGGCGCGCTGCTTCTGACGCCGGCGCATCTGGCGCCGAACGGCTATCTGCATGCGGCGACGGTAGTGGCGCTGGCCGATACCGCCTGCGGTTATGGCTGCATGATCTCGCTGCCCGAAGGGGCCTCGGGCTTCACCACCATCGAGTTGAAGACCAATTTCCTCGGCACCGCGCGGCAGGGCGAGATCACCACCCGCGCCCGGCTGCTGCATGGCGGGCGGATGACGCAGATCTGGGATGCCGAGGTGATGGCCGAGGGCCGCGAGACCCCGATCGCGCTGTTCCGCTGCACCCAGATGATCCTCTATCCGCGCGGGTAGGGGGAGGATGAACATGCGGCGGCGTTCCCGGACGCCCCGCGCCCTGTATTCGCGCGGGTAGGGGGAAGGTGCGTGTGGACACGCACCCTACGCCCGAACGCCTGCCGGTAGGGCGCGTGTTCACACGCACCGTTTCCCCACGCGGCCAGAGGCAAAGCGGGCGGCGGTCGGACCGCCTGCGCCTGCTCAGCCGCCCAGCGCCAGCAGTGCCGCGTTGCCGCCGGCGGCGGTGGTGTCGACCGAGACATGCCGTTCCAGCATGCAGCGCGCGGTGATGTCGGCGCCGGTCAGCAGCGGCAGGATGGCGCCATCGCGGGCCGCCAGCGCCTTGCGCAGCGCCCGCAGCCGGGCCGTGTCGCCGCGGCAGGCCACGCCGGCAAAGCCGGTCAGCTCGGTCAGCGCCTCGGCCGGGACCGTCTCGCCGGGCAGTTCCAGCGGCACGGCGCCGGCGCGGCGCGCCTGCTGGGCCTGCGCCGCCGCCTGGGCCGGGGTCGGGCCGAGGCAGAGGATCACCCCGCGGCCATAGCGCGACAGCTGGTTGCTCTCGCCGGTGGGGCCGGGCATGGTCAGCGTCTCGACCGGCGTCGACAGCGCCGCCTGCGCGGCCAGGTGCAGCCCGTCGATGCGCGCCTGGATCTCGCCGGTGGCCAGCGGCCGCGCCGGGGCAGTGGGCGTGCTGTCCTCGGCCGGTTCCGGCTGGCGGGTGAAGGCGGGGACATAGGACGGGCCACCGGCCTTGGGGCCGGTGCCCGACAGGCCCTCGCCGCCGAAGGGCTGGCTGCCGACGATGGCGCCGATCTGGTTGCGGTTGACATAGACGTTGCCGATCCGCATCCGCGAGGCGATGTCCTCGACGCGGCCGCCGATGCGCGAATGCAGGCCGAAGGTCAGCCCGTAGCCGCGGCCGTTGATGGCCTCGATCACCTTGTCGAGGTCCTCGGCCTTGTAGGTGGCGACATGCAGCACCGGGCCGAAGATCTCCTTCTCCAGCGCCTCGATGCCGGGCAGGCGGATCACCGTCGGCGGCACGAAATGCCCTTCCTGCGGCACCGGGATCTGGTGCAGCACCCGGCCCTGTTCGCGCATCGCCTCGATATGTTCGATGATGCCCTGCCGGGCCTTGGCGTCGATGACCGGGCCGACATCGGTGCTGGCCAGCCAGGGGTCGCCGACGCGCAACTGGTCCATGGCACCGAACAGCATCTTCAGCATGCCGTCGGCCACGTCCTCCTGCAGATAGAGCATGCGCAGCGCCGAGCAGCGCTGGCCCGCCGACTGGAAGCTGGAGGCCAGCACGTCGCGCACCACCTGCTCGGGCAGGGCGGTGCTGTCCACGATCATCGCGTTCAAGCCACCGGTCTCGGCGATCAGCGGCGCGCCCGGCGCCATCGCCTCGGCCATCGACCTGTGGATGCCCTGCGCGGTGGCGGTCGAGCCGGTGAACACCACCCCGGCCACGGCATCGGTGCCGGTCAGCACCGGCCCCAGCGCCGAGCCGCGGCCCGGCAGCAGTTGCAGCGCGGTGCGCGGCACCCCGGCCTCGTGCATCAGCCTCACCGCGAAATGCGCCAGCAGGCTGGTGGTCTCGGCCGGCTTGGCCAGCACGGCATTGCCGGCGGCCAGCGCCGCCGCCACCTGGCCGGTGAAGATCGCCAGCGGGAAGTTCCAGGGCGAGATCGCCGTCACCACCCCCAGCGGCGCGCCGAGCTGGTCCTTGCGGGCCTCGGCGGCGTAATAATACAGGAAATCCACGGCCTCGCGCAGTTCCGCCACGGCGTCCTGCATGGTCTTGCCGGCCTCGCGCGCGACGATGGCATAGATCTCCGGCGCATGCGCCTCGTAGAGCTGGGCGGCGCGGTCGAGGATGGCGGCGCGGGTCTCCACCGGCGCATCCCAGGGGCGGGCGGCGGCGATGGCGGCGCGGGCCTGCGCCTCGCTGGAGCGATGCACCTCGCCCAGGCGGTCGTCCGGGCGGGCGGGGTTGGCGACCGGCACCACCTCGCCGGCCTCGGCGTCGATGCCCTCGGCCAGCAGCGGTGTCGCCACCCAGCGGGCCTCGGCAAAGCCGGCGCGGGCGGCCTCATAGCCGGCCAGGGCCGCCGGCTCCTGCAGTTCGGTGCCGCGGGAATTGGCCCGGCCCGGCGCGAACAGGTCGCAGGCGAATTTCAGCGACGGGCTGCGCGAGGGGCCGGCCAGCCGGTCCCAGGGGTCCTGCACCACATCCGCCGGCGGCACGTTCGGGTCGACCACCTGGTTGACGAAGCTGGAGTTGGCACCGTTTTCCAGCATCCGCCGCGCCAGATAGGCCAGCAGGTCCTTGTGCGGGCCGACCGGAGCATAGATGCGGCAATGCACCTTGCTGTCGCGGGTGATCAGGTCATAGAGCGCCTCGCCCATGCCATGCAGGCGCTGGAACTCGAACGCGTCCAGATCGACGCCGCGCTCGGCGGCGATCTCCAGCACCGAGGCCGCCGAATGAGCGTTATGGGTGGCGAATTGCGGATAGATGCGGTCGGTCATGCCCAGCAGCTTGCCGGCATTGCACAGCCACGACACGTCCGTCGCCGCCTTGCGGGTGAAGACCGGAAAGCCCTCCAGCCCCTCGACCTGGGCGCGCTTGACCTCGCTGTCCCAATAGGCGCCCTTGACCAGCCGCACCATGATCCGGCGGTCCAGCCGCTGCGCCAGCGCATAGAGCCAGTCCAGCACCGGGGCGGCGCGCTTGGAATAGGCCTGCACGATGACGCCGAACCCGTCCCAGCCGGCCAGCGAGGGGTCCGACAGCACCGATTCGATCACGTCGAGGCTGATCTCCAGCCGGTTGGCCTCCTCGGCGTCGATATTGAGGCCCATGTCGGCGCGCGCCGCCATCTGGCACAGGCGCAGCAGGCGCGGCGCCAGCTCCTCCATCACCCGGTCGGCCTGGGTGGTCTGATAGCGCGGATGCAGAGCCGACAGCTTGACCGAGATGCCGGGATTGCTGCGGATCCTGCCCTTGACCGCCTCACGCGCCAGGCGGGTGATTGCGTCGGAATAGGCTTTGTCGAAATGGTCGGCATCGGCCATGGTCATCGCCGCCTCGCCCAGCATGTCATAGCTGTAGGTGAAGCCGCGCTTGACCATGCCGGCGCCGCGCTTGATCGCCTCGTCGATGTCGCGGCCAAGGACGAAGGCATCGCCCATCTCGCGCATGGCGCGGCGGGTGGCGGCGCGGATCACCGGCGCGCCCAGCCGGCGGACGGCGCTGCGCAGGGTGGCCTCGTGGCCCACATCGGGGGCCAGCACCCGGCGGGTGATGACCAATCCCTCGGTCGCCGCATTGACCAGCCGCGAACCGGAGCCGCCGCGATGCTCGCGCCAGTCGCCGGCGCCGATCTTGTCGGCGATCAGCGTGTCGGCGGTCAGCGCATCCGGCACCCGCAGCAGCGCCTCGGCCATGGTCATCAGCGCCAGCCCTTCCTGGGTCGACAGGCCGTATTCGGCCAGGAAGCTCTCCATCAGGCCCGGGCGGGCGCTGTTGCGGATCTGCTCGACCAGCACGGCGGCGCGGGCGGCGGCCTTACGGCGGGTGGCCTCCGAGGGCGCAAAACGGTTCAGCGCCTCCAGCACGGCGCTTTCTTCGGCCGCATAGGCGGCGCGCAGGGGCTGGCGGTCGGTATGGGTCGAAGGCATCGCGGGTCTCCGGCGGCAGGGCATGGGTTTCGCGGCAGTCTAGCCAGATGGACGCAGGAAGTCCTCCTGTCGATCGGGCTTCACGGGGACGATTTGCCTATGATAAGCGGTCGGGCAGGCGAAGGGGATGGGGAAATGGCCGCAGACAGAACGATCGACCGGATCGACCGGCGCATCCTGCGCGAACTGATGCGCGACGGGCGCATGACCGTGACCGCGCTGGCGGAAAAGGTGGGGCTGTCGAAATCGCCCTGCCAGGTGCGGCTGGCCCGGCTGATCGCGCGCGGCACCATCCGGGGCTTTCGCGCCGTGGTGGACCCCGCCGCGCTGGACCGCGAGCATGTGGCCTTTGTCGAGGTCAAGCTGAAGGATACCTCCGAGGCGGCGCTGCGCGCCTTCAACACCCGGGTCCGCGACGTGCCGGAGATCGAGCAGTGCCACATGATCGCCGGCGCCTTCGACTATCTGCTGAAGGTGCGCACCACCGACATCCGCGAATACCGGGCGGTGCTGGGCGAGGTGATCTCGACCCTGCCGCATGTCGAGAGCACCTCGACCCATGTCAGCATGGAGGCGGTCAAGGACCAG
>JBEBVF010000102.1:0-10566 GCA_040392885.1 Paracoccus sp. (in: a-proteobacteria) | reverse complement strand
CCTAGGCGGGGTCGGGCGCCTGCACGCCCGGCACCCGCGCGAAATGCTGGCCGGCGGTGCGCATGAAGCCCTCGGCGGCCTCCGAGGCCGGGATCGAGGCCGGCATGGCGAAGGCGAAGTGATGCGGCAACCGCTCGCGCAGCGGGCGGATGGCGATGGGCAGATGCGCATAGTCGCGCGCCATCAGCCCGTTGACGATGGTAATGCCCAGGCCCCGCGCCGCCAGCGCGCAGGCCGACATCACCGAATGCGCCTCGACCCGAATGCGCGGCACGATGCCGGCGGCCATGAACATCAGGTCGATCTCGCGCCTCGGCTGGCGGGCCTTGCCCAGCAGGATCAGCGGCTGGCCGGCCAGGTCGGCGGCGCGGATCTCCGGCTGCGCGGCGAGGGGATGGGTCTCGGGCAGCACGCAGACCGTCGGCACCTCGATCAGCGGCGCGGTGCGCAGCCCCGGCCGGCGCGTCGGCATGCGCAGGAAGCCGACCTCGGCGCGGTTGTCCTGCAACATGTGCTCGATCAGGTCATAGGTGCCGGTATGCAGCTCGACCTGGACATGCGGATGGGTGGTGGTGAAATCCTCGAGGATCTCCGGCACGATGGTCATGGTCAGGCTGGCCGGGAATGCCACCTTCAGCATCCGCATCGCCGTCTTGTCCGAGGCCATCTCGCGCGCCAGCGCCTCCAGCCGCAGCGACTGGGTCAGCACCGCCGAGATCTGCCCGCGCAGCGCCCGGTTCTCGGGCGTGGGGATCAGCCTGCCATGC
The DNA here is from genome assembly GCA_040392885.1 of Paracoccus sp. (in: a-proteobacteria). Taxonomy (GTDB): domain Bacteria; phylum Pseudomonadota; class Alphaproteobacteria; order Rhodobacterales; family Rhodobacteraceae; genus Paracoccus. Next base: position 9,799 of record JBEBVF010000102.1, on the reverse strand, counting down.
TCGCGCCAGAACAGCGGCACCGCCAGCGCCGCCTCCATCTGCGCCAGCCGCCGGCTGACCGCCGATTGCGAGATGCCCAGTGCCTGCGCCGCCGCCAGCGTCGTGCCCTTGTCGCAGACGACCTGGAAGGTATGCAGCAGGATCGGGTCCATTATGCGCCTCGGGCATAGCCTCTCGCGTCATTATCATAATATTGCATAGAAGCGAATCATCCCGCTACAGTTTTTGAAATTGGAGGGGTGGAACCGACATGAATCATCCAGGCGCCGCGCCAGCGCGGGGTAACCCAAGATGATCGTCTTTGTGCTGCGGCGGCTGATCCAGACGGTTCTGGTGCTGTTGCTGACCTCGGTCATCGTCTTCCTCGGCGTCTATGCCATCGGCGACCCGCTGGAGATTCTGCTGCCCGCCGACGCGACCATGGCCATGCGCGAGCAGGTGGCCGCCTCGCTGCGGCTCGACCAGCCGCTGCCGGTGCAGTATTTCAACTTCCTGACCTCGGCCTTGCAGGGCGACCTGGGCAATTCCTTCGTGTTCAACCGCCCGGCGCTGGATGTGATCTTCCAGCGGCTGCCGGCCACGCTGGAGCTGACGATCGTGGCGCTGGTCCTGTCGCTGCTGATCGGCATGCCGCTGGGCCTCTGGGCCGGGGTGCGGCCGAATTCCAACGTGGACGAGTCGATCATGACCGGCTCGATCCTCGGCTTCTCGCTGCCGAATTTCTGGCAGGGGATGATGCTGATCATGATCTTCGCGGTCTGGCTGGGTTGGCTGCCCTCGACCGGACGCGGCCAGACCGGCACCATCCTCGGCGTCACCACCAGCTTTGCCACCTGGGACGGGTTCCGCCACCTGCTGCTGCCGGCCACCAACCTGGCGCTGGCGCAGATCGCGCTGGTCATCCGCATGACCCGCACCGGCGTGCAGGAGACCATGCCGCTGGATTTCGTGAAATATGCCCGCGCCCGCGGTCTGCCCGAGCGGCGCATCCTGTTCGTGCATGTGCTGAAGACCATCCTGATCCCGATCATCACCGTGCTGGGGGTCGAGTTCGGCTCGCTGATCGCCTTCGCCGTGGTGACCGAGACCATCTTTGCCTGGCCCGGCGTCGGCAAGCTGATCATCGACAGCATCAATGCGCTCGATCGGCCGGTGATCGTGGCCTATATCCTGGTGATCGTCCTGATGTTCAGCCTGATCAATTTCGTGGTCGACGTGCTCTATTCCGCGCTCGACCCCCGCATCCGGGCGCGCCAGTGATGGAGATGCTGATCCCCGCAAGGCTGAAGCGCAGCGACAGCCTCATCGCCCGGCTGGCGCGCGGCGTGCTGTCCAGCCCCAAGGCCACGATCGCGGCGCTGGTCTGCCTGATCCTGATCGCCGCCTCGCTGCTGGCGCCCTGGATCGCGCCGCAGAACCCCTATGATCTGACCGCCATCGACTTCTTCGACAGCCGCCTGCCGCCGGGCAGCGAGTCGATGTCGGGCATGACCTATTGGCTGGGCACCGACGTGCAGGGCCGCGACATGCTGTCCGCGATGCTCTACGGGCTGCGCACCTCGCTGTTCGTGGGCGTGACCGCCGGGGTGCTGGCGCTGGTCGTCGGCACGCTGATGGGGCTGATCGCGGCCTATGCGCGCGGCTGGCTGGACACGCTGATCATGCGCTTCGTCGACATGATGCTGTCGCTGCCGACCATTCTTGTCGCGCTGATGATCCTGGTGGTGTTCGGACAGGGGACGTGGAAGGTCATCATCGCGCTGATCCTGGTGCAATGGGCCTATTTCGCCCGCGCCGTGCGCGGCGCGGCGCTGGTCGAGACCGGCAAGGATTATGTCGAGGCCGCGCGCTGCCTCGGCCTGTCGCCGATGCGCATCCTGATCTTTCACATCCTGCCCAACTGCCTGCCGCAGCTGATCGTCATCGCCACCATCCAGGTCGCCAGCGCCATCGCCGCCGAGGCCACGCTGTCCTTCCTGGGTATCGGCCTGCCGATCACCGAGCCCTCGCTGGGCCTGCTGATCTCCAACGGCTATCAGGTGCTGCTGGCCGGGCTCTACTGGATGAGCGTGTTTCCCGGCCTGCTGCTGCTGGCGCTGGTGTTCTCGATCAACGTCGTGGGCGACCGGCTGCGCGAGGCCCTGAACCCGAGGCTGGCGCAATGACCGACGATAACATCCTGACGGTCGAGGGCCTGCAAACCTGGTTCGAGACCCCGAAAGGCACCGTGAAATCCGTCGATGGCGTCAATCTGACCCTGCGGCGGGGCGAGATCCTCGGCCTGGTCGGGGAAAGCGGCTCGGGCAAGTCGGTGACCGGCTTTTCCATCATCGGGCTGATCGACAAGCCCGGCAAGGTGGTGGGCGGCCGCATCGACTATCGCGGCGAGGACCTGCGCACCGCCTCCGAGGCGCGGCTGCGCTCCCTGCGCGGCGACAAGATCGTGATGATCTTCCAGGACCCGATGATGACCCTGAACCCGGTGCTGCGCATCGGCACCCAGATGATCGAGACCGTGCTGGCCCATCAGAAGGTCAGCCGGGCCGAGGCGCGGGCGCGGTCTCTGGCGGCGCTGGCCAAGGTCGGCATCCCCCACCCGGAGGAACGCATCGACGCCTATCCGCACGAGTTCTCGGGCGGCATGCGCCAGCGCGTCGCCATTGCCATCGCCCTGCTGCACGAGCCGGACCTGATCATCGCCGACGAGCCGACCACCGCGCTGGACGTGACCATCCAGAGCCAGATCCTTGCCGAGATGCAGAAGCTGACCGAGGAGATGGGGCTGGCGATGATCTGGATCAGCCACGACCTCGGGGTGGTGGCGGCGCTCGCCCATCGCATCGCGGTCATGTATGCCGGCCGCATCGTCGAGCGCGGCACCACCGACGAGGTGCTGGACCATCCCCGCCACCCCTATACGCGCGGGCTGATCGACTCGACGCCGATGGCCAATGTGCGCGGCCAGCCGTTGCAGCAGATCCCCGGCCAGGCGCCGCCGCCGCTGGGCCGGCCGCAGGGCTGCCCTTTCCGTCCGCGCTGCGCCCATGCCACCGACGCCTGCCTGATGGAGCCGCCGGAGACCGTTTCCGGCAGCCATGGCTGGCGCTGTTTCCACCCGCTGGAGGCCGCAAGATGACGCAAGCCAAGCCGATCCCGCTGGCCGCCGCGCGCGGCGTGTCCAAGCGGTTCCAGCGCAAGCAGGACATCGTCGAGCGTCTGGTCGGCCGCCTGACCGGCGCGCCGCCGCCGCCCACCGTCCATGCCCTCGACCAGGTCAGCCTGGAGGTGATGAAGGGCGAGGTCGTCGGGCTGGTCGGCGAATCCGGCTGCGGCAAGTCCACGCTCGGGAGGGCCATTGCCGGGATGATGCCGATCTCGGACGGCGTGGTCGAGCATGACGGCAAGGACATCGCCAGGTTGCGCAGCCGCAGCCGCATGGCGATGCGGCTGGGCACCCAGATCATTTTCCAGGACCCGATGTCCTCGCTGAACCCGCGCAAGACCGTGCGCGAGATCATCGCCGAGGCGCCGCGGGTCCACGGCATCGTGCCGCGCGGCGGCATCGAGAAGATGGTCGGCGAGCTGCTGGCCCGCGTCGGCCTCGACCCGGCGATGGCCAATCGCTATCCGCACCAGTTCTCCGGCGGTCAGCGCCAGCGCATCGGCATCGCCCGCGCCCTGGCGGTAAACCCGGAATTCCTGGTCTGCGACGAAAGCATCGCCGCGCTGGACGTGTCCATCCAGGCGCAGGTCATCAACCTGTTCATGGAGCTGCGCCGCGACCTCGGGCTGACGCTGCTGTTCATCAGCCATGACCTGTCGGTGGTCCAGCACATCTCCGACCGGGTGGTGGTGATGTATCTGGGTCGCGTCGTGGAAAGCGCGCCGACGGATGAAATCTTCGGCCCGCTCGGCCCGCGCCACCCCTATACGGCGGCGCTGCTGGCCGAGGTGCCGCGGATCGAGCGCCGGGCGCGGCGCTTCTCGACCGTCAAGGGCGAGATCCCCAGCCCGCTGAACCCGCCCTCCGGCTGTCATTTCCACCCCCGCTGCCCCTTCGCGATGGAGATCTGTCGCCAGAAGCGGCCGGAGTTGCTGACCTTCGCGAACGGCCATGCCTCGGCCTGCCATCTTCAGGACGGGCAGGGGATGCGCGGCCTGCCTCCGACCCCGCAACCAATCGTCAACCAACAGGGAATGCCATGAAGACCACCATCAAATCCTTGGCCGTGGCCGCGCTGATGTGCGGCACAGCCATGCCGGCGCTGGCCGAGTCGCTGACCATCGGCCTCGCCAGCGAGCAATCCGCCATCGACCCGCAATTCTCGCGCACCGGCAACAACCAGAACGTCTCGCTGATGATGTTCGACCGGCTGGTCCAGTTCGACACCAACCTGCAGATGTCGCCGAGTCTGGCGGTCGAATGGACCAATCTCGACCCGCTGACCTGGGAGGTGAAGCTGCGCGAGGGCGTGACCTTCCAGGACGGCAGCCCGTTCACCGCCGATGACGTGATCTTTTCGCTGGAGCGGGCGCCGGACGTGCCGAACTCGCCAGCGCCCTATTCGGACATGACCAGCAGCCTCGACACGGTCGAGAAGGTCGACGACCTGACGTTGAAGATCACCACCAAGACCCCGAACCCGACGCTGATGGAAGACATCGGTCGGGTGTTCATCATCAGCAAGGCCGCAGCCGAAGGCAAGGCGACCGAGGACTTCAACTCGGGCGTCGCCGCCATCGGCACCGGCCCCTACAGCTTCGTCTCCTGGACGCCGGGCGAGACGCTGAAGCTCGCCGCCTATGACGGCTACTGGGGCGAGCAGCCGGAATTCGACGACGTGACCGTGCGCTACATCTCGAACCCGGCGGCGCGGGTGGCGGCGCTGCTGTCGGGCTCGGTGGACCTGATCGACTCGGTGCCGATCACGGATGTCCAGCAGATCGAATCCGGCGGCGATTTCACCGTGATGATGGAGCCCTCGGGCCGGGTGGTCTATCTGGCGCTGAGCATGCGCGACGACACCGCGCCGGGCGTCACCGACCTTGCCGGCAAGCCGCTGACAGAAAACCCGTTCCGCGACGCCAATGTGCGCAAGGCGATCTCGATGATGATCGATCGCGACATGATCGTCGAGCGGCTGCTGCGCGGCGCCGGCGTGCCGGCGGCGCAGCTGGTGCCCGAGGTTCTGGGCGGCTATGCCGACGACCTGGTGCCGCAGGCCCCCGACCTCGACGGCGCCAAGGCGCTGCTGGCGCAGGCGGGCTATCCGGACGGGTTCGGCATCACCGTCTCGTCCTCGAACGACCGCTTCCCCGGCGACGCAGACCTGGCGCAGGCGCTGGGCCAGATGCTGGCCCGCGGCGGGCTGAAGGTGAACGGCGTGCAGGTGTTCCCCTACAACGTCTATGCCAAGGAGGCCACGGCCGGCACCTATGGCGCCTTCGTGTTCTCGCTGGGTGCCTCGACGCCGGATTCGGGGCCGCTGCTCAGCTCGCTCCTGCGCACCTATGATCAGGAGACCGGCTCGGGCGCCTTCAACCGCATGCGCTTCTCGTCGCCCGAATTCGACGCGGCGCTGGCCGCGGCGCTGGAGGAGTTCGACCCGGCGAAACGCCGCGAGATGCTGGCCGAGGCCACCCGCATCGCCTTTGCCCAGACGCCGATCGTGCCGCTCTACTGGCAGAAGCTGGGCTGGGCGATGAAAAAGGGCCTGACCATCGAGGCCGGCCTGTCCGAAAACACCCTGCCGCAACTGGTGAGGACCGCAAAGTGAGTGATCTGGTCGCCCTGACGCCGGCCGAGCCGGTTACCGAGGATGTCGTCGTCCATCGCAACGTGATGATCCCCATGCGGGACGGCATCCGGCTGGCCACCGACATCTATCGTCCGGCGCAGGGCGGCCGCCCGCTGGAGACGCCATTGCCGGTGATCTTCGAGCGCACTCCCTATGACAAGGCCGGCACCCCGCGCAGCGAGCTGTCGGTGGCCGATCCGATACCGAAATCGCGCCCCGACCTGGCCGTGCTGCTGGTGCGGCAGGGCTATGTGGTGATCTGGCAGGATTGCCGGGGCCGCTACGGCTCGGAGGGCCGCTTCACCAAATATGTCAACGAGGCCGAGGACGGTTTCGATGCCATGGTCTGGATCGAGGCGCAGCCCTGGAACAACTCGCGCATCGGCACCATGGGGCTCAGCTATGATGCCCATGTGCAGATGGCGATGGCCTGCCTGAACCCGCCCGGGCTGGCCTGCATGGCCGTGGATTCGGGCGGGTTCTCCAACGCGCATCAATGCGGCATCCGCCAGGGTGGCGCGTTCGAGCTGAAGCAGCTGACCTGGGCCTATAACCGCGCGCAGGAGCGGCCGGATGCCGGCGACCCCTTTGCGCAGGCGGCCATCGAGGCCGAGGACCTGTTCGGCTGGATGGCGCGGACCCCGTGGACCAGGGGCCGCTCTCCGATCCGCTGGGACCCCGATTACGAGGCCTATGTGCTGGAGCAATGGCAGCACGGCACCTTCGGCGATTTCTGGAAACGGCCGGGCCTGTGGGCGGCCGGCTATTACCGGCAGATCCCCAAGATCCCGATGATCCTGATGTCGAGCTGGTATGACGTCTACGTTCCCACCACGCTGGAGAACCATGCCGGGCTGAAGGACCAGCGGCCGCTGTCGCTGATCATGGGGCCGTGGACGCATGGCTCGCGATCCCGCACCGTGTTCGGCGATGTGGATTTCGGGCCGGCGGGAACCTTCGACGGCCAGGTGGACGAGGACTGGCTGACCTATCGGCTGAAATTCTTTGCCCGCTGGCTGAAGGACGAGCCCGGGCCGGTGCAGGAAGGTCGCGTGCATGTCTTCCTGATGGGCGGCGGCAGTGGCCGGCGCACCGCCGAGGGCCATCTGGATCATGGCGGGCGCTGGCTCGAATCCACCGACTGGCCGCTGCCGGAGGCCGAGCCGCTGACCCTCTATCCCCGCCCCGACATGAGCCTGGGCGAGGCGCCGGCGGCCGATGCGGTGCTGTCCTATGATTTCGACCCGCGCGACCCGGTGCCGACCATCGGCGGCGCGCTGACCTCGGGCGAGCCGATCTTTACCGGCGGCGGTTTCGATCAGGTCGAGGCGCCGGAATTCTTCGGCTGCCGCAATCCCGGCATGCCGCTGACCGCGCGGCCCGACATCCTCAGCTTCGAGACCGCGCCGCTGGAGGAGGATCTGGCCATCGTCGGCCCGGTCACCGTGCGGCTGAAGGTCGAGACCGACGCCCCGGACACCGACTTCACCGCCAAGCTGGTCGATGTCTATCCGCCCAGCGCCGACTATCCGCGCGGCTATGCGCTGATCCTGTCGGACGGCATCTTCCGGGTCCGCTACCGCAAGGGCTGGGACAGGCCGGAACCGGTGGCCGAGGATGAGGGCGCGTTCGAGATCACCATCAATCCCTTTGCCACCGCCAACCTGTTCGCCAAGGGGCACCGGCTGCGGCTGGACATTTCCTCGTCGAATTTCCCGAAATTCGACATCAATCCGAATACCGGCGAGCCGGAGGGCACCTCGCGCTGTACGCGGGTCGCCAGGAACTCGGTGCATCTGGGGCCGCAGACCCGGCTGGAACTGATGCGCCTGCCCAAGCGGTAAGGAAAAAGGGGGCGCCGCGCGGCACCCCCTGAAGCTCTGATGAACGGGAAGGGGCACCGCCAGAGGTGCCCCTTTTCGTTGCGCCGGTCAGGAGCGCAGGACGCCGCCGGTGGCCTTGCCGACCTTGGCGACGATCTTGGCCGCCACCGCCTCGATCTCGGCCTCGGTCAGGGTCTTGTCGCGCGGCACCAGCCGGGCGGTGATCGCCACCGACTTCTTGCCCTCGCCCATGTGCGCGCGGGCCTTGTCGCCGGTGAACTGGTCGAAGACCGAAACCCGCTCGATCAGCGCCTTGTCGGCGCCCTGTGCGGCGTTCAGGATCGCCGCGGCCTCGACATGATCGTCCACGACGAAGGCGAAATCGCGCTCGACCGCCTGGAAATCCGACAGGGCCAGCGCCGGGCGGGTGGTGGCGCGGCTGCGCGGGGCGGGGATATTGGCGACATTGACGGTGAAGGCCACCGCCGGCCCCTTCACCCCCATCGCCTTCAGCACCCGCGGATGCACCTCGCCGAAGGTGGCCAGCACGTTCGGCCCCAGCCGGATCGCGCCCGAGCGGCCGGGATGCCACCATGCCTCGACCTTGCGGTCGATCTGGGCCTTCGCGGGCGCACCGATGGCGGCCAGCACGGCCTCGGCATCGGCCTTGGCGTCATAGACATCCACCGGCCGGCGCGAGTGATGCGGGTCGCGCGGCGCATTGGCGCCGACCAGCAGACCCGACAGGCGCAGCGCCTGCTCGCCCGGCTCGCCGCCGGTAAAGACCGGGCCGATCTCGAACAAGGCCAGATCGGCGAAACCACGCGCCTGATTGCGCGCCGCCGCCGCCAGCAATCCGGGCAGCAGGTCGGGGCGCATATGCGTCATCTCGCTGCTGATCGGGTTCTCGACCCGCAGCGCATCCTGGCCGCCGCCGAACAGCGCCGCCGCATCGGCGGCGATGAAGCTGTAGGTGACGCATTCGTTATAGCCCAAGGCCGCCGCCATCCGCCGCGCCGCCGCCTCACGCCGTTGCAGGGGCGTCAGCACCGGCTTCGGCACGCCGGGGCGCGGGCGGGGCAGGGGCTGGCCCTGCAGCCGGGTCAGCGAGGCGATGCGGGCGACCTCCTCGACCAGATCGACGCTGCCCTGCACGTCGGGGCGCCAGCCGGGAACATGGGCCATGTTCCCCTCCATGCGGAAGCCCAGCGCCTCCAGCGTGGCGCGCTGGGTTTCCTCCGGGATCTCCATGCCCACGAGGCTGACCACGCGGGCCGGGTCCAGCGGATAGGCGCGGGCGGTATCGGGCACCGCGCCGGCGGTCACCATATCGGACGCCTCGCCGCCGCACAGGTCCAGCACCATCTGCGTCGCCAGTTCCAGCCCCGGCAGGGTGAAATCGGGGTCGGCACCGCGCTCGAACCGGTAGCGGGCATCGGAATTGGCCTTCAGCATGCGGCCGACGGTGGCGATGGCGATCGGGTCCCAATAGGCACTTTCGAGGAAGACGGTGGTGGTCTCGTCGCTGCTGCCGGTGGCCTCGCCGCCCATGATGCCGGCGATGCTGACCGGGCCGCTGTCATCGGCGATGACCATCGTGCCCGGCGCGAAGGCATAGGTCTTGCCGTCCAGCGCCAGCATGGATTCGCCCTCGACCGAGCCGCGTACCTGCAGGTCGCCGCGCAGCTTGTCCACATCGAAGACATGCAGCGGGCGGTTGAGGTCGATGGTGAAGAAATTGGTAATGTCCACCAGGGTGTTGATCGGCCGCAGGCCGATGGCGGTCAGCCGCTTCTGCAACCATTCCGGCGAGGGGCCGTTCCTGACATTGCGGATCACCCGGCCGGCGAAGAAGGGCGCCTTCGCGGCCATGTCGGGGGCGATGGCGACCCCGACCGGCGAGGCGAAGCCGCCAGCGATGGCGGCGGTCTTCAGCGGTTTCAGGGTGCCCAGCCCGCGCGCGGCCAGGTCGCGGGCGATGCCGCGCACGCCCAGCGCATCGGGGCGGTTGGGGGTGACCTTGACATGGATCATCGGATCGACGGAATCGGGGCGGTTGGCGGCCAGCCAGTCGGTGAATTTCTGCCCGACCTCGCCCGAGGGCAGCTCGATGATGCCGTCATGCTCGTCCGACATCTGCATCTCGCGCTCGGAGGCCATCATGCCCTGGCTCTCGAC
>JBEBVF010000101.1:0-10635 GCA_040392885.1 Paracoccus sp. (in: a-proteobacteria) | reverse complement strand
GCGGCGCGGACCTGAGCCGCGCCCGTATCGCACCGGATGGCGGGGATGGTGCGTGCAAGCACGCACCCTACACCCGCACGGCCCCGTAGGGTGCGTGCAAGCACGCACCTACCGACGCCTTTGCCCGACTGCCGCTGCCCGGCCAGGCGCGTTGCCCGCGCCGCGCATACCGCCCCCATGCCCGACACCGGCCTTGCGCAGGATCAAGGCGCAAACTGTTCCCCCCTTGCGCATTCCGTCTCGCCGCGCCATGCCGGTCCCGCATCGGCCCGAGGAGCCAGAATGAAACCCATTCGCCTGTTTCACGGCTTTCTGACCGTCGGGGGCTGGACCATGGCCAGCCGCGTCGTCGGCTTCGTCCGCGACCTGATGATCGCGGCCTTCCTGGGCGCCTCCGCCGTGGCCGAGGCCTATCTGATCGCCTTCAGCCTGCCCAATATGTTCCGCCGCTTCTTTGCCGAGGGCGCCTTCAACACCGCCTTCGTGCCGATCTTTGCCAAGAAGCTGCAAGGCGACGAGGATCCGCGCGGCTTTGCCGAGGATGCGTTTTCCGGCCTTGCCGCGGTGACGCTGGCGGTGACGCTGATCGGCACGCTGGCCATGCCCTGGCTGGTGCTGGCCATGGCGGCGGGCTTCGTCGGCGACGAGCGTTTCGACCTTGCCGTGCTCTATGGCCGCATCTGCTTTCCCTATATCCTGTTCATCTCGCTGACCGCGCTGCTTTCGGGGCTGCTCAATGCCGGCGGCCGCTTCATGGCCGCCGCCGCGGCGCCGGTGCTGATGAATTTCGTGCTGATCGCCGCCATGGTCGCCGCCGACCGCTTCGGCTGGGACATGGGGCTGGCGATGTCCTGGTCCACGCCGGTCTCCGGCATCGCGCAGCTGGCGGTGGTGTGGTGGGCGGCGGCGCGGATGGGCTTTCCGCTGCGGCTGCGGCGCCCGCGCCTGACGCCGGACCTGCGCCGGTTGCTGAGCGTCGCCGCGCCGGCGGTGCTGGCCGGGGGCGTGGTGCAGATCAACCTGCTGGTCGGGCGGCAGGTCGGCTCGGCCTTCGAGGGCGCCATCGCCTGGCTGACCTATGCCGATCGGCTTTACCAGCTGCCGCTGGGGGTGGTGGGCATCGCCATCGGCATCGTGCTGCTGCCCGACATCGCCCGGCGGCTGGAGGCCGGCGATCACGAGGGCGGCCGCCATGCCTATTCCCGCGCCGCCGAATTCGCGCTGTTCCTGACCGTGCCGGCGGCGGTGGCGCTGGTGGTGGCGGCGCTGCCGCTGGTCTCGGTGCTGTTCATGCGCGGGGCCTTCGATGCCGCCGACGTGGCGCCGACGGCGCTGGCGCTGGCGATCTATGGCGCCGGCCTGCCGGCCTTCGTGCTGCAAAAGGTCTGGCAGCCGCTCTATTTCGCGCGCGAGGACACCCGCCGCCCGTTCCGCTTTGCCGTGCTGTCGATGGTGGTCAATGCCGCGGTGGCGGTGGGGCTGATGCCGGTGATCGGCTTTTCCGCTGCCGCGCTCGGCACCACGGTCGCCGGCTGGATCATGGCGCTCCAACTCTGGCGCGGCACCCGCGCCATGGGCGAGGCGGCGCGCATGGATGCGCGCCTGTGCCACCGCCTGCCGCGGATCGTGCTGGCGGCCGGGCTGATGGGCGTGGTGGTCTGGCTGGCGCAGAACTTCTGGCTGGCCGAGGCGCTGCTGGCCCCCGGCCGCCGCTATCTGGCGCTGGCGGCGCTGGTCGGGCTGGGCATCGGCACCTATGCCGCCGCCGCCTTCGGCTGCGGCGCCATGCGGCTGGCCGACCTGCGGGCGCTGCGCCGCCCTCAGCGGTGACGCAGCCGCTTCCAGCCGCCGGGCGCCACCAGGAAGGACAGGAAGAAGCCGGTGGCGAAGCCGGCGAATTCCGCCACGAGGTCGCTGGGCAGGCTGCGATAGAGGATGGCGAAGGCTAGCTGGAACAGGATCAGCGTGCCGATCAGCAGGAAGGCCCGTGCCGGGTTGTCACCGCCGGCGCGCAGCCGCATCCACAGCAGCCAGGTGAAGGCGCCGATCATGCCATAGGCGGCCGGATAGCCGCCGATCAGCGCCAGCCGCGGCTGGCCGGGCAGGGCGGCGAACAGCGTATAGACCAGCGCGCCGCCGAGGGCGGAGCCGATGAAGATCGCCGCCACCGCCCATTGGCTGAACACGCTGCCGACCGCCTTGCCCAGCGCCAGGGTGAAGGCCAGCACGAACAGCGTCCCCATCCCCGAGGCCGAGACGAAGGAATAGGCCAGCAGCCGGTAGAACTGCTCGAAATGCAAGGCCGAGAGCGGGCCGTGCAGCGCCAGGTCGGGAATCCAGGCGGTCAGCTGGATGGCGTTGATGCGCATGGCCTCGGCGCTGTTGCCGCCGAGGCTGCCGCCGAGCAGGAAGGCCAGTTCGGGCAGGGCCAGCGCCGCCGCCAGCACCCAGATCACGGCGGGCAGGGGGTTGACCGGGCTTTCGGAATGGAAGGGGTTCATCGGGGTCCTTTCCCTTATCACGTCTTGCCGGCCGTCGTGGCGCCCGCCCGGGATCGCCCGGCACCGGCCGCGACCCGGGCGGACGCGCCTCGCGAGGGCGGCGCCGGCCCGGCCGGAATGCTCGCCGCCTCATGCGCCAGATGCCCGGCCGTCACAAGATGGCACCGGCGCTCGGCGCCGGTTCTGCCGCGACCGGGGGGCCGGTGCCGCGTCGCTGCGCAAGCTGGCGCAATGTCGGCCCGCTGTCGAGGGGGGCAGCGGTTGCGCCCGGGCGCCCCGGCATGTATCCGCGGGGCGTGTCCATCCATCGCAGGGGCCATCCCATGACCGCAGACAGTGCCGCGCCCGCCTCCGACAACCCGAATGCCGGCTTCACGCCGCGCATCTTCTCGGGCATCCAGCCTTCGGGCGGGCTGACGCTGGGCAACTATCTTGGCGCGCTGAAGCGTTTTGCCACGTTGCAGGACAGTGGTGCCGAGACGATCTATTGCGTCGTCGACCTGCACGCGATTACCGTCTGGCAGGAGCCGGAGCGCCTGCGCCAGCAGACCCGCGACGCGGCGGCGGCCTTTCTGGCGGCCGGGGTCGATCCTGTGCGCTCGATCCTGTTCAACCAGTCGCAGGTTTCCGCCCATGCCGAAATGGCCTGGCTTTTCAACACCGTGGCGCGGGTGGGCTGGATGTACAGGATGACCCAGTTCAAGGACAAGGCCGGCCGGAACGCGGAGAATGTCAGCCTCGGCCTGCTGGCCTATCCGGCGCTGATGGCCGCCGACATCCTGGCCTACAAGGCGACGGCGGTGCCGGTCGGCGAGGACCAGAAGCAGCATCTGGAACTGACCCGCGACATCGCCGCCAAGTTCAACCACGATTACGGCGTCGATTTCTTCCCGATGACCGAGCCGCTGATCGAGGGCGTCGCCACGAGGGTGATGAGTCTGCGCGACGGCACGAAGAAGATGTCGAAATCCGACCCTTCCGATGCCTCGCGCATCAATCTGGTCGACGATGCCGACACCATCGCGCAGAAGATCCGCAAGGCCCGCACCGATGCCGATCCGCTGCCGGGCAGCATGGCGGGGCTGGAGGGCCGGCCGGAGGCCCGCAACCTCGTGCAGATCTATGCCGCGCTGGCCGACGAGACGCCGGATCAGGTTCTGGCGCGGTTCGAGGGCCAGGGTTTCGGCGCCTTCAAGCCGGCGCTGGCCGATCTGGCGGTGTCGGTGATGGCGCCGATCACGAAGCGCATGAACGACTACCTCGCCGACCCGGCCGAGATCGACCGCATCCTGGGCGACGGGGCCGAGCGCGCCGACGCCATCGCCCGCCCGATCCTGCGCGAGGCGCAGGACATCATGGGCATCGTGCATACGAGGCGCTAAGCGGGGAATGGAGTTGGAAAGGCCCGCCGTTCGGCGGGCTTTTTTGTTGGAGAGTTCCGGCTCTCCGTGATTGCTTCTTCTGTCCCGGTTGCAAGGGGCCCTTGGCGGACGGTCGGCACCGGGCAACCGGACATCGAAAGCCAGCAGCCCGGCCCGATCCGGGGCCAGTTGGGAGGCCACTTCTCCGGCAGGTGTAATGCTCGCACCCGGCCCCTAAGAAACCATGCCGCCCCTTGGACGGAATGGTCTCATGGGGTCAAGTGCGGGTCAGCGCCAGATTCGAAATCGCGGTTCTATCCGGCGTGGCCGCATTCGTTGGCTCCAGTTATCGACGCGAAGCGTCCTCATGTTCGCGCTGGCATCGGGTCTGAAACAGAGAGGAGTATTCATGCTGCAACTGGTCATCGTGCTCGCGTCAGCGCTCTGCCTTTTCGGAATGGCAATCGCGGCCATGGCTATTCTTCGCAGCAAGAAGATGGGCAAGATGGGCCGCGCCGGAAAGGCAACGCAAAGACTGAACAGCTTCGGCCTCTATTTCGGCCTGATGTCCGTAGCAATGCTGATAGGGATTCTGCTCATCCGTATATGATCAGGGCCATCTGAACTCACCCAATGGGCAAGTCTGACAGGGCGTAGCCGATCCCGAAAGAGCGATCACGCAAAGAAAAGCCCCGCCGAAGCGGGGGCGAGCTTGTTTCCTCGTCGCTAGATGAGGAGCATATCGGGACCTTGCACGGCGGGCCTTCCGAGCGTCAAGACGATGGTGTTGATGCGAACGCCACCTCGGCAAAAGATGCCGGGGACAGATGGCGCGAAACGGCGGTCTAGGTTGGGTGGTATTGTTCCGGCGCGGCGTCGAGAAGCACATCGTCATCGCAGGCGGCAAGAACTTTGACCGCTCTGTCCCGCATAGCTGACGACCCCCTCTGGTGTAGCAGGTCGCCTCGCTTCCTTGTCTAACTCCTGCGGCGAAGCGCTCACCGCAAAATCGGTGGTCCCTTCTCGCGCTTCGGCTTCGGCACCGGCGCGGGCGGCGCTTCGATCACGATACGGGGCGCGCCTTCGGGCGCGGTCAGGGCGGCGAAGCTGACGTCCAGACCGCCTTGGATCGGGGGCAGGAAGGCCGCCAACTCGCCGATGGCCTTGGCGATCAGGGGCTCGACCTGCGGCTCGGCGCCCTCGATCAGCAGCAGGTGCCCCTCGCGGCCGTCCGACCATTGCGCGCGAGTCAGGACGGCCGCCTGTGCAAGGCCGGCCATGTCGGCCAGACGCTCGCCCAAAGCCGGTAACAGCATCTCGGCCACAGCAGTATCGGGCGGGGTCAGGCGGGCGGTGCCTTGGGCGGCATCGGGGTGGTCGGCCAGCGCGCGGGAGAGCCAGTCCAGTGTCTCGGCGCCGATCAGCATCTCGGACGGGGCACCCGGATTGACCAGCAGCGCCACCCCGGCCTCGGCCAGCATCCGCGCCAGCACCCGGCCCGGCATGGCGGCATAATCCACCGGCCGGCCGAAGAAGCCCGCCAGCCGCTCGTCGCTGTCGCAGGCCAGCGCCAGCGGGCCATCGGGGCCGTCGAGGCGCAGCAACTGGGCGCGCGCGCCCTCGGCCTCGCCGGCCAGCGCCGCATAGAGCAGCGTATCGGCCAGCCGGCGCAGGATGGCGGCGCGGGCGGCGTCCCCGGCCTCGTGGAAGGGCAGGGTGCAGAGCGAATCCAGCGGGGTCATAGCACCTCCTTGAGGCGGGCTTGCAGGGCGGGCACGGTCTCGGCCTCGAACCAGGGATGGCGTTTCAGCCATGCGGTATTGCGCCAGGACGGATGAGGCAAGCAGAACACCCCCGGCAGATGGTCGCGCCAGGCCGCCAGTGCCGGGGCCAAGGGGCCGCGATGGCCCAGATGCCAGCGCATCGCATGGGCGCCGATCAGCAGCGTGACCTCGGGCTTGAGCAGCGCCATCACCCGGGCCCGCCAGGTTTCCGCGCAGATCGGCGGCGGCGGCAGGTCCGAGCCCTTGGCGTCATAGCCGGGAAAGCAGAAGGCCATGGGCACGATGGCGATGCGGCTGGCATCGTAGAAGGTCTCGCGGTCCACCCCCATCCATGCGCGCAGGCGGTCGCCGGAACGGTCGTTGAAGGGGAGGCCGCTGTCATGCACCCGCAGGCCCGGCGCCTGGCTGGCGACCAGCACCCGCGCGCCGGGCCGGAACCAGGCCACCGGCCGCGGCTGGTGGGCGGTGGCGGTGGCGGCAAAGCGGGCGGCGCAGATCCGGCAGGCGCGGATCTGGTCGGCCAGCGACTCGTGGTCTTCGGCGGCGGCGGGGGGCGGGGGGCTGTGCATCCCTGTCAGCTAAGCCGGAAAGCCGGTTCTGCCAAGGTGGACAGCGCCCCGGCCTGCCCCTATGTTTCCTCGATCCTGGCCGGGCTTTCCGCGATGTATCGCGGCGGCACCGGCCCATTGCCATGCGGACCCCAAGATGCTGGAATTCGACAATGTCTCCAAGTCCTTCTGGACGGGCAAGCAGCGCAAGGTGATCCTCGACCGGGCCAGCTTCCGGGTCGAGCTGGGCAACTCGCTGGGCATCCTCGCCCCGAACGGCACCGGCAAGACCACGCTGATCAACATGATGTGCGGTCTGGAAAAGCCCGACGAGGGCAGCATCCGCTCGACCTGCCGGGTGTCGTTTCCGCTGGGCTTCATGGGCGGAGTGGTGCCGAAACTGTCGGCCAACGAGAATGTGCGCTATATTGCGCGTATCTATGGCATCGACCCGGATTATATCGAGGCATTCTGCCGCTGGTTGTGCGATATCGGCGAATATTTCGACATGCCGGTGGGCACCTACAGCGCCGGCATGCGTTCACGTCTGACCTTCTCGCTGCTGCTGGCGATGGAGTTCGACATCTACCTGATCGACGAGGGCATGCCGCAGACCACCGACGCCAATTTCAACCGCAAGGCCGGGGGGGTGCTGTTCGAGCGCCTGAAGACGGCGACGGTGATCATCGTCTCGCACCAGGCCGAGACGATCGAGCGGTTCTGCCGCCGGGCCGCGGTGCTGCGCGACGGCAAGCTCTATCAGTTCCCGAACCTCGAAGAGGCAAAGCAATATTATGACTACTCCGCCTAAGGCGAAGCTTTACCACACGCGGCGGGATGAAACCGTGGTGCGCCTGCCCGGCGCCGAGGAGTCCGCGCCCGCGCAACCCCCGAAGCCCGCGCCGGAAACCCGGCGGGCGCCGGAGGCGAAAGCCCCGCCGGAGACGAAGGCTGCCCCGGATACCAAGGCAGCGCCGCCGGCCAAGACCACGCCCCAGGCCACCAAGGCCGCACCCGAGGCCAAAGCCGCACCCGAGGCCAAAGCGCCGCCGCAAGACAAGGCGCCGCCCCCGGCCAAGGCTGCCCCGGAAGCGAAGGCCGCAGCGGAAGCCGCGCCCGAGGCCGCCAAGGGGCCGCGGGTCGAGGTGGTGCGCCGCCCCGGCGCGCGCACCCAGATCGGCATGGGCTCGACCCTGTTGAACGAAGGCCCGACCAATGACGGCTTCGGCGATTTCAGCCTGTTCCCCAAGGAGGGCGAGGCTGCGGCCAAGGCCGGCGCCGACGCGGCTGCCCCCGCGCCGGAGGCCGCGGCGGCGGAAGATTTCGACCTCGCCGCCGCCATCGAGGCGGTGAAGGCCGAGAAGATCGCCCCGCGCCGGCTGCGCATCGCCGAACGCATCGCCGCCCTGCACCAGATCACCGCGGATTCCGCCGAGGAGGCGGTGGCCCGGCTGCGCCAGCAGGGCATCGACCCCTTCCACCGCGAGGCCCTGCGCCGCGCCGTGGCCGAGGAGGGTGCCCGCGCCAGCGCCCGGCCGACGCAGAACCTGCCCTCGGTGGTGCCCAAGCGCGACGACCTGCCGGCCAAGGCGCCCAAAAAGCCGGTTCCGGCCCCGGCGCGCGGCCCGGCGCCGCTGCCGGCCGGTCCCGGCCCGGTCTCCGAGGAGCGCCGCGCCGCCGAGATCCTGACCATCCAGCGCGACATCGCCCGCCGCCGCCGCCGCCGGCTGTGGATGCTGTTCGCGCGGCTGAGCGCCTTCGTCTTCATCCCTACCCTGGTGACCGGCTGGTATTACTTCACGCAGGCGACGCCGCTCTATGCCACCTTCTCGCAGTTCCAGGTCCAGCACGCCAATTCCAGCGGCGGCGGCGGGCTCAGCTCGCTGTTCAGCGGCACCCAGATGGCGACCAACCCGGAATCGGTGGCGATCCAGTCCTATCTGACCTCGCGCGATGCCATGCTGCGCCTCGATCAGGACATGGGCTTCAAGCGCGCCTTCCAGGACCCGGCCATCGACCCGCTGACCCGGCTGTCGCCCGATGCCACCAACGAGGCGGCCTTCGGCACCTACAAATCCTCGGTCAAGATCGGCTACGACCCGACCGAGGGCGTCATCAACATGGAGGTGATCGCCCCCGATCCGCAATTGTCGCGGGAATTCTCGCTGGCGCTAATCAAATATGCCGAGGAGCAGGTGGACCAGATGACCGGCCGCCTGCGCAACGACCAGCTGACCGAGGCGCGGGCGAATTACGACGACGCCCAGGCCGAGGTCATGGAAGCCCAGCGCCGCGTGCAGGAGTTGCAGGAGCGCGTCGGCATCCTGGACCCGATGGCCGAGGGCGGCGCCGTCTTGGGCCGGGTGGGCGCCATGGAGGCCGAGCTGGTGCAGAAGCGCCTCGACCTGGGCACGCTGGAGGCCAACCCGCGCCCCAATGCCAGCCGCGTCGACGCCCTGAAGGGCGAGATCGCCCGGCTGGAGGAGATGATCGCCCAGACCCGCCTGCAGCTGACCGAAAGCACCGAGGCCCGCAATTCGCTGGCCGCGATCACCGGCGAGCTGCGCCTGGCCGAGGCCGAGCTGGCCACCCGTCACCAGCTGCTGGCCTCGACGCTGGCCCAGCTGGAACTGGCGCGGGTCGAGGCCAACAAGCAGGTGCGCTATCTGACGCTCTCCGTGGCGCCGGTGGCCCCGGACGAGGCCACCTATCCGCGCGCCGGCCAGAACACCTTCGTCGCCCTTCTGATCTTTTCCGGGATTTACCTGATGATTTCTCTGACCGTCTCGATCCTGCGCGAACAGGTGTCGTCGTGAGCGCCGCGCCCCGGCATGTGCTGCTGGGCGGCGGGGCCGTGTCCACCGTCACCTTCGGCAATGACCGCCCGCTGGTGCTGATCGCCGGCCCCTGCCAGCTGGAGACGCTGGACCATGCGCTCTCCATCGCCGCGCCGCTGGCCGAAGCCTGCGCGCGCGAGGGCATGGGCTATGTGTTCAAGGCCAGCTACGACAAGGCGAACCGCACCTCGCTCTCGGGTCGCCGCGGCGTCGGCATCGACGAGGGGCTGCGCATGCTGGAGGCGGTGCGCGACCGCATCGGCTGCCCGGTGCTGACCGACATCCACGACCCCGAACAGGCGCGCGCGGCGGGCGCGGTGGCGGATGTGATCCAGATCCCGGCCTTCCTGTGCCGGCAGACCGACCTGCTGCTGGCCGCGGGCAACACCCCGGCGGCGGTGAACGTCAAGAAGGGCCAGTTCCTGGCGCCCTGGGACATGGCGCATGTGGTGGACAAGGTGGCCTCGACCGGCAACCAGCGCATCCTGCTGACCGAGCGCGGCGTCAGCTTCGGCTACAACACGCTGGTTGCGGACATGCGCAGCCTGCCGATCATGGCGGCGACCGGCTGGCCGGTGGTGATGGACGCCACCCATGCGGTGCAGCAGCCGGGCGGACAGGGCGGCAGTTCCGGCGGCCAGCGCGAATTCGCCCCGGTGCTGGCGCGGGCAGCGGTGGCAGTGGGGGTGTCGGCGGTGTTCATGGAGACCCATGAGGACCCCGACAACGCGCCCTCGGACGGGCCGAACATGGTCCGGCTGGAGCAGATGCCTGCCCTGATCGCCCGCTTGGCGGGTTTCGACCGGCTGGCGAAGGGCTAGGACCGAGGGGCGAAATCTTGGTGCGGGTCGGGCCGTTTTTCGACTTGCACCCGCCCGCCGGCTTGGCTAGATACCGGCCCACGGTTGGGGCGTAGCCAAGTGGTAAGGCACCGGTTTTTGGTACCGCGCACCGTAGGTTCGAATCCTACCGCCCCAGCCAGTTTCAGGATTTTGATGCAGGTCTGGCGCTTCCTTCGGAGGCGGTGGGCTGAGTGCGGGCGGGAATGCCCCGGTTTTTGCCCCAGGGAGACATTGGCCGTTGGGCGTTCGCAAAGAAAAGCCCCGAACAGGTTATGTCCGGGGCCGTTGAGGTTTCGATCTTCAAGCGCGGGTTTGCCGGTTGCCGCTACCAGCCGCAGCTCTCCCGCAAGGGCTTTATAGCCTCCTCCAGTCCGGCAATATCAAACTTGGCGGTAACCGGTGATTCGTTGAACGGGGTAAAGCGGACGATCATGCGGTCTTTCCCAAGCATCCTTTTGATGAAGGGAATGGAGCGGTTGCCCCTCCATAGACCCAATGCCTTGTTGTCCGTACTGGCGTCCATATCGCTGTGAAACGCTGGTGTGTCGTCGAGGCGCACATCCACCCGGCCATATCCCCCGTAACCGGAGGACAGGTAGCAGTTCGTGGTGATATAGATTGCTGTCGTGTTTTCGAGGCAGCGGAGTAGGAGCGTCGCATGTGTCTTGCCGGGCATCTCGCAATTCACTACCTTATTGGAGCGTAGAGGTAATCCTCCCCGTTTTAACGGGGTGCAGAAGTAGACTTCAGGCAGCCATCTTC
>JBEBVF010000100.1:0-10671 GCA_040392885.1 Paracoccus sp. (in: a-proteobacteria) | reverse complement strand
AGGGTCAAGGTCGCAAAGGGGTCGATGTCGCAAGGTGCGTGCAAGCACACACCCTATCTCATGACACCAGGGCCGTAGGGTGCGTGCTTGCACGCACCGTCCCACCGCCCCGACACGCAGGCCACGCCACCCCGGCGCCTCAGACGTGCTGGCCGCCGTTGATGTGGATCTCGGCGCCGTTGATATAGGCCGATTCCGCGGTGCAGAGGAAATGGATGGTCTGCGCCACCTCCACCGCATCGCCCAGCCGGCCCATCGGCACCTCGCGCGCCACCAGCGCATCGGTGCCCGGCGACAGGATCGAGGTGCGGATCTCGCCCGGGGCGATGGCATTGGCGCGCACGCCGCGCTGGCCGAATTCATGCGCCATCTCGCGGGTCAGCGCCGCCAGACCGGCCTTGGAGGCGGCATAGGCGGTGCCGGCGAAGGGATGCACCCGCGAGCCGGCGATCGAGGTGACGTTGACGATCGAGCCCTTGGCCGCCTCCAGCTCGGGCAGCAGGCCACGGGCCAGCAGCGCCGTCGAGATCAGGTTGACGTTCAGCACCTGCGTCCAGACATGGGCGTCGGAATCGATCACCCCCAGCCGGCTGCCGCCCGGCCCCTTGGGCGAGATGCCGGCATTGTTGACCAGCGCATGCAGCCGGCCCTGCGGCAGCCGCGCGCGCACCTCGGCCACCAGCCCGTCGATGGCGCCCAGATCGGCCAGGTCGGCCTGGATGTGATTCTCGCGCGCGCCCGGCCAGGGGCAGTCGGGCGAGAAGGGCTGGCGCGACACCGTCAGGATGCGCCAGCCATGGCCCTGAAACAGCTTGACGGTGGCATGGCCGATGCCCCGGCTGGCGCCGGTCAGCAGCATGATGGGCTGGTCCTGGTCCACGGTCTCGCCTCGCAAGCCTGAGGGTTTCACTCTGTCTTCACCCGATGAAATATCCCGCCGCCGGGCGCGCGGCAAGCCGTGGCGGTGGCGGCGCCGGTTTTCCCTGACGGGATGCGCGGCCGGTCTTGCCTCTTGCCGCCGGAACGCGCAGCATCCGCGCGCAGCGTACAGGGAGGGGACCGCCGCCATGTCCATCGACGCCAAGTTCCGCAAGCTGGGAACCGACAACGCACCCGGCCAGGAGGTCCGCCAGCACGCCGGGACGGTCGAGGCGCTGCTGCGCGGCGAGGCCCTGCCCGGCCGCCCGGTGGATTTCTCGCATGGCGATGTGGATGCGCATGAGCCGACGCCGGGCGCCTTCGATCTGTTCGCCGAGGGCGTCGCCCGCGGCGGCGCGCAGGCCTATACCGAATATCGCGGCGCCGGCGCCATCCGCGAGTTGCTGGCACCGCGGCTGGCGGCGTTCACCGGCGCGCCGGTGGATGCGCTGGACGGGCTGATCATCACCCCCGGCAGCCAGGGCGCGCTGTTCCTGGCCGTGGCGGCCACGGTGGGGCGCGGCGACAAGGTGGCCATCGTCCAGCCCGACTATTTCGCCAATCGCAAGCTGGTCGAGTTCTTCGAGGGCGAGATGCTCCCGGTCCGCCTCGATTACGTCGACGCCGACGAGACCCGCGCCGGGCTGGATCTGGGCCAGCTCGAGGCGGCCTTCCGGCAGGGCGCGCGGATGTTCCTGTTCTCGAACCCCAACAACCCGGCCGGGGTGGTCTATTCCGCCGAGGAGATCGGCGCCATCGCCGCGCTGGCGGCACAATACGGGGCGACGGTGATCGTCGACCAGCTCTATTCGCGGCTGCTCTACGAGGGGGCAACCTATACGCATCTGCGCGCGGCGGCGGGCGCGGGCGGCAATGTCGTCACCATCATGGGCCCGTCCAAGACCGAATCGCTCTCGGGCTACCGGCTGGGCGTGGCCTTCGGCGCGCCGCAGGTCATCGCCCGGATGGAGAAGCTGCAGGCCATCGTGTCCCTGCGCGCGCCGGGTTACAGCCAGGCGGTGCTGCGCGGCTGGTTCGACGAGCCCGAGGGCTGGATGGCCGACCGCATCCGCCAGCATCAGGCGATCCGCGACGGGCTGATCCAGGTGTTCCGCGCGACGGGGGGCGTGTTCTGCCGCAGTCCGCAGGCCGGCAGCTACCTGTTCCCGCGCCTGCCGAAGCTGGCGGTGGATCACGCCGATTTCGTCAAGATCCTGCGGTTGCAGGCCGGGGTGACGGTGACGCCGGGCACCGAATTCGCCCCGCATACCGGCGACAGCGTGCGGCTGAACTTCAGCCAGGACCATGCCGCCGCCATCGACGCCGCCCACCGCATGATGGCGCTGGTCGAACGCTATCGCGCCTGAGGAGGTGGCCGCCCGGCCGGCCCCTCGCGGGCCGGCGGAGCGTGGGGTGCGTCCCGGCCGGTCAGCCCGGAAACCGCGGATGCCGCGCCAGCAGCGGCGCATAGAGGACGGCGAAGCCCGCGAAGGCCAGAATCCACAGCCCGCCGGCCAGCTGGTAGAGCAGGTCGGCCGGGCCGGTCCAGATGCCCGCGGCCACCCGCAGCAGCACCGAGGCCAGCAACGCCAGATAGGTCGCCACCGTGCCCGGCCCGGCATGCAGCCGCTGGCCGGTATGGCCCAGCGTGGCGCGGGTCATCACCGCCAGCGTCATCACCCCGATCACCCCGGCCAGCCAGAGATGGAGGGCGGCGGCCTCCAGGATCAGGTCGGGCCACAGGATCTGCACCCCGATCGCCAGCGCACCCAGCGGCAGCAGCAGATAGCCCAGATGCAGAATCCACAGCAGCGGCTCCGGCCCGGTGCGATGCCCGGCCCAGCGTGCCAGCCGCACCAGATGCAGCGCCCCGGCGAGGATCAGCAGCAGCGCCGTCGCCAGCGCATGCGGCGCGGCGATCCAGCCGATCAGCGCCAGCGCCAGCACGGCCAGCGCCAACTCGTCAAAGCGGCGCATCGGCGGCGCCGGCAGCGCCCCCGGACCCTGCCGCAGCAGCCAGTTGCGGGTAAAGGCCGGCACGATGCGCCCGCCGATGATCGCCACCAGCATGACCGCGCCGGCCAGACCGATGCGCAGCCCATAGCCCTGCGCGGCATAGGCGCCCTGCGCGTCCTCCCACAGGAACACCGCATCGCCGAGGCCGAACACCGCCAGCGCCACCAGCACGATCAGGTTGCGCCAGTTGCGGCCCCTGACGATCTCGCCGCCGATGGCGACGGCCAGGGCCACCGGCAACGCCAGCGAGGCGGCGGCGACCAGCCAGACCGGCAGCGAGGCGGACAGGGCCACCACCAGCCGCCCGGCGAGCCAGGCCAGCACCAGCCCGGCCAGCGGCCAGCCGGTCAGCGGCGGGCGGCGCACCCAGTTCGGCACCGCGGTCAGCAGGAAACCGGCGATCACCGCGCCAACATAGCCGAACAGGAATTCATGCGCATGCCAGACGGCGGGGGCAAAGCGCGTGGCCAGCACCGGCGCCCCGGCCAGCGCCGCGATCCACAGTGCCATCGCCACCGCCGCCCAGAGCGCGGCGCCGAGGAAGAACGGCCGGAAGCCCAGCGTCAGCAGCGCCGGCATCGGCGCAGGGCGGCGGGGGGCATGGTTGGCGGTGGTCATCGGCGGATCTCCGGGATCGGGGCAAGGCGGGCGGGCGGGGGCAACGCTGCGGCCCCGACCGGCAAAGGGAAGGTCGGCATCCACTCCGGCGGCGGCAAGGGCTGCGGCGGGCCGGGAGCGCGGGACAGGGGCGAGCGGAAGCCGCACCGCCTTCGCCCGCAGGGAGGCGAAGGGGGCTTGCTCCGCCCCAAGCGGCGGCGCCCGCCGCGCATCGGACGCGTAGAACGGAAGGGCGAGACGGAGCTCGGCACCCATGCCGTCGAGGCCGCCGCGGGCCGGATCGGCACCTGCCCCGGCGCCGGCGGCGACGGTCGCCTCGAACCGGGGGCGCGGGAGAGCGGGGCGCGGCGCGGGCCTCATGCCCTGCCGCCCTCGAGAAGCGCGCGGGCCTCGGCGGCCATGGCGCGCAGGCGCTCGCCGGCGGGCAGGATGCGGTCCACCCGGCCGGCGCTGGTGCCGGCATAGATCGCCATCGCCTCCAGGTCGCCGGTGGTGGTGCGCATCGGCGAATCGGTGGAAAAGCGCATGCGCGGCACGCCCTCGTCCCAGGCGATCGGCTCGCGCGGCAGGCTGGCTGGATCATGGCCCAGATAGCGGCCCTCCAGCGCCCGGGTGGTGCTGTTCTCCAGCACCCGCACCGCCGCGCCCCTGGGCCAGTTCAGCACGAAGATGTCGGTCAGCACCGTATCCTCGCCGCTGGCGGCGACGATGCGCTGGCGGTGATAGTCATGGGCGTAGGATTCCGGCGTGGCGATGAAGGCGGTGCCGCATTGCACGCCGTCCAGCCCCGCCGCCAGCGCCCGCGCCAGATCGGCGCCGGTCGCCACCCCGCCCGACAGCACCACCGGCAACCGGGTTTCGGCACGGATGGCCTGGGCCAGCCGCATGCCGTCCTCGCGGCCATGGACATGGCCGCCGGCCTCCACCCCCTGTGCGATCAGCACGTCGGCCCCGGCGGCCTCGGCGGCGCGGGCGGCCTCCAGCGTACCGACCTGATGCAGGACCAGCGCCCCCGCGGCCTTGGCCCGGGCCACCACCGCCGGCATCACGTCCCAGAAGAAGGAATAGGCGCGCACGTCCAGCGCCTCGCAGCGCGAGAGCTGCGCATCGAGCAGCCCCGGGTCGGTGGCAGCGGGGATCACGTTGACCGCGAACGGCCGGTCGCTGGCGGCGCGCAGCGCCCGGATCTCGGCCTCGATCAGCTCGGGGGATTCGCGCACCATGCCGAGGATGCCGAAGCCCCCGGCCGCGGCCACCGCCGCCGCCAGTTCCCAATGCGCCACGCCGCCCATGCCGGCCAGCAGCACCGGCACCTCGCAGCCCAGCAGATCGCAAAGGCGGTTGTGCAGCGGGTCGGTCATCTCAGTCCCCCTTGTCCAGCCGGTCCTGCAGATAGGCGCGCAGCACCACGGCATTGCTGTGCTGCGCATCATGGGCGTCGAAAAGCAACGTGACCGGCCCCTTGCGGCACCAGTCCAGCGCCTCGGCCACGGCCTCGGGATTGGCGTCCAGCTCGGCCCGGTAGCGGCGCCGGAACTCGTCCCATTTCTCCGGGTCGTGGCCGAACCACTTGCGCAACCCGGTGCTGGGCGCGAGGTCGCGCAGCCAGGCATCCGGGTGCAGCACCGCCTTGGCGATGCCGCGCGGCCAGAGCCGGTCGACCAGCAGCCGGGCGCCGGTGACCGGTGCCTCGTCCCGGACCCGGGCGATATGGATGCGCGTGGTCATGCGCCCTGCCTGGCCTCCATCTCGTCCATGACCGAGATCGCCTTGTAGGCATGGGTCCAGCTGGCGCCGGCGCGCATCTCGGCGGCGACCCAGATCGCCTCCATCACCTGCTCCTGCGAGGCGCCGGCGCGGCGGGCGGCCTTGACATGGCCCTCGATGCACCAGGGGCATTGCGTGACATGGGCGACGGCGACGGCGATCAGCTGCTTGGTGCGGGCGTCCAGCGCCCCTTCGGCGAAGACCGCCTGCGAGAAGGCGCGGAACGCATCCTCGACCCCCGGCGCCAGCGCGTGGCGGCGATCGACCAGCTCCTTGGTGGCCTTGGGAAGATGCATGTCGGACATGATGGACTCACTTTCTGCAAGGATCGCCGCAGGCGGCGCGCGGCGGGGCGAGCATAGCACCCCGCGCCCGGCAACCGAAGACTAGCCGCTGCGCAGAATCGCGGCATGCAGGTTGCGGGCGATGCGCTGCGCCCGGTCGCAGACCAGCGCCGCGCCCTCGGGCGGGCAGGTCTCGCGGGCGGTTTCCTCGAACAACGCCAGCCAGCGGGCGAAATGCGGCCAGTCCACCGGCAGGCCCAGATGCGCCGGCATCGGCGCCCCGTGATAGCGCCCGGTCATCAGCGCCACCGAGGACCAGAAATCCACCATCCGGTCCAGATGCGCCGGCCAGTCGGCGATGCGGTCCTCGAAGATCGGCCCCAGCACCGGGTCGGTGCGGATCCTGGCATAGAAGCCATGCACCAGACCGGTCAGCACGGCCTCGTCCAGCCCGGTGCGCGCCATCAGCTCGGCGGTCAGGTCCGGGCGGACCGAGCGGATCGTGGAAGCGGCGGCCTGCATAGCATCCTCATCGGCCCCCCCGCGGGGACCCGGAACCGGCATAGGCCGATCAATCCGCAAGCGCAATGCGCATTACGCGGCAGCACGAAATGCCGCAGCGCCGCGGACGGGGCGGCGGGAGTGGGGGCGGGGTTTGGCTTGGCGACGAAAGGGAGGGGGCGACAGGATTGTGCCTCGGCCCGGCGGCAGCGCGGCACCGGCGGAGCGGCCAGCCGCAATGCAGCACCCTGCCCCGCCCGGAGGTGCCGAACGGGCGCACCACCCTGCCCGCCAAGGGTGGCGCCGACGGGACACGCCGTCCCGGCCGGAGGGACGGAGCGCCGAACGGGTGTGCCGTCCTGCCTCCCGGGAATGGACCGGACGCGCGCAGCCGCTCAGATGGCCGAGAAGCGCGCCTCCATGCGGCGGCGCAGGGCCTCGAACAGCTCGTAGAGCAGCCAGCCGGTCAGCGACAGCAGCAGCACCATGCCGATCACCGTGGCGGTATCGGCATTCTCCTGCCCCGAGGCCAGCAGATAGCCGATGCCCTCGTTGGCGCCCATCAGCTCGCCGATCAGCACGGCGGTCATCGCCAGCGTGGTCGCCACCGTCGCCCCGGCCAGCAGCGTCGGCAGCGCCGAGGGCAGGTCGATATGCCAGAACTGCTGCATCGGCGTCAGCCGCAGTACCTTGCCGAGGTCGCGATAGGACTTGTGGACGAATTTCAACCCCGACAGCATGCCGGTCATCACCGGAAAGAAGGTGACGATGGCGACCAGCACCACCTTGGGCCCGGCGCCGATGCCCAGCCACAGCAGCAGCAGCGGCGCGATGGCGATCTTGGGCGCGGTCTGCAACAGCAGGATCAGCGGCGTCGCCAGCCGCTCGATCACCGGGGCGCGGGCGAAGATCACCGCCGCCAGCACCCCGGCCAGGAGGCCGATCACGAAGCCCCAGAAGATCTCCACCAGCGTGACCCGGATATGACCCATCAGCCCGCCATTCTGGTAAAGGAACCCCATCCGCGCCATCACCTCGCCGGGCGAAGGCAGCAGATAGGCGGGCGGCCGGAACAGCACGACCGCCCCGTACCAGAGGGCAAAGATCAGGATCAGACCCGTAATCCCGCGTTTCAGCATGGGCTTACTGGCCGATCTGCTCGGGCGAGACCACGAAGTCGGCGGCCTTCGGCGCCTCCTCGATCACACCATATTCGGCCATCACGTCGGCCGCCGCCTGCCATGCGTCCAGATCGGCGGCGCCCAGCCCCTTCTCGGCGGTCAGCGGGCTTTGCCAGACCGAGGCGACGAAGGTTTCCTCGAAGGCCTTGGTCAGGAACTCCTTCTGGTCGACGGCGGTGGGGGTGTATTTGGCGATGGCAATGTCCAGCGCCTCGCCGACATGGCCGTCGATCACCCATTGATAGGAGGCGGTCACCGCCTCGTCGAAGCGGCGGGCGAGGTCGGGATTGTCCTCCAGCAGGCTGGCCGAGGTTACCACGACATTGCCGAAGGAGGGCAGGAAGTCGTTGGAGAGCAGCATGGTGACCGGCACGCCGTCGGCCTCCAGCGCGTATTTGCGCAGCTCCGAGAACACGATGGCATCGACCTGCCCGGCCTGCAGCGACTGCACGATGGCGCCGGTGGCGATGACCTCGACCTTCACATCATCCAGGGTCAGCCCGGCCTTTTGCAGCCCAACCTGCAATTGCAGATAGTTCGGGCTGCCCAGCGAGGTGACGGCCACCGTCTTGCCCTTGAGGTCGGCATAGGAGGCGATGCCGCTGTCGGCCTTGGTCAGCAGCGCGCCGATGCCGCGCTGATAGGTGGTGTGGATGACCTTGACCGGCAGCCCGTTGGCGGCCGCCGCGATCACCGCATCGCCATTGGGAAAGCCGAACTGCACGTTGCCGGCGGCGATGTTGGTCAGGATGTCCGAGGCGGCGGCATAGACGAATTCCACCTCGATGTCGCGCTTGGCGAATTCGCCGTTCTCGACGCCCGCGTAAAGCGGCGCATAGAACGGCGTCGCGGCGCCGTCGATCTGCATGATCACCTTGTCGGCGGCCAGCGCCGGGACGGCACCGGCCAGCAGGGCGACGGCGGCGGTCATGGATTTCAGGAACAGGGTCATGGGAGGCTCCTACCTTGATGAGGTCCCGGCCAGCGCGATCAGCGCATGGCCGGCGATGTGCAGAAGGTTGCGTTGCGTCGGCTCGTAATCGACCAGCCAGGCATCGGTGGCGCGGTTGCCATGGGTACCGATCAGACAGGCCGCCTGCACCCCCAGCGCCCGGCCCACGGTCAGGACGGTCTGCGATTCCATCTCGACCCCGCGGGCGCCGGCACGCGCGAAACGGTCGAGATGGTCGGTGACGGGGCCGGCGCCGTCCAGCGACAGCGGCCGGTCCTGCCCCAGGTAATAGCTGTCGGCCGAGGCGATGGTGCCGCGATGCACGACATGGCCCAGCGCCTGCGCCGCCTCGCGCAGGGCGGCGGCCAGCGCGGGATCGGCCTCGGCCGCAAAGCCCTCGGCGGCATAGAGCGCGGCAGTGCCGTTGGTGCCGATGGCGCGGTCGGGCACGAAATAGTCGCCGGGCGCGATGGCGGCCTCCAGCGCCGACATGCCGCCGATGCGCAGGATGCGGCGGGCGCCCAGCATGGCCAGCTCGACCATGGCGATTTCGGTCGACGGCCCGCCGATGCCGCCCGAGCAGATGGTCAGCGGATGGCCGCGATAGGTCCCGGTGATCAGCGCATATTCCCGCCGCCGCCCGCAATCGCGCACATCCTCCAGCATGTCGCGCAGCAGCGCTACCCGGTCCGGGTCGCCCGGCATCAGCACATCCGCCGCCACCTCGCCCGGCCCGCAGGGCAGATGCGGCGGGCGTCCGTCGCGGAAGGGCAGCCGGGCGGTCGGGGTGCTAGCGGCCATCGGACACCTTCCAGGCCAGCACCCCGCCCTCGATCGCGGTCAGCACCACATGCAGCAGGATGCCCATCAGCGAGGTCAGTAGCACCGACCCGAACAGCAGTGCCGACTTGTAGGTGGCCGAGGCGAAGGTCATCAGATAGCCGAGGCCCTGGCTGCCCGCGATCCACTCGGCCAGCACGGCGCCGACCAGCGCCTGCACGGCGCCGATCTTCAGCCCCACGAAGATCGCCGGCAGCGCCGACATGAACTCGATGCGGCGAAAGCGGTCCCAGGCATTCAGCCGCAGCAGCCGGGCGAGGTCGTCCAGCCGGCTGTCGATACCGCGAAACCCCGCCAGCGCCGCGATCAGGATCGGGAAGAACACCAGCGACACGATCAGCACCAGCTTGGCCGACAGGCCCAGCCCGAACCAGACCACGAACAGCGGCGCCAGCGCGATCTTGGGCGCGGTCTGGAACACCACCAGCGGCCCCTCCAGCAGCGCGGCCAGCCGCGGCGCCTTGTAAAGGCCCCAGGCGGCCGCCACGCCCCCCACGGCACCAAAGCCCAGCCCCACCAGCAGGTTGCGCAGGGTGAACCAGACATGCGGCGCCAGTTCGCCCGAAAGCGTCATGTCCCAGAGCGCCTTTACGGTGGATTGCGGCGAGGGCAGCAGGTATTTCGGCACGCCCAGCGGCCCGGCGGCCAGCCACCAGGCGAACCCCAGCGCCAGCAGCGCGGCGCCGTATTCCAGCGTGCTGCGCAGGCCCCGCGGCATCAATGCTCGTCCCGCAGGTCGCGCCGCAGCTCGGCCACCAGCGCGTGATAGGCGGGGTCCAGCTTGGTCGCCTCGCCGCGCGGGGCGGGCAGGTCCACCGCATAGGTCTTGCGCAGCCGGCCCGGGCGCGGCGACATCACCATGACCTGGGTGCCCAGATAGGCGGCCTCCTCGACCGAATGCGTCACCAGCAGGATGGTCTTGCCGGTGCGCTGCCAGATGCGCAGCAATTCGTCGTTCAGGGTCTCGCGGGTCAGCAGGTCGACGGCCGAGAACGGCTCGTCCATCAGCAGGATCGGCGGGTCGTCGGCCAGGGCGCGGGCGATGGCGGCGCGCTGGCGCATGCCGCCGGACAACTGCTTGGGCAGCGCGTCCTCGAAGCCCTTCAGGCCGACCATGCCGATCAGGTCGTCGGCGATGCGGTTGCCCTCGGCCCGGCGGATGCCGGCAGTGTCCAGCGGAAAGCGGATATTGTCGCGCACCGTCTTCCAGGGCAGCAGCACCGCGTCCTGAAAGACGAAGCCGACCGGACGGCGGGCATTGCCGGTCTCCAGCCGCAGGCTGCCGGCGGTCGGGGTCTCCAGCCCGGCGACCAGCCGCAGGAAGGTGGATTTCCCGCAGCCGGAGGGGCCGACGATCGAGACCAGCTCGCCCGCCGCGATGCGGTGATCCATCGGCGCCAGCGCGGTCACCGTGTCGCCGTCGATGTCAAAGCTTTTGGTCAGGCCGGTGACGGTGATCACTTGCAGTCCTTTCGCCCGTGCAGCCCCGGCGAATCCGCCCCGGCCCGTATGTGGAAACCGCTTAGACACGCGCGCAAAACGACCGTCAAGCCGGCGGGGGCCGCGATGGGCACGGGCAGCGCCGGGCGGCGCC
>JBEBVF010000099.1:0-10691 GCA_040392885.1 Paracoccus sp. (in: a-proteobacteria) | reverse complement strand
AGGCGCGCGGCGGAAAACACCGCCGCGCCCGTCCGGGAAACCGCGCACTTGACAGCTTGCCGGTCCGGCGGTGGCACGGACCGTCGAGCATGACCGGGGCCCGGCCGGACGCCGCATCGCGCCCGCCGGCTCCGGCCGGTGATGCGCTGCCGGTGATGCGGGCGGTTTTCGGGCTGGACCCTACCGCCCGGCCGGGCCAGAAACCGCCTCGGGCCCGCGGGATTTCCGGCGGCCGGCGGGGTGCCAGAAACGGCATCGCAGCGAAGAAGGGCCCTGCTGATGTCGGCGCTTGCCTTCAACATCGTCCTGCTGGCGGCGGCGCTGCACGCCACCTGGAACGCCATCGTCAAGAGCGGCAAGGACAAGTTCCTGACCACGGTGCTGATCATGCTGGGCTCGGCCTCGGTCTCGCTCGTGGCGCTGCCGGTCCTGCCCGTCCCTGACCCGGCGAGCTGGCCGTTCCTGGCGGTCTCGACCCTGTTGCAGGTGGGTTATTTCCTGCTGGTCGCCTCGACCTATCGCGTCGCCGACATGAGCCTGGCCTATCCGCTGATGCGCGGCACCGCGCCGATGATCGTGACCCTGGCCAGCATCCCCCTGCTGGGCGAGGCGCTGCCCCCGGTGGCCCTGGGCGGCATCGGGCTGATCTGCGCCGGCATCCTGACGCTGGCCCTGGGCGCGCGCGGCAACGGGCGCGGCGTGACGTTGGCGCTGACCACCGCTGGGGTGATCGCCTGCTATACCATGGTCGACGGGGTCGGCGCCCGGCTGTCGGGGGATGCGGTCGCCTATACGCTGTGGCTGAACCTGTTTTCCGGCGCGCCCTTCGGCCTGTGGCTGCTGCTGCGCCGGCCGGCGGGGTTCCGCGCCTATCTGCGCGGCAACTGGCATCTGGGGCTGATCGGCGGCTTCGGCACCCTGGCCTCCTACGGGCTGGCGCTCTGGGCGATGATGCAGGCGCCGATCGCGGTGGTGGCGGCGCTGCGCGAGACCTCGATCCTGTTCGCGACGCTGATCTCGGTGCTGGTGCTGAAGGAGCGCGTGACCCCGCGCCGCATGCTGGCGGCGCTGCTGATCCTGGCCGGTGCGGTGGTGATCCGGCTGGGGTGAAGCCGCCCCGGCCCCTCGCATTTGTAGCGCCGAACGGTGGCGAAAAGTCAGGCCGGCCACCCGCTTCGGGCCGGAAGCGACGGCGCCGGGTGCCGGGCCTTGCCCGCAGCGATATATCCAGTGAGGAATTGGAGGATTGGGCGGATCATCCAGGGGCAGAAAGGCAGGACTTTCTGAAACGCCACAGATTTCTCGATTGGTCGGAGCGAGAGGATTCGAACCTCCGACCCCCTGCTCCCGAAGCAGGTGCGCTACCAGGCTGCGCTACGCTCCGACCGTGTGGGGGCAGGTAAACCGCCGCGCCGGCGAATGCAAGCGCAAACCAGGCCCCAAGGGACGATTTGATGCGCGGCACCGGCGGGCGCCGCGCATCCGCAACTCATACCTCGGCCAGAGCCGCCAGCACCGCGTCGCCCATCGCCGAGGTCGAGACCGGCACGCCGCCCTCCGGCCCCATCAGGTCGGCGGTGCGCACGCCATCGGCCAGCACCTTCTCGACCGCGCGCTCCAGCCGCGAGGCTTCCTCGCCGAGGTCGAAGGAATAGCGCAGCGCCATCGCAAAGCTGAGGATGCAGGCGATCGGGTTGGCCTTGCCCTGGCCCGCAATGTCGGGGGCGGAGCCATGCACCGGCTCGTAGAGCGCCTTGGGGCGGCCATTGGGCTGCACCGCGCCCAAGGACGCCGAGGGCAGCATGCCCAGCGAGCCGGTCAGCATCGCCGCCGCGTCCGACAGGATGTCGCCGAACAGGTTGTCGGTCACGATCACGTCGAACTGCCGGGGGTTGCGCACCAGCTGCATGGCGCCGTTGTCGGCATACATGTGCGACAGCTGCACGTCCGGATATTCCTCGTCGCGGATCTTCTGGACGACCTCGCGCCACAGGATGCCCGATTCCATGACATTGGCCTTTTCCATCGAGCAGACGCGGCCCTGCCGCTTGCGGGCCAGCTCGAAGGCCGAGCGGGCGACGCGGGCGATCTCGGATTCGGTATAGCGCTGGGTGTTGATGCCCACGCGCTCGTTGCCCTCGGTGAAGATGCCGCGCGGCTCGCCGAAATAGACGCCGGAGGTCAGCTCGCGCACGATCAGGATGTCGAGGCCCGCCACCACCTCGCGCTTGAGCGAGGAGAAATCCGCCAGCGCATCGAAGCATTGCGCCGGGCGCAGGTTGGCGAACAGGTCCATCTCCTTGCGCAGGCGCAGCAGCCCGCGCTCGGGCTTCACGGAGAAGTCGAGGTCGTCATAGGCCGGGCCGCCGACGGCGCCCAGCAGGACGGCATCCACCGCCTGCGCGCGGGCCATGGTCTCGTCGGTCAGGGGGGTGCCATGGGCATCATAGGAGGCGCCGCCGACCAGACCTTCCTCGACGGCGATCTTCACGCCGCGATTGGCGCCGAACCAGTCGATGACCCGGCGCACCTCGGCCATGACTTCGCGGCCGATGCCGTCGCCGGGCAGGATCAGCACTGAATATGTGTCGGACATGGATTTCCTCCGCTGGAATGGGTCGCTGAGGCCTAAGGCGCACCGGCCGAGGCGTCAAGTTCACGCCAGTGTGGCTTGCGATTCGGCGGGGGATGAGGCGGAAATACCCGGCGACGAGGCAGACCGGAGAGCACCATGCGCATGACCAAGGCCGCGACCATTGCCGGCCTCCTGATGATGGCGGGCGCCGCGCAGGCCGCCAGCGACCAGGTGACGGTGCCGCTGCCCGATGTCAGCGGCCTGTCGCGCGACGAGGGCCAGGCCCTGCTGGCCGAGCTGGCGAATGTGAATGTGATCACCTCGAACTGTCCGGGCTACGAGATCACCGATGGCGAATGGATGCTGATCACCGGCACCGGCGACAAGCTGGCCGCGCAGCTGGGGCTGGACCCGACCAGCTATGACCGCAGCTTCTACGGCCCGGCCTTCAAGCTGCTGGACGATCCCGGCGCCTGCGACCGCATCGGCCCGCAGGCGCGGCCGCTGATCGAGCGGCTGATCGGCATGGGCGGCAAGCCGGAAGTGGCGCAATAAGCGGGAATGGTGTGTGTGCGCACGCACCATCCCCACGCGGTTCCGTCCGCGGGCAGGGCGCAGACAGATGCGCATCTCGCGGCCCGACCGGCAAGCCCGCCAACTTCCCCCCTATCGCATCCCGCCCATGGGCCGGTTGCAGGTTCAGACGCGCTTTTGGTTGCGCAGCCCGGACCCATGGTTGAACGCGCACCCTGCAGGAGCAATTGGCCACCGCCGTAGGGTGCGTGTTTACATGATGTCCTTGGGTCGTAGCCCGCCCCCGTTCCGCCACCAAAGCCCCAGCCGCCCGGACCCGTCGTTGAACGCGTATCCCGCAGGAGCTTAGCGCCCGCCACCGTAGGGTGCGTGCTTGCACGCACCGATGTCCTTGGGCCGCAACCCCGACCCGCCGCTAGAGCCCCAGCACATCCGCCATGCTGTATTCCCCCGGCGGCTTGTCCAGCGCCCAGAGCGCGGCGCGCAGGCCGCCGCGGGCGAACAGCGCGCGGTCGGTGGCCAGGTGGCGCAGCACCAGCCGCTCGCCGGCGCCGGCAAAGATCACCTCATGCTCGCCCACCACGTCGCCGCCGCGCAGGCTGGTAAAGCCGATGCCGCCCGGCGGGCGCGGGCCGGTAATGCCATCGCGGGGCGGCAGGCGCAGCGCCGGGAGCGGTTCCCCCCGCCCCTCGGCCGCCGCCTCGCCCAGCATCAGCGCCGCACCCGAGGGCGCATCGACCTTGTGGCGGTGATGCATCTCCAGCACCTCGATGTCCCAGGCCTCCGGCCCCAGCACCCCCGCCACCTGCCGCACCAGCCCGGCCAGCAGGTTCAGGCCGAGGCTCATGTTACCGGCCCGCACGATGGGGGCGTGGCGGGCGGCGGCGCGGATGGCCGCGAGGTCGCCCTCCGCCAGTCCGGTGGTGCCGATGACATGCGCGGCGCGGGCCTGGGCGGCCAGCTCGGCCGTGGCCACCGTCACCTCGGGCGTGGTGAAGTCGAGGATGGCCTGCGCGCCGGCAATGGCCTCGATGGCGTCGTCGGTGGCCGCCAGCCCCAGCGGCGCCCGGCCCATCGCTGTGCCCAGATCCTGCCCGACCCAGGCATGGCCCGGCCGCACCACCGCGCCCGCCAGCCGCAATTGCGGACAGGCCAGCACCTCGGCCAGCAGCAGCCGTCCCATGCGCCCGGCGGCGCCCATCACCACGATGCCCGGCAAATCCATCGCCCGAACCCCCTTCACGGTCTTTTCGGCCCCTCGCCTCGTCCTAGCCCGTTGCGGCGGCCTGCGCGAGGGCCTACATCCCCCCTCATGGCACATGGTCGCTTTCACACCGGGCAAGGCCCGTCGCAACGTCAGCTCCGGGTGGGCGAACTGATCCGCCGGCGTCTGTCGGACATCCTGCTGCGCGGCGATGTCCACGACCCCGAGCTGAACCGGCATTCCATCACCGTCAGCGAGGTCAGCTGCTCGCCCGATCTCAAGGTGGCGACGGCCTATGTCATGCCGCTGGGCGGGCAAGGCGTCGAGGCGGCGCTGGACGACCTGCGCCGCAACCGGCACGAATTGCGGCATCTGGTTGCCAAGGGGCTGGAACTGAAATACGCGCCGCAGCTGCGCTTTCAGATTGACGCCACCTTCGACCGCATGGACGAGACCCGCCGCCTGTTCGCCGACGAGCGTGTGCGCCGCGATGTCGAGGCCGGGCGCGACGAGGATGACGACGAGGCCGATGACCGCGGCTGAGGCCTGGAACCGGCTGCGCCAGCGGCTGGGCGTCGCCGCCGGCATGGTGCTGGCGCTGGCCGCCCCGGCCTCGGCCGGGCTGTGCGAGCGGGTCAGCCATGACGGGCACGGCTATGTCGTCTGCACGCTGGAGGCCGCGGCCGAGCCGGACCTGCATCTGTGGCTGGATGATGCCTCGGGCCGGGTCTATGGCGATTTCTCGCGGGTGAAGGCGGATCTGCCCAAGGGCGAGACCCTGCTTTTCGCCATGAATGCCGGCATGTTCCATCCCGATTACCGGCCCGTCGGCCTGTTCGTCGCCGACGGGCGCGAACTGGGCGAGGTGGTGACGGCCGGCGGCGGCGGCAATTTCGGGCTGCTGCCCAATGGCGTGTTCTGCACCGGCGGCCGGCGCCCCTTCGCGGTCATCGAAAGCCGGGCCTTTGCCGAGGCGCGGCCCGCATGCCGCCTGGCCACCCAATCCGGCCCGATGCTGGTCATCGACGGCGAGCTGCATCCGCGTTTCCTGGTCGATGCCTCCAGCCGTCATATCCGCAACGGCGTCGGCGTGTCCGGGGACGGGCGCACGGCCTGGTTCGCGATTTCCGACCGCCCGGTGACCTTTCACGAATTCGGCCGCCTGTTCCGCGACGGGCTGGGCGCGCGCGATGCGCTGTATTTCGACGGCTCGATCTCGCGCCTCTATGCGCCCGAGGTCGGGCGGGCGGATCGTGGTCGGCGGCTGGGGCCGATCATCGGGCTGGTGGCCGGCCCGGCGCCGCAGCAGGCCAGCGCGGATTGACGCCGCGCCCCGTGCCGCGCTATGGGGCCGGCTTTGCAGAGAGGCGGGGGCCATATGGCGCGCAAGAAGGGCCGCGAGATTTCCGGCTGGCTGATCATCGACAAGCCCGCGGGCGTGAACTCGACCGCCGTGGTCGGCCGGGTGCGCTGGGCGCTGGATGCGAAGAAGGCCGGCCATGCCGGCACGCTGGACCCGGACGCGACCGGCCTGCTGGCCGTGGCGCTGGGCGAGGCCACGAAGACCGTGCCGCTGATCTCGGACGCGCTGAAGGCCTATGATTTCCGGGTGATCTGGGGGGCGGAGACCGAGACCGACGACGCCTCCGGCGCGCCCCTGCGCGAAAGCCCCGCCCGCCCGACGCGCGAGGCCATCGAGGCGCGGCTTCCCGCCTATCGTGGCGAGATCATGCAGGTGCCCCCCGCCTATTCGGCGGTGAAGGTCGAGGGCGAGCGCGCCTATGACCTGGCGCGCGAGGGCGAGACGGTGGAACTGGCCGCGCGGCCGCTCTGGGTCGAGGAATTGACGCTGGTGGAGACCGGCGAGGGCTGGGCCGACCTGCACATGGTCTGCGGCAAGGGCGGCTATGTGCGCGCCATCGCCCGCGACCTCGGCCGCGACCTGGGCTGTTTCGGCCATGTCGGCCATTTGCGCCGGGTGTGGTCGGGTCCGTTCGACCTGGAAAACGCCGTGCCGTTCGACGCCGTGGACCGCGACAATGCCGCCGCCATCGAGGCCGCGCTGCTGCCGCTGGAATCCGCGCTGGCCGACATGCCGCAGATGCGCGCCACCGCGATCGGCGCCACCCGCATCCGCAACGGCAATCCCGGCGAGGTGCTGGACCATGCGCCCTTCGGCACCCTGGTCTGGGTCAGCCACGAGGGGCGGCCGCTCTGCATCGGCCGCTACATGGGCGGGCAGGTGCAGCCGGACAGGGTGTTCAACCTGCCCGGCTGAGGCGCGTCAGGCCACCAGCCGGTAGCCGCCGGATTCCGTGACCAGCAGCCGCGCGTTCGAGGGATCGGGCTCGATCTTCTGGCGCAGGCGGTAGATATGCGTCTCCAGCGTATGGGTGGTCACGCCGGCATTGTAGCCCCAGACCTCGTGGAGCAGCACGTCGCGCGCCACCACATCCTGCGCCCGATACAGGAATTTCAGGATGTTGGTTTCCTTCTCGGTCAGCCGGATCTTGCGGTCCTTGGCGTCGATCAGCATCTTCATCGCCGGTTTGAACGTATAGGGGCCAAGCTGGAAGACGGCATCCTCGGACTGTTCGTGGGTGCGCAGCTGGGCGCGCAGCCGGGCCAGCAGCACCGGGAACTTGAAGGGTTTGGTCACATAGTCGTTGGCGCCCGATTCCAGCCCCAGGATGGTATCGGCATCGGTGTCGTGGCCGGTCAGCATCACGATGGGGCATTTCACGTTCAGCTTGCGCAGCCGCTTGCACAGCTCGCGGCCATCGGTATCGGGCAGCCCGACATCGAGGATCACCAGATCGTAGAGCGCGGCTTTCGCCTTTTCGACGGCCTCGGCGCCGGTGCCGGCCTCGACCACCTCGAAATCATCGGTCGCCACCAGTTGCTCGGCCAGGGCCTCGCGCAGGTCGTCCTCGTCGTCCACCAGCAGGATCTTTTTCAGTGCGGCCATGCTTGTCTCCTGTCATATCTTGGGGGAAAGCTGGACATCCCGGCCGGCAAGGTCCAGATGCGGTGAGGCTTTCTCACGTCGAGTTGTCGCCTCGCGGCGAATTGTTTCAGATTGTTGCAGGATATGAGCACCCCGACCGCATCGCTGCTTCCCACCCTGGCCGAGTTGACGGCGCGGGCGCGTGCGGATCTGCGCATCGGCCTGCCGGTGGTGGTGGGGCCGTGGCTGGTCGCGGCGCTGGAAACCCTGACGCCGGCGCGGCTGGCGGCGCTGCGCGGCCTCGGCCCGGCGCAGATCGTGCTGACCGGGTGGCGGGCCGAGACGCTGAAGATCGCCGCCTATGATGGCGAGGTGGTGCGGCTGGCGCTGCCTTCGGATGCGGATGCCGCGCAGTTGCGGGCGCTGGCCGATCCGGCGCAGGATCTGGCGCATCCGCTGAAGGGACCGTGGCGCCCGCTGCGCGAGGGCGATGCCGAGCCCGCCCGCGTCGCCGTCGCCCTGACCAAGACCGCCGAACTGCTGCCGGCGCTGCTGATGGTCGAGGCGGAGGCGCCGGCCGGGCTGACCGCATTGCCGGTGGCGCCGCTGAAGCGGCAGCTGGCGGCCGAGGCGGTGATGTCGCGGGTCTCGGCGGCCTCGGTGCCGCTGGTCTGGGCCGGGCGCTCGCGCCTGCATGTGTTCCGCCCCGACGATGGCGGGACCGAGCATTACGCCATCGAGGTCGGCGACCCGCCCCGCGACCAGCCGGTGCTGGCGCGGCTGCATTCGGCCTGTTTCACCGGCGACGTGCTGGGCAGTCTGAAATGCGATTGCGGCCCCCAGCTGCATGCCGCGCTGGAGGCGATGCGCGCGGCCGGCAGCGGCGTGCTGCTCTATCTCAACCAGGAGGGGCGCGGCATCGGGCTGGCCAACAAGATGCGCGCCTATGCCTTGCAGGATCAGGGTTTCGACACCGTGGACGCCAATCACCGGCTGGGATTCGAGGATGACGAGCGCGATTTCCGCATCGGCGCCGCCCTGCTGCGGCAGATGGGCTTTGCCTCGGTGCGGCTGATGACCAACAACCCGCGCAAGCTGGACATGATGCGCAGCCACGGCATCGAGGTGGCCGAGCGGGTGCCGCTGGTGATCCCGTCCAACCCCCATAACAGCGGCTACCTGGCCACCAAGGCCCGGCGTTCGGGGCATCTGCTGTGAGGCTGACGCCGCAAGGGCTGCTTGCCTTCGGGCGGCTGATCCCCTGCACGCTGGGGCGTTCGGGCATCCGCGCCGCCACCGACAAGCGCGAGGGCGATGCCGCCACCCCGGCCGCCCTGCTGCAGGTGACCGCCTGCCTCTATCGTCCCGACCGGGTGGCGCCGCCCGGCCCTTGGGCGATCCCGCTGCGGCTGGGCGACCTGTGGTGCGATGCGCCTGACCATCCCGCCTATAACCAGTTGGTGCGGGCGCCGCTGGCGGCCTCGCATGAGGCGATGCGGCGCGCCGATCCCCTCTATGACATCGTGCTGGTGACCGACTGGAACGCGGCGCCCGCACAACCGGGCCGGGGCAGCGCCATCTTCATTCACCAGTGGCGGCGGCCCGGCCACCCCACCGCCGGCTGCATCGCCATGTCGCGCGCCAACCTGCTCTGGCTGGCGGCGCGGGCCGCGCCGGGCACGCCCTGCCTGGTGCCGGAACTGGCCGGGCGCGGCTTTGCCGCGCGCCGCCACAGCGGCGCCTGACCCCGAATCGGATTGCCGCGACGCGGCGCAGGGACTAGGCTGGCCCTCGGTTTTCGGAGGCGGTGATGAGCTTTTACGACGAGACCGAGACCCGCAGCCGCGACGAGCGCGAAGCCGGTCTGACCCGGGCGCTGGCCCGGGCGGTGGACGATGCCAAGCATACCCCCGGCATGGCCCGCGCCCTGCGCGAGATCGAGCCGGAGGACATCACCAGCCTGGCCGACCTGACCCGGCTGCCGGTCATGCAGCGCGCCGACCTGGCCGAGGCGCAGTCGCGCCGCCCGCCCTTCGGCGGCATGACCACCCGCCGCCCGACCGAATTCGACCATGTCTTCCTGTCCGGCACCACCTACGGGCCGGGGCGGCTGGAAAGCGACTGGTGGCGGATGGGGCGGTTCATGCATGCCTCCGATGTCGGCAATGACGACGTGATGCTGAACAGCTTTTCCTATCACCTCTCGCCCTGGGGGATGATGTTCGAATCGGGGGCGCGGCAGGTGGGGGCGGTGGTGCTGCCGGCCGGGCCGGGCCAGACCGACCTGCAACTGCGCGCCGCCCGCGATGTCGGCGCCACCGTCTATGCCGGCACCCCGGACTATCTGCGCACACTGCTGGAGCGTGCCGAGCAGCTGGCGATCGGGCTGGAGATCTCGCGGGCGGTGGTGGCCAACGGCACGCTGGCCCCCAGCCTGCGCAAGCAGTTTCGTGACCGCGGCATCGTGGCACGGCAATGCTATGCCGGCGCCGATCTGGGCCTGCTGGCCTATGAATCCGAGGCTATGGAGGGGATGATCGTCGACGAGGGCGTGATCCTGGAGATCGTGCGGCCCGGCACCGGCGAGCCGGTCGCCGAGGGCGAGATCGGCGAGGTGCTGGTCACCACGCTGAACCCCGACTATCCGATGATCCGGCTGGCGACCGGCGATCTTTCCGCGGTGCTGCCCGGCGAAAGTCCCTGCGGGCGCACCAATATGCGCATCCGCGGCGTGCTGGGCCGGGTGGACCAGACCAGCAAGATCAACGGCATCTTCATCCATCCCGGCCAGGTCGCCAAGCTGGTTGCCCGCTTTCCGGAACTGAGCGCCGCCCGCATCCTGATCGACCGCGAGGCCGGCGTGGACCGCATGAC
This sequence comes from Paracoccus sp. (in: a-proteobacteria), assembly GCA_040392885.1. GTDB lineage: Bacteria > Pseudomonadota > Alphaproteobacteria > Rhodobacterales > Rhodobacteraceae > Paracoccus. Next base: position 557 of record JBEBVF010000099.1, on the reverse strand, counting down.
CGTGCAGCTGGAGACCGCGGCCAGCGACCCGGCGCCCTATGACGAGGCGATCTTTCAGGCGCTGCGCCTGCGCGGCGAGATTGCCCTGGTCCCGCCCGGCAGCCTGCCGCGGGACGGCAAGGTGATCGAGGACCGCCGCGAGGCTGAGCCCATCTTTCGCGACGCGGCACCGGCGCTCTAGCCCCCCGGCAGCAATGGAAAAACCCGCGCCGGGGCGCGGGTTTTCCTGGTCGTCCGGTCATCTCTGCGCCCGCGATGGCGGGCGCGGGCGCTCAGCCCTGACGCGCCTTGAAGCGGCGATTCGTCTTGTTGATGACGTAGATGCGGCCCTTGCGGCGCACGACTTGGCAATCGCGATGCCGGGTCTTGAGTGCGCGCAGCGAATTGCGAACCTTCATCACTCTGGTCCCTTACTGGCGGCGCGGCCCTGCCGGTGCGCCTGAAAACTGAAAACCTCCGGGCAGGCCCGGAGGCGGCGAAAATGGTGGGCGGTACTGGGATCGAACCAGTGGCCACTACGATGTCAACGTAGTGCTCTACCGCTGAGCTAACCGCCC
>JBEBVF010000098.1:0-10695 GCA_040392885.1 Paracoccus sp. (in: a-proteobacteria) | reverse complement strand
CCGATCATCCAGCCCGCCAGCATGGCCGGGGCGGCCGGCGCGGCCTCGGGATCGGTTTCGCCCTCGGCCACGGGCGGGGTGGTCGGCGCGGCCTCGCCTTCGGCGGCCGGCGGGGTAATGGCAACGGTAGCAGGCGGGGCCACAGGCGCCGTGGCGGCAGGCGCGGTCTGCGGGCGGGGCGGCGGCGGCACGGCGCCGGCATCGGGCGCCTGCGCGGCCAAGGGCAAGGCCAGCATCAGGGCAAGCCCGGCCGCGAGGCCGGAGGCGAGGGGGCGGCGGATGCGGGTCATGACGGTCCTTCTTGCATGGGGCCTCGTTTCCGAACGCCGCGGGGGGCCTGTGCGTTCCGCGAAAATCCTTGTGCGCGCTATGGTTGAGCAGCCCGGCGCGGGTGGCTGATGCGGCCGCCGCAGACCGGGCCGGGCGCGCCGGTGGTGGCCGGGCCGGAGGTCGGCAGGCCCCGCAGCACCCGCATCGCCAGCCAGCCGAAGGCCTGCGCCTCCAGCATGTCGCCATCCAGTCCCGCCGCCTCGACCGGGCCGATGCGCAAGGCCTGCGGCAGCCGCCGCGCCAGCGCCGCCATCAGTGCGGCATTATGCCGCCCGCCGCCGCAGACCAGCAGCATCGCCGGCGCCTCCGGCAGCGCCGCCACCCCCGCCGCCACCGCCGCCGCGCAGGCATGGGTCAGCGTCGCCGCGGCATCAGCATCCGCCAGCCCCGCCACCGCCACGCCGAGGCCGGCAAAGGCGTCGCGGTCCAGCGATTTCGGCGCCGGGCGGGCGAAATAGGGATGGCGCAGGAAATCCGCGATCACCCCCTCGTCAGGCCGGCCCTGCGCGGCCAGCGCCCCGCCCTCGTCGCGCGCCAGCCCGCGCCGCGCCGCCAGCAGGTCGTTGATCGGCGCATTGGCCGGGCCGGTGTCAAAGGCGATGCAGGCGCCCGGCGCCTCCGGCGCGGCGAGGCGGGGATCGGTCCAGGTCAGGTTGCCGACACCGCCGAGATTGAGGAAACCCACCGGCGCCGGCGCCAGCCGCCCCTGCGCCACCGCCCAGCGGGCGCAGGCGTGGTGAAAGAACGGCGCCAGCGGCGCGCCCTCGCCGCCCCGGCGCACGTCCTCGCTGCGGAAATCCCAGACCACCGGCCGGCCCGTCGCCTGCGCCAGCCGCCAGCCCGAGCCGGCCTGATGGGTGCCGCGCCCGCCCGGGTCATGGGCCAGCGTCTGACCGTGATAGCCGATCAGCGCCGCCTGCGGGAACCGCGCCGCCAGTTCGGCATGGGCGGCGACCGACAATGCGGCGGCCTCGGCCACGCCCGCCTCGCCCGGCCAGCGCCCGAGCGCCGCGCGCAGCACCGCCCCCTCCTGCGGCGCATAGGGCCGGTAGCCGCTGGCGCCAAAGCCGAAGATCGCCTCGCCATCGGTGTCGATCAGCGCCGCATCCACCCCGTCCAGCGAGGTGCCCGACATCATCCCCAGAACCTGCATGTTGCTTTCCTTTGGCCTCGCCGGACTGTATAGCCCGCCCATCCGGAAGGAGACAGAGATGAGCCTGACCTATACGCCGAAATCCGACTTCCTGCATGTGCTGATCGAGCGCGGCTATTTCGCCGATTGCACCGATGTGCAGGCCCTCGACGCCGCCCTGATCGCGGGGCCGGTGACGGCGTATATCGGCTATGACGCCACGGCCGCCAGCCTGCATGTCGGCCATCTGCTCAACATCATGATGCTGCGCTGGCTGCAAAAGACCGGGCACAGGCCGATCACCCTGATGGGCGGCGGCACCACCAAGGTGGGCGACCCGAGTTTCCGCAGCGACGAGCGTCCGCTGCTGGGCCCCGCGCAGATCCAGGCCAATATCGACGGCATGCAGCAGGTCTTTGCCCGTTACCTCGATTACGGCGAGGGGCGGGCGATGATGCTGAACAATGCCGAATGGCTGGACGGGCTGAACTATCTGGATTTCCTGCGCGACATCGGCCGGCATTTCAGCGTCAACCGGATGCTGTCGTTCGAGTCGGTCAAGTCGCGGCTGGACCGCGAGCAGTCGCTGAGCTTCCTCGAATTCAACTACATGATCCTGCAGGCCTATGATTTCCTGGAGCTGAACCGGCGCTATGGCTGCCGGTTGCAGATGGGCGGCTCCGATCAATGGGGCAATATCGTCAACGGCATCGACCTGACGCGGCGGGTGCTGGACACCGAGATCTGGGGGCTGACCAGCCCGCTGCTGACCACCAGCGACGGGCGCAAGATGGGCAAGTCGCAGGGCGGCGCCGTCTGGCTGAACGGCGACATGCTGTCGCCGTTCGAGTTCTGGCAGTTCTGGCGCAACACCACCGATGCCGATGTCGGCCGCTTCCTCAAGCTCTATACCGAGCTGCCGGTGGACGAATGCAACCGGCTGGGCGCGCTTGCCGGGTCCGAGATCAACGAGGCCAAGATCGTCCTCGCCAATGCGGTGACCACGCTGCTGCACGGGGCCGAGGCGGCGGCGGCGGCCGAGGCCACGGCGCGGGCGGTCTTTGCCGAGGGCGGCACGGGCGCTGCGCTGGAGGAGGCGGTGATCGCGAAAGCCGAGCTGGGCGAGGGAATGCCGATCCAGCAGGTGCTGGTGCGCACCGGGCTGGTGGCCTCGGGCAAGGAGGCCAAGCGGCTGATCGCCGAGGGCGGGCTGCGGCTGGACAACGAGCCGGTGAGCGACCCGCAACTGCCGATCGACGCCGCGCGCATCGGCGACGGCATCAAGGTCTCGCTGGGCCGCAAGAAGCACCGGATGCTGCGGCTTTCGTAGGCAAAGGCGGGTGCGGCCGGCGTCGAGCCCGCCGCGCCCGCGCTGCCGCCCGATGCGCAAGACCGGAAGGGGGCGAGTGCCATGGTGCCGACGGACCAGATTGCGCAAGTGGCGGCGGTGATCCGAGAGACCTGTGGCGAGGCGCTGCTGGCCCTCTATCTGCACGGCTCGGCCGCAGGCAGCGGCTTGCGGCCGCAAAGCGATCTGGACATCCTCGCCATTGTGGACCGCCCGATAACCGTGGCGCAGCGGCAGGCCCTGCTGGCGGCCCTCCTGCCGCTGTCGGGCCGCCATCCGGCACCGCCGGGCGGGCCGCGCCCCGTCGAGGTCATGCTGTTCCGGCAAGACGCGCTGGCGGCAGACGACCGTCCACAGGCCGAATTCGTCTATGGCGAATGGCTGCGCGACGGGTTCGAGGCCGGGACGGTACCGGCGCCGGTGGCCGATCCCGATCACCTGCTGGTTCTCGCCCAGGCGCGGCAGAGCGCCATTCCCCTTTTCGGCCCCGATCCGGGCGCGGTCCTGCCGGCACCCTCACCCCGGCAGGTGCGGCGGGCGATGCGGGAGGCGCTGCCGGGTTTGCTCGCCGGGCTGCGCGGCGACGAGCGCAATGTGCTGCTGACGCTGGCGCGGATGTGGCACACCGCCGAGACCGGAGGGTTTGCCGGCAAGGACGAGGCGGCCGCCTGGGCCATGGCGCGGCTGGGGGCGGCGGATGCCGCGCCTCTGGACGAGGCCCGGCGCGGCTATCTGGGTGCGGTCCGCGACGATTGGCGGGGACGCGAGGCGAGCGCGCGGCGGCTGGCGGAAACCTTGCGGATGCATGTCGCCACCGCGCTGTCGGCGGATCGCGATGGGCGCACGGCGCGGTAACGGGATCGCAGGCGCCGGGAGCGACCTGCCTCGGTAATAACGATCATCTCGCCCTGCTGCGGGCGGCGGCAGCGCGGTCGGGGCAGGCTCGATGCCTGCCCCGACCGCTTTTCCCTCACGCCACCAGCCGGCCTTCCAGCGAGTTCGGGGCCGAGGCGACGATCTCCACCTCGACCAGATCACCGACCCTGGCCTGCGGCGCCGGCACGAAGACCGCGTGCAGGTAATCGGACTTGCCGACCATCTGCCCTTGCAGCCGGCCCGGCTTCTCGAACAGCACGCCCAGCCGGCGGCCGACCATGCCGTCCTGCGCGGCGCGCTGCTGGCGGGCCAGCAGCGCCTGGATCTCGTGCAGCCGCGTATCGGCCACGTCGTCGGGCACCAGCGCCCGCCCCGCCGCCGGCGTCCCCGGCCGCGGGCTGTATTTGAAGCTGAAGGCGGTGCCGAAGCCGACCTGCTCGATCAGCCGCAGCGTGTCGCGGTGATCCTCGTCGGTCTCGCCGGGAAAGGCGGCGATGAAATCCGAGGTCAGCATGATGTCGGGCCGCGCGGCGCGGATGCGGTCGATCAGGCGCAGATACTGAGCCGCCGTATGCTTGCGGTTCATCGCCTTCAGCACCCGGTCGCTGCCCGACTGCACCGGCAGGTGCAGATAGGGCATCAGCTTGGGCTCCATCCCATGCGCCTCGATCAGGTCGTCGCCCATGTCGTTGGGATGGCTGGTGGTATAGCGGATGCGGTCGAGTCCGTCGATCTCGCCCAGGGCCCGGATCAGCCGCCCCAGCCCCCAGTCGCGCCCGTCCGCACCCTCGCCATGCCAGGCATTGACGTTCTGCCCGAGCAGGGTGATCTCGCGCACCCCGCGCGCCACAAGGTCGCGGGCCTCGGCGAGGATGCGGGCGGCGGGGCGCGAGACCTCGGCGCCGCGGGTATAGGGCACCACGCAGAAGGCGCAGAACTTGTCGCAGCCCTCCTGCACGGTCAGGAAGGCCGCCGGCGCCCGGCGGGTGGCAAGCGGGCGCGGCAGGTGGTCGAACTTGCTCTCGGCAGGGAAATCGGTGTTCACCGCCGCCGCCTCGCCGCGCACCATGGCCGGCAGGTTGTGATAGGCCTGCGGGCCAACCACCAGATCGACGATGGGCGCGCGGTCGCGGATCACCTCGCCCTCGGCCTGGGCCACGCAGCCGGCGACGCCGATCTTGAGGTCGGGATGCGCGGCCTTCAGCGGCTTCAGCCGGCCGAGATCGGAATACAGCTTTTCCGCCGCCTTTTCCCGGATATGGCAGGTGTTCAGCAGGACCATGTCGGCCTCGGCCTGATCCTCGGTCAGCACATAGCCCTCGGTCGCCATCGCCTCGGCCATGCGCTGGCTGTCATAGACGTTCATCTGGCAGCCATAGGTCTTGATGAACAGTTTCTTCGGCTGAGGCTGGTCGGTCATGGCATCGGTCCCGTTGATCGCGCCTTGTTACAGCAAAGCCCCGGCCTTGCATAGCCGGGGGGGCCGGGGGCCGACCGTCCGGGCCCTCCGCCGCGCCGTCCGGCTTCTCCTCGCTGCGGTGCTGCGGGAAACCCGCCCGGCGCACCTGACAGGGGCTCCGGCCCCGCCAGCACAGCCTCTACCATGCGCCCTGCCCGGCTCTCCTGCACCGGCTCTCCCGCACCGGCTCTCCCGCACAGTCCCCGGCTCCCCGCACCTGCCGGCGACTGCCGCCTCCGGGCCTGCGCCCTGCCCGGCCATGCGCGCGCGCCCCTCCGCACCGGGCGGGTGGGCCCGTGCCTCGCCCCGCACCCCGCCCCGCCAAGCGCCGCCCGCGGCTCTCCGACACCGGCCGCTCCCGCACAGCACCCAGTTCCCCCCGCCTGCCGGCAGCCGCCATCTCCGGCCGTGTGCCCCCGCCCTGCCCCGCCAAGCACCGCCCCGGCTCTCCCGCATCGGCCGCTTTCGCCCCCCGGCTCTCCCCCCGGCGACTGCCGCCTCCGGCCCTGCACCGCCGCCCGGCCCGGCCATGCGCCGCCACTTGCCGCCGGGGCGCGACGGCATTGTTGATCCGGCGCCTGCGCCCGGCTAGCCTTGCGCCAACCGTTCACCAAGGAGCCTTCCATGACCGACCAGAGCTGGGCCGACCGCGCCGACGCGTTTTCCATGTATGGCTTCACCGACCTGCCCAGCGTGCATCAGCGCGGCGCGGTCGTGGTCACCCATGGCGAGGGGCCCTATATCGTCGACACCGAGGGGCGGCGCTATCTGGATGCCAATTCCGGCCTGTGGAACATGGTCGCCGGTTTCGACCATCGCGGGCTGATCGACGCCGCCAAGGCGCAATACGAGCGTTTCCCCGGCTATCACGCCTTCTTCGGGCGCATGTCGGACCAGACGGTGATGCTGTCGGAAAAGCTGGTCGAGGTCTCGCCCTATCCGCGCGGCAAGGTGTTCTACACCAATTCCGGCTCGGAGGCGAACGACACCATGGTCAAGATGCTGTGGTTCCTGCACCGCTCCGAGGGCAAGCCGCAGCGGCGCAAGATCCTGACCCGGCACAACGCCTATCACGGGGTGACGGCGGTCTCGGCCAGCATGACCGGCAAGCCCTATAACGAGGTGTTCGGCCTGCCGCTGCCCGGCTTCATCCACCTGACCTGCCCGCATTTCTGGCGCTATGGCCAGGAAGGCGAGTCGGAGGCGGAATTCGTCGCCCGGCTGGCGCAGGAATTGCGCGACGTGATCGCGCGCGAGGGCGCCGACACCATCGCCGGCTTCTTCGCCGAGCCGGTGATGGGCGCCGGGGGCGTGATCCCGCCGGCCAAGGGCTATTTCCAGGCCATCGCCCCGATCCTGAAGGAGCATGGCATCCCGCTGGTCTCGGACGAGGTGATCTGCGGTTTCGGGCGCACCGGCAACACCTGGGGCTGCCAGACCTATGATTTCATGCCGGATGCGATCATCAGCTCCAAGAACCTGACGGCGGGCTATTTCCCGATGGGGGCGGTGATCCTCGGGCCGGACCTGTCGGACCGCATGACCGAGGCCGCCGAGGCCATCGCCGAATTCCCGCATGGCTTCACCGCCTCGGGCCATCCGGTCGGCTGCGCCATCGCGCTGAAGGCCATCGACGTGGTGATGAACGAGGGGCTGGCGGCGAATGTCGTCGCCAAGGCGCCGCGCATGGAGGCCGGGCTGCGCAACATCCTGCAAAAGCACGCCAATATCGGCGAGCTGCGCGGGGTCGGCTATATGTGGGCGCTGGAGGCGGTCAAGGATGCCGAGACGCGCGAGCCCTTCCCCGGCGACCTCCAGATCTCGGAACGCATCGCCAATACCTGCACCGATCTGGGGCTGATCTGCCGGCCGCTGGGTCAGTCGATCGTGCTCTGCCCGCCCTTCATCCTGACCGACGGCCAGATGGACGAGATGTTCGACAAGCTGGACCGGGCGCTCGGCAAGGTGTTCGAGGAAGTGGCCTGAAGCGGCGCGGGACAGGCGCCCTGCCCGCCCGTAGCCCGTGTGAAACCGGAGCATTAGGGCGGCAACCTTGACAATTCATGAGGGTGCCGGAACGGTGCGCGTGAACCCTGTGGTTCAGGCGGCTGCCGCCGCCCGCGTCCCGGAACGGGCCGTCACCAACCGGGCCGGAAGCGGGTGCCGGGAGGGTTCGGCGGGCCTCGACGGCCCGGCGAAGCCTTTTTCCCTCAGGGGTGCAGCGCCGCCAGCCCGTCGCGGGCCAGTACCGCCTCCAGCCCGTCGACCAGCGCCGCCAGCCGGCGGTCGATCAGCGGCAGCGCCTCGTGCCAGTCGCCGATGCGGGTCAGCTCCTCCGACCCGTCCGAAATCCCCCGCCAGCCCAGCATCGGCAGGCCGAAGGCGCGGCAGGCGCGGGCCACGGCATAGGTCTCCATGTCCACCATTCCGGCCGCGATCCGCGCCCAGCCGGCGCCGGTGACGAAATCCGAGCCGGTGGACAGCGCCGCCGCCGGCACCTCCGCCAGGGGCGCCGCCAGAGGCAGCGCCAGCGGCAGCCCGGCCAGCGGCACCTCGCCGGGCGCAAAGCCCAAGGGCGATGCGTCGATGTCGCGCCAGGACACGCTGGACACCTGATAGACCGCACCCTGCTCCAGCCGGGCCGAGCCGGCCGAGCCCAGCGAGACCACCAGATCCGGTGCCCGCCCCGCCTGCGCCAATTCCGCCAGCCGGGCGGTGATCCGCACCCCGGCCTCGACCACGCCGATGCCGCAAAGGAAGGCGTCGATGCGCGCCCGCAGGGCGGGGCCGTATTCGGCCTCGGCGGCGATGGCGAACAGCACCGAATGGCCGGCGATGCGGGTCAGATGGTCCATGCGCGCCCCCGTGACAGTTGCGCCCTCATAACAGCGGCCTGCGCCGTATCAAAGCCCATGCAGGCGTCGTAGGCGGGGCGTGGAAAACCGCTCCCGGTCCCACCGCAACCGCGAGCCCTCCCAAAACCTCAGAAACTGATCTCGGCCCCGGTGGCATCCAGCTCCCACCGCAGGTTGCGGCCCTGGGCGGCGGCCACCGTGCCCAGCAGCGCGAAATGCACCTCGCCCGGCCCCGGCAGCGGCGCCGCCCCCGGCCCGTCCAGCCAGGCCCAGAGCGCCGCATCCGGCCGCGTGCGCTCGGCCTCGGCCACCAGCCGCCAGCCGGAGGCGGCGCCGGCCAGCGTCCCGGTCTCGGCCCGGCAGATCAGCACCCGCCCGCCCCAGGGCAGGCCGGTGCCCAGGCACATCACCGCCAGCGCGATCAGCTGCGCATCGCGCCGCGACAGATCGCCCGCGGCCTCCAGCAGACAGTTCAGCCGCCCGACCGAGTCGCGGTCCGACAACAACTCGCGCAGCTCGGCCACCGGCAGGCGCTGGCCGTCGCCGGCATGGCCGAAGGCCAAGCGGAACAGCCGCAGCCGCGCCCCGGCCGCCGCCACGCTGTCGGCGATCAGTGCATGTTCCGGCCCGGCGGCGGCGCCGGACATTTCCAGCAATTCCAGACCGTTGCCGATGGCGCCCAGCGGCGATACCAGGTCGTGGCACATGCGCGAGGCCAGCAGCGCCGCCAGCGCCGCCGCCCCGGCATCCTCCGTGGCCATGCCCGTTGCGAACCGTTCGGCCCCGGTCATCCCCGTCCCTCCGCACCCCGCGCGCCATTCCCCTGCCGCGGGTTCGCGCGCACAGTTGCACAACCCGTGCGATAGTCAATGCCGTTGCCGAACGGGGCCGTTCCGGTTGCGCCACGGCCCCGCCTCGCCTAGACACAGCCATGATCCGTAAAAGGCAGCCCGCATGACGCCCGATACCAGCTTCTTCGCCACCCGCCTGGCGCGGGACGAGACCGACCTTCTGGCCGCGCAGCGCCTGCGCTACGAGGTCTTCGTGCGCGAGCTGGGCGGCGATGGCGAGATGGTGGACCACGAGGCCGGGCTGGAACGCGACGCATTCGACCCGGTGGTCGACCACCTGCTGCTGACCGACAGCCGCCGCCCGCAGGGCTCCCATGTCGTCGGCGTCTACCGCCTGCTGCCGGGCGAGCGCGCCGAGGCCTTCGGCCGCTTCTATTGCGACGACGAATACGACCTGACCCGACTGCGGCAGAGCGGCCGGCGCCTGCTGGAACTGGGGCGGAGCTGCGTGCATCCCGACCTGCGCGGCGGCACCGGCATGTTCCTGCTGTGGAACGCGCTGGCCGAATATGTGCTGGAGCGCGACATCGACCTGCTGTTCGGCGTCGCCTCGTTCCACGGCACCGACCCGGCGCCGCTGGCGCAGCCGCTGTCCTGGCTGCATCACCACCACCTGTCGCCCGAACCGCTGCGGGTGCGGGCACTGGCCCACAGCTATCAGGCCATGGACCTGATCGCGCCCGAGGATCTGGACCGTCGCGCCGCCATGGCGGCCATGCCGCCGCTGATCAAGGCCTATCTGCGGCTGGGCGGCACCGTCGGCGACGGCGCCTTCATCGACCATCCGTTCAACACCACCGACGTGTTCCTGCTGATGGACACCAAGGCCATGTCCGAGCGTCACCGCAGCTTCTACACCACCCGCAGCCATAGCGGCTGAGGGGCGGGCGGCGGACGGCATGGCGACCTGGCATGGCGAGGACGGCGCGGGCGGCATCAGCCCGCCCCGGGTGCGGGGACTGGCCTGGCTGCGCGTGGCCCGGCGCGGCTTCGGCGTCATCGGCATCCTGACGCTGGGCGTGCTGGTGCTGCTGGCGCTGCGGCTGCCGGAGCGGGCGGTCTGGGGGCCGCGGCGGCCGCTGACCGGGCCCCTGGTGCAGGGCGTCTGCCGCGGCTGCCTGTGGGCGATGGGGCTGCGCTGGCGGGCGGTCGGCGAACCGATGCGCGGGCCGGGGCCGGCGGTGGCCAATCACTCCGGCTGGCTGGACATCTTCGTGCTGAATGCCGCCATGCCGGTCTTCTTCGTCTCCAAGGAGGAGGTGCGCGGCTGGCCGGGCATCAACATCCTGACCGCGGTCACCAATACGCATTTCATCGCCCGCGATCCGCGCCGCGCCGCCGAGCAGGCGGCGGATTTCGCCGCCCGCACCCGCGCCGGTCACCGGCTGCTGTTCTTTCCCGAGGGCACCAGCTCCGACGGCCTGCGGGTGCTGCCGTTCAAGCCGACGCTGTTTCAGGCCTTCCTGGACCCTGCCCTGCCCGCGGGCCTGGCGGTGCAGCCGGTGACGGCGCATTACCAGGCGCCGCAAGGCGCCGATCCGCGTTTCTATGGCTGGTGGTCGGACATGGATCTGGGCCCGCATCTGCTGGCGGTGCTGGCGCAGAAACCGCAGGGCCGGGTGACGGTGGTGCTGCATCCGCCGATCCCGGTGGCGGGCGAGACCCGCAAGATCCTGGCCGCGAAGGCGGAAACCGCCGTGCGCGCGGGGCTACACGCGTAGGGTGCGTGCTGGCACGCACCTACGCGCGCAGCCCGGCCAGCACCGTCAGCCGCAGCGCCGTGGCCAGCCCGACATCGGCCGGGCGGGCGTGATCGACGCGGGTGATGAACTGCGCCCGGCTCA
>JBEBVF010000097.1:0-10820 GCA_040392885.1 Paracoccus sp. (in: a-proteobacteria) | reverse complement strand
CGCTGGTGGCGGCTGCGGTGCTGTCGGATCGCTATATCAGCGACCGATTCCTGCCCGACAAGGCCATCGACCTGATGGACGAGGCCGCCTCGCGCCTGCGCATGGAGGTCGACAGCAAACCCGAGGAACTGGACCAGCTCGATCGCCAGATCCTGCAGATGCAGATCGAGGCCGAGGCGCTGAAGAAGGAGGACGACGCCGCCTCCCGCGACCGGCTGGAGAAGCTGGAAAAGGATCTGTCCGACCTCCAGCAGCGCAGTGCCGAAATGACCGCCCGCTGGCAGGCCGAGCGCGACAAGCTGGAGGGCTCGCGCCACCTCAAGGAGCAGCTCGACCGCGCCCGCGCCGAGCTGGATCAGGCCAAGCGCGAGGGCAATCTCGCCCGCGCCGGGGAGCTGTCCTATGGCATCATCCCGGGGCTGGAAAAGCAGCTTGCCGAGACCGAGGGCAACGAGGATGGCCCGATGGTCGAGGAGGCCGTGCGCCCCGAGCAGATCGCCGAAGTGGTCGAGCGCTGGACCGGCATCCCGACCAGCAAGATGCTGGAGGGCGAGCGCGACAAGCTGCTGAAGATGGAGGACCAGCTGGGCCAGCGCGTCGTCGGCCAGAACGAGGCGGTGACAGCGGTGGCCAATGCCGTGCGCCGTGCGCGGGCGGGGTTGAACGACCCCAACCGGCCGCTGGGCAGCTTCCTGTTCCTCGGCCCGACCGGCGTCGGCAAGACCGAGCTGACCAAGGCCATCGCGCAATACCTGTTCGACGATGACGGCGCCATGGTGCGCATCGACATGTCGGAATTCATGGAGAAGCACTCGGTCGCCCGGCTGATCGGCGCGCCTCCGGGCTATGTCGGCTATGATGAGGGGGGCGTGCTGACCGAGGCCGTCCGCCGCCGGCCCTATCAGGTGATCCTGTTCGACGAGGTGGAAAAGGCGCATCCGGACGTGTTCAACGTCCTGCTGCAGGTGCTGGATGACGGACAGCTGACCGATGGCCAGGGCCGGACGGTGAACTTCAAGCATACGCTGATCATCCTGACCTCGAACCTGGGGGCGCAGGCGCTGTCGACGCTGCCGGAAGGGGCCGATTCCTCGGCGGCGCGGTCGCAGGTGATGGATGCGGTGCGGGCGCATTTCCGCCCCGAATTCCTCAACCGGCTGGACGAGATCATCATCTTCCACCGCCTCAGCCGCGCCAATATGGACCAGATCGTCGACATCCAGCTGGCCGGGCTGCAACGCCGCCTCGACAGCCGCAAGATCCGGCTGGAGGTCAGCGACGCCGCCCGCGAATGGCTGGCCAATGCCGGCTATGATCCGGTCTTCGGGGCAAGGCCGCTGAAGCGGGTGATCCAGCGCAGCCTGCAGAACGCGCTGGCCGAGATGCTGCTCTCGGGCGATGTCGTCGACGGGCAGGCGGTCCGCATCGATGCCGGGCCGGAGGGGCTGATCGTCGGCGGCCGGGTCACCAATCTCGGCCTCGGCAGCGGGGCCGAGCGGCCCAGCGACGCGCCGCTCCAGTAAGCTGCATCGAGGAATGGTGCGTGCAAACACGCACCCTCCGCCCTCCGCCCTCGCCGGCGGGGGGCTTTTTCATGGGCGCGAAGAAAACCGCTGCCGGGGCCGCGAATGTCATGAAACCGTCACGGAATCGTCGCATGACTGTTGTCGCTGCGTCCTATTCCGGCCCCGGGTCAACGGACCCAGTGAATCAGCCCAGGAGCTAGTTGGATGACTTCTGCCAAACTCATCGTCTCGACGCTTGCCATGCTGGCCGCCGGTGCCGGCGCAAGCGCCGCCCGCGACCAGATCCAGATCGCCGGCTCCTCGACGGTGCTGCCCTATGCGACCATCGTCGCCCAGGCGTTCAAGGACAATTTCGGCCTCAGCGCCGTCGTGGAAGGTGGCGGCTCGGGGGCCGGCATCAAGCAGTTCTGCGAGGGCCTGGGCGAGAACAGCATCGACATCGCCAATGCCTCGCGCCCGATGAAGGCCTCCGAACTGGAGACCTGCAAGGCCAATGGCGTCACCGAGGTGATGGAGGTCCGCATCGGCTATGACGGCATCGTCTTTGCCAGCGCCATCGACGGCCCCGATTTCGTGCTGGAGCCGAAGGACGTGTTCCTGGCCCTGGCCAAGGAGATCGTGGTGGACGGCAATGTCGTCGCCAACCCCAACACCACCTGGGCCCAGGTGAACCCCGACCTGCCCGACCAGCCGATCCTGGCCTTCATCCCGGGCACCAAGCACGGCACCCGCGAAGTGTTCGAGGAAAAGCTGATGCATGCCGGCTGCGAGGCCAGCGGCGCCCAGGAGGTCTTTGCCGCCAAGGATGCCGATGCGGCGGCCGGCCAGTGCGCCGCCATCCGCACCGACGGGCTGTCGGTGGACATCGACGGCGACTATACCGAGACCCTGTCGCGGCTGGACAGCAACCATGACGCGGTCGGCGTCTTTGGTCTGTCCTTCTACGAGAACAATACCGACAAGCTGAAGGTGGCGCCGATCAGCGGCGTGGTGCCATCGACCGACACCATCGCCTCCGGCGAATACCCGGTCTCGCGGCCGCTGTTCTTCTACGTCAAGAAGCAGCACATGGCGGATGTTCCGGCGCTGAAGGACTTTGTCGAGTTCTTCGTCTCCGACGACATGGCCGGCCCCGGCGGTCCGCTGGCCGATTACGGCCTGGTTCCCGACCCGGAACTGGCCGCCACCCAGACCGCCGTCGCCGATCAGGTGGTGATGCAGTAAATCCGCAAGGGCGGGGCCGGATCACCGGCCCCGCCCGCGCATCGCCGACGAAAGCGAGACATGATGCCTGTGCTGTGGCTTATGCCGATCCTGCTGGCGCTCGCCTGTCTGGGCTGGGCGCTGGGTCTGTGGCGGGCGCATGCGGTCGCCGGCGGCGATACCCGCCGCCTGCATTCCCGCCCCGTCTATCACGCGGCCAATGTCGCGCTGTTCACCGCCCTGCCGCCGCTGCTGCTGATCCTTACCCTGGGGCTGGCGCGGCCGCTGCTGGGCGATTCGGCATTCCGGGCCGGGATGGCGGTGCTCGTCCCGCTGTCGGCCCTTGCCGGTATGGGCTTTGCTTGGCGCCGCATCGCCCCGGAATTCCGCGCCCGCAACGTGGTCGAGCAGGTGGTGCGCGGCGTGCTGTTGCTGTGTTCGCTGATCGCCATCGCCACCACGGTCGGCATCGTGCTGTCGCTGGTCTTCGAGAGCGCCGGTTTCTTCCGCCTCTATCCTTGGCAGGACTTCCTGTTCGGCACCACCTGGCTGCCGGCCTTTTCCGGCGGCTCCGAGCTGGGCATCCTGCCGCTGCTGTGGGGCACCCTATACATCTCGGCGATCGCGCTGGTCTTTGCGGTGCCGGTGGGGCTGATGGCGGCGATCTACATGGCCGATTATGCCTCGCCCCGCATCCGCGGCCTCGTCAAGCCGCTGATCGAGGTGCTGGCCGGCATCCCCACCATCGTCTACGGCCTGTTCGCGCTGATGACCGTCGGGCCGCTGCTGCGCGACTGGATCGCGCGGCCGACCGGGCTGGGCGAGTCCAGCTCCTCCGTGCTGACCGCCGGGCTGGTGATGGGGATCATGCTGATCCCGTTCGTCAGCTCGCTGTCCGACGACATCATCAACGCGGTGCCGCAGAGCCTGCGCGACGGCAGCCTCGGCCTCGGCGCCACCCGCAGCGAGACCATCCGCCATGTGGTGATCCCCGCCGCGCTGCCCGGCATCGTCGGCGCGGTGCTGCTGGCCGCCAGCCGCGCCATCGGCGAGACCATGATCGTGGTTCTCGGCGCCGGCGCCATGGCCCGGATCAGCCCCAACCCGTTCGAGGCCATGACCACGATCACCGTCAAGATCGTCGGCCAGCTGACCGGCGACAACGACTTCGCCTCGCCGGAGACGCTGGTGGCCTTCGCGCTGGGCCTGACGCTGTTCGTGCTGACGCTGGCGCTGAACGTGCTGGCGCTCTACATCACCCGCAAATACCGGGAGCAATACGAATGAGCGCCCCCCTGCGCCCCTCGCTTCTGGTGCCGGATGCGCGCACCCGTGCCCGCAACCGCGCCGAGGCCCGCTTTCGCGCCTATGGCATCGGCGCCATCGCCATCGCCCTGCTGGCGCTGTGCTTCCTGCTGACCACGGTGTTCCGCGACGGCATCTCCGGCTTTTACCAGACCTATGCCGAGATTCCGGTCGAGTTGAGCGCTAACCGTCTGGACCCCAAGGGCAACCGCGATCCCGCCGACCTGCGCAAGGTCACCACCATCGGCTACAACAAGCTGCTGGCCGGGGCGCTGGCCGAATGGGTGGCCGAGAACGACCTCGGCATCGAGGGGCTGACCGACAAGGACCTGTCGCGCTTCTTCTCGAACCGGGCCGGGGTGGTGCTGCGCGATCACGTTCTGGCCGACCCGTCGGTGATCGGCAGCACGGTGCAGATGCGGCTGCTGACCTCCTCGCGGGTGGACGGGGTGTTCAAGGGCCGGGTCACCGCGGAATCGGCGGCGCGCGATTCGCGCATCTCGCCGGCGGTGGTCGAACTGGCGCGGGCCATGCGCGACCGCGGCGTGCTGGCCACGCATTTCAACTGGGCCTTCCTGACCGCGCTGGACGGGGCCGACGACCAGGCCGAGACCGCCGGCCTCGGCACGGCGATCATCGGCTCGTTCTACATGATGGCGGTGGTGCTGCTGCTGGCGCTGCCCATCGGCGTCGCCGCCTCGATCTATCTGGAGGAATTCGCGCCGAAGAACCGGCTGACCGATGTGATCGAGGTCAATATCTCCAACCTCGCCGCGGTGCCCTCGATCGTGTTCGGCATCCTCGGCCTGGCGGTGTTCATCAATTTCGCCGGCCTGCCACGCTCGGCCCCGATCGTGGGCGGGCTGGTGCTGACGCTGATGACACTGCCCACCATCATCATCACCACCCGCGCCGCGCTGAAATCGGTGCCGCCCAGCATCCGCGACGCGGCGCTGGGGGTCGGGGCCTCTCGCATGCAGACGGTGTTCCATCATGTGCTGCCGCTGGCCATGCCCGGCATCCTGACCGGCACCATCATCGGCCTGGCACAGGCGCTGGGCGAGACGGCGCCGCTGCTGCTGATCGGCATGGTGGCCTTCGTGCCCTCCTATCCCGAGACCCTGATGCAGCCGGCGACCGCCCTGCCGGTGCAGATCTATCGCTGGACCCAGCAGGCCGACCCGGCCTTTTTCGAGCGCGCCTCGGGTGCGATCATCGTGCTGCTGGCGTTCCTCCTGTGCATGAATCTCCTGGCCATCTGGCTGCGCCGCCGGTTCGAGCGGCGCTGGTAAGACGATGACCACCGGACAAGACAAGGACAGCCGCCGCATGCAAAGCCCCGAGGTCAAGGTCAGCGCCCGCAACGTGCAGGTCTGGTATGGCGAAAAGCAGGCCATCCGCGACGTGAACATCGAGATCCCGAACCGGATGGTCACCGCCTTCATCGGGCCCTCCGGCTGCGGGAAATCGACCTTCCTGCGCTGCCTGAACCGGATGAACGACACCGTGCCCTCGGCGCGGATCGCCGGCGACATCCTGCTCGACGGCGAGGACATCTATGACCGCCGCGTCGATCCGGTGCAGCTGCGCGCCCGCGTCGGCATGGTGTTCCAGAAGCCCAACCCTTTCCCCAAGTCGATCTATGACAACGTCGCCTATGGCCCGCGCATCCACGGCCTGGTGCGCAGCCGGGCCGAGACGGACGCCGTGGTCGAGGCCGCCCTGCGCGGCGCGGCGCTGTGGGACGACGTGAAGGACCGGCTGCAGGAATCCGGCACCGGGCTTTCCGGCGGCCAGCAGCAGCGCCTCTGCATCGCCCGCGCCGTCGCCACCCGCCCCGAGGTGCTGCTGATGGACGAGCCCTGCTCGGCGCTCGACCCCATCGCCACCAGCCAGATCGAGGAGCTGATCGACCAGCTTCGCGCCGAATTCGCGGTGGTGATCGTCACCCATTCCATGCAGCAGGCGGCGCGGGTCAGCCAGAAGACGGCGTTCTTCCACCTCGGCAATCTGGTGGAATTCGGCGATACCGACGACATCTTCACCAATCCGCGCGATCCGCGCACCGAAAGCTATATCAGCGGCCGCATCGGCTGAGGCCGGCCGGCAGGAGGGAAAGCCCATGTCCGCCAACGATCCCCATATCCTTTCCGCCTTCGACCGCGACCTCGAGGCCGTGCAGGCCCTGGTGCTGAAGATGGGCGGCATGGTCGAGGCCGCCATCGTCGAATCCGCACAGGCGCTGGAGCATCGCGACAGCGATCTCGCCGATGCGGTGCGCGACCGCGACCGCGCCATCGACGCGCTGGAGATGCAGATCAACACCGAGGCCGCGCGCATCATCGCCATCCGGGCGCCGCGGGCCACCGACCTGCGCATGGTGCTGTCGATCATCAAGATCGCCAGCGCGCTGGAGCGCATGGGCGATTACGCCAAGAACATCGCCAAGCGCAGCCATGTGCTGATGCACATGCCCATCGTCGACGGTGCCGCCCCCGCCATCCGCCGCATGTCGCTGGCGGTCGAGCAGATGGTGCGCGACGTGCTGGACAGCCATATCCGCCGCGATGCCGATCTGGCCGAAGACGTGCGCCTGCGCGATGTCGAGGTGGACCAGATGTACAACGCGCTGTTCCGCGAGTTCCTGACCCACATGATGGAGGACCCGCGCAACATCACCGCCTGCATGCACCTGCATTTCATCGCCAAGAACATCGAGCGCATGGGCGACCATGCCACCGCCATTGCCGAGCAGGTGATCTATCTGGTGCGCGGCGAGCTGCCCGACGAGCCGCGCCCCAAGACCAGCTCGGTTTCGCAACCGCAACAGGACGACGACTGATGACGACACTGATCCCCCGCGTGCTGGTGGTCGAGGACGAGGGCGCCCAGCGCGAGATGCTGCGCTACAACCTCGAGGCCGAGGGGTTTTCCGTCTGCGTGGCCGAGGATGGCGACGAGGCGCTGCTGATGGTGGCCGAGGAATCGCCCGACGTGATCGTGCTGGACTGGATGCTGCCGCATGTCTCCGGCATCGAGATCTGCCGCCGCATCAAGTCCGACCCGCGCACCCGGCTGATCCCGGTGGTGATGCTGTCGGCGCGCGGCGACGAGACCGACCGCGTGCGCGGGCTGGAGACCGGCGCCGATGATTATGTCGTGAAACCCTATTCGGTGAACGAGCTGATCGCCCGCCTGCGCACCCAGCTGCGCCGGGTCCGCCCCGCGACGCTGGGCGAAAAGCTGGTGCATGAGGACATCATCCTCGACCCGCTGGAGCATCGGGTGCATCGCGGCCCCCATACCCTGCATCTCGGCCCGACCGAGTTCCGCCTGCTGGCGACGCTGATGGAGCGTCCCGGCCGGGTCTGGACGCGCGAGCAGTTGCTGGACCGGGTCTGGGGCCGCGACATCCATGTCGACATGCGCACCATCGACGTGCATGTCGGCCGGCTGCGCAAGGCGCTGATGGCCCATGACGGGCCGGACCCGATCCGCACCGTGCGGGGCACCGGCTACGCGCTGGGCTAGGCCGGGGGCGCCGGACCCTTGCCGGGTCCGGCCCTTAGGGGTCAGAGGATGCGGGCCTCCAGCTTCGGCAGGCCCTCGACCTCGGCGCTGATGCGGTCGCCGCGGGTCAGGGCGGCCACCCCGGCCGGGGTGCCGGTCATCACCAGGTCGCCCGGCCCGATCTCGTAGAGGGTGGCGAGGAAGGCGACCAGCTCGCCCTCGTCGAAGATCATGTCCGAGAGCTGCCCCTGCTGGCGCGGGCTGCCATTGACCGACAGGCTGATGCCCGGCCCGGCCGGCGCCCGCGACAGCGGTGCGATGATCGCGGCATGGTCGAAATCCTTGGCCACGTCCCAGGGCCGGCGCTTGTCCTTGGCCACCGCCTGCAGGTCGCGCCGGGTCAGGTCGATGCCGACGGCGCGGGCGATGACGGCCGCGGCGGCCTCGGCCGGGCTGGCGCCGCGGGGAACCGGCCGGCCGATCGCCAGCACCAGTTCGACCTCGTGATGCAGGTCGCCGGTGCCGGGGGGAAAGGGGATCTCGCCCGGCGCGCTCAGCGACATCGGCGTCTTGGTGAAGAAGAACGGCGCGCTGCGATCGACGGCATTGCCCATCTCGGCGGCATGTTCGGCATAGTTGCGGCCGATGCAGAAGATGCGCCGCACCGGGAAAAGCGCCGCCTCCCCCTCGATCGGCAGGGCGGCTTGGGGTTCGGGCGGGAAAAGATAGTCGGTCACGCGATGTCCTCCGGCTGCATGGCGCCCCCCTTATCGGGGCGGCGGCGGGGGCTTGTCCAGCCTGCCGGTGGCTGTCGCCTTGCGGGGGGCGGTCCTCGCGCCGGAGCGGGCGGCACCATGCAGAAAGGGCGCCCCGAGGGGCGCCCTTTCAACGGTTGCGGGAGGGATCAGCTGTCCTTGCGCGGATGCTTGATCGGCGTCCACAGCCGCTTGTTGGTCAGGTAGAGCAGCACCGACAGCAGCACCAGGAACAGCACGGCGACGGTGCCGACCTGCTTGCGCTGCATCATCTTCGGCTCGGCGGTCCACATCAGGAAGGCCGAGACCTCCATCGAGATGCTGTCCAGGTCGTTCGGGTGACCGTCCTGGAACTCCACCGACTCGTCGTCCAGCGGCGGCGGCATGGCGATCCAGCCGCCGGGGAAGGCGGTGTTCTCGTAGAGGGTGGTGCCGGCCTCTTCCTTGGTCTCGCCGGTATAGCCGGTCAGGATCGCATGGATGTATTCCGGGCCGCCGATGCCGTTCAGCAGCTGGCTGATGCCGGTGCCATAGGGGCCGTGGAAGCCGGCGCGGGCCTTGGCCATCAGCGACAGGTCCGGGCCCATGCCGTCCTGATGCGGGATATAGGGGAAGTTGTCCGAGGGCTCGCGCGGGACATCCTCGCCGGTTTCCGGGTCGACCTTGCTATATTCGGCCGCATAGGCGCGGACCTGATCCTCGGGCAGACCGGGACCGGTGGCGTCGCCCAGCGTGCGCAGCGGCACATAGCGCAGCCCGTGGCAGGCGGCGCAGATTTCGGTATAGACCTGCAGGCCCCGTTGGAGCTGGTGCTGGTCGTATTTGCCGAACGGCCCCTCGAAGCTGAACGCCACATCCGGGATGTGCTGTTCATGCGTGGTGACCGGGACTTCCTCGACCACGGCCGAGACGGCATCGCCTTCGTCCTCGGCAGTCGCTTCCTCGTCGGTCGCGCCCTCGTCGGTGGCCTCTTCGGTCGCCTCGCCCTCGGTCGCGGCTTCGTCGCCGGCCTCGGCTTCGGTGGCCTCGGCCTCGTCGGCGGGGGCTTCCTCGGCGGCCGCGTCGGCGGCCTCCGGCTCGGCGGCTTCCTCGGTGGTGGCCTCGTCGGCAGCCGGCTCCTCGGTGGTCGCTTCGTCAGCGGCCGCCTCGGTGGCTTCCGGCTCGGCGGCCTCGTCCCCGGTCGCCTCGTCCGCGGCCGCTTCGGCCGGATCGACGGCCTCGGCCTCGTCCTGCGCGGTCTCGGCGCTGGGCGGCTCGGCCTCGGTGGCCCCGGCCTCGTCGGCGGGGGCTTCGGTGGCGTCGGTGGCAGCCGGCTCCGTGGCCGCGTCGGCCTGCGTGGCGTCGCCCTCGGCGGTCAGCACCTGCCGGGTGCCGTCGGGATTGACCACATAGGTCGTGCCCGACTCGGGCGCCGTCACCGCGGCGGCGTCAGGCTGGGCAAGCGGCACGGTCTGCCGGTTGTCCTGGGCCATGGCGCCGGTGGTGGCCAAGGTCAGCGCAGCAACCGCCGTCAGTGTCTTGATGCTCGGAGTCATAGGTGTCTCCCTCACTCGGCGGATTGCGTTTTGTAATGGGCGGCGAAGTCTTCCTCGATGGTCGCCGGCATCGCCGACGGCTTCTCGATTAGGCCCAGCACGGGCAGGATCACGAGGAAATAGGCGAACCAGTAGGCCGCACCCGCCAGGGCGATGTAGGGATAGATCCCTTCGGCCGGCATGGCGCCCGCCCAGGTCAGCACCACGAAGTCGATGCAGAGCAGCCAGAACCACCATTTGAACACCGGGCGATACTTGCCCGAGCGCACCCGCGACGTGTCCAGCCACGGCACCAGCGCCATGACGATGATCGCGCCGAACATGGCCAGCACGCCGAAGAACTTGGCGTCGATGATGCCGAAGGTGACGAAATGCACCAGTTGCACCACCCAGACATCGGCGGTGAAGGCGCGCAGGATCGCGTAGAAGGGCAGGAAATACCATTCCGGCACGATATGCGCCGGCGTCGCCAGGGCGTTGGCCTCGATATAGTTGTCGGGGTGGCCCAGATAGTTCGGCATGAAGCCGACCACCGCGAAGAACAGCACCAGCACAACGGCCAGGGCGAACAGGTCCTTGATCACGAAATAGGGCCAGAAGGGCAGGGTGTCGCGATCGGCCTCGGCGCGCGAGTTGCGGCGCACCTCGATCCCGGTGGGGTTGTTGTTGCCGGTGGTGTGGAAGGCCCAGATATGCACGATCACCAGCGCCGCGATGACGAAGGGCAGCAGGTAATGCAGCGCAAAGAAGCGGTTCAGCGTCGGGTTGTCGACCGCCGGGCCGCCCAGCAGCCAGGTCTGGATCGGCTCGCCGATGCCGGGGATGGCGCCGAACAGGCCGGTGATGACGGTGGCGCCCCAGAAGGACATCTGGCCCCAGGGCAGCACATAGCCCATGAAGGCGGTGGCCATCATCAGCACGAAGATCAGCATGCCGACGATCCAGGTGACCTCGCGCGGTGCCTTGTAGGAGCCGTAATAGAGGCC
>JBEBVF010000096.1:0-10858 GCA_040392885.1 Paracoccus sp. (in: a-proteobacteria) | reverse complement strand
GCTGACGGCGGCAGAGATCGACCTGCTGATCCCGGCGCTGCCGGCGGGGGCGGTGCTGCCGTCCCAGCCGACCGGCGAGGGGATTTTCGACCGGGGGCTTTAGGGTCCTCCCCACCTGCGGCGGGGCGACCCGCCGCATGATGACAAGGGGTTATGGGAGAAGGCCGGATTCTTCATCACGGACCCGCCGCCCCGAACGCCGCCCTAGCCCGAATATTTCTTCTCCAGCGCGTCGAAGAACGGCTTCCTGACCGTCTTCTGGCGGTCGGCAAAGCTGGCGACCAGCCCGCTGGCCTCGGACACGTCGGCACCGGCCTTCAGCGCCTCCAGCGCCTGTTTCATCCCCTGAATCGCTGCCTGCAGGGCGACATTGGCGTAAAGCACCAGCGAGAATCCCATCGCCGCGAATTCCTCGGCCGGCAGCGCCGGGATCTTGCCGCCGATGACGATATTGACGATCTGCGGCGAGCGGATCGCACCCGGCAGCGCCCGCAACTCCTCGACGCTTTCCGGGGCCTCGAGGAAGATGATGTCCGCCCCCGCCTCCTCAAAGGCATGGCAGCGGTCCACGGCGGCCTGGAACCCCTCGACGGCGCGGGCATCGGTGCGGGCCATGATCAGGAAATCGGAACTGTGGCGGGCATCGACGGCGGCCTTGATCTTGCCGCACATCTCCTCGGTGCCGATGATCGCCTTGCCGGAGAAATGCCCGCATTTCTTCGGCATCACCTGATCCTCGAGCTGGATCGCATTGGCGCCGGCGCGCTCCATCACCCGCACCGTGTGATGGACGTTGACGGCATTGCCGAAGCCGGTATCGGCATCGCAGATCAGCGGCAGCGACACGGCGTCGCGGATGGCGGCGGTGTGGTTGGCGATGTCGGTCAGGCCCATGAAACCGTGATCGGGCATGCCGAACCAGGTATTCGTCACCCCGGCGCCGGTGACATAGACAGCCTCATAGCCCAGATCCTCGATGATCCGCGCGCTCAGCGCATTGGCGGCGCCGGGCAGCAGCGCGCCGCGCCGCGCCTCGACCAGTTCGCGCAGCCGCGCGCCGGGATGCTTGCTCATGGACCTGGCCTTTCCTGTCGGGACAGGCCCAACCTGCCGCCAGCCAGGCGGCAACGCAAGTCCGGCCGGTGCGCGCGGCATCCCGCGGGCGGCCCCGCCTCACGCCCTCCTGCGCAGCCCGGACTGGTCGCGCAGGCAGAAAGCCGACAGCAGGCGGGCGCAGACGGCGAAATCCTCCATCTCCATCGCCTCGTCGGGATTGTGGCTGCCATTGGCGTTGCGGATGAAGATCATCCCCGACGGCACCCCCATCTGCGCGAACACCGCGGTGTCGTGACCGGCGCCGCAGGGCATGACGGTGGCGCCCACGCCCTGCCCGGCGGCCAGTTCCGCCATCTGCGCGATGATGCGCCGGTCGAGCAGCGCCGGCTCGGAGGTGGTTTCCGGGCCGAGGTCGAAGCACACGCCGCATTCGGCCTCGATCGCGGTCACCGCCTCGCGCAGCGCATGGCGCATCAGCGCCAGGGTGGCGAGGCTTTCGCTGCGCACGTCGAGCATGAAGTCGACATGGCCGCTGATCTTGGAGAACGCCGCCTCGCCCTCGCAGGTGGCGAAGCGGCCGAAGGTCACGGTCAGCTCGTGCCCCTGCTCCAGCAGCTCCTGCCAGATCTCGTCCAGCCGCGTCACCAGCCGCGCGGTGGCGAGCACCGCATCCTGCCGGCAGGGGCGCGGCGTGGCGCCGGAATGGGCATAGGTGCCGCGGCAGCAGGCATTGCGGTGGCGGAATGCGCCGCGGATGCCGGTGACGATGCCGACGGCATGGCCCGCGGCCAGCAGGACCGGCCCCTGTTCGATATGCGGCTCGATGAAGCAGGCGATGCGGGCCGGGTCCAGATACGCGCGGCCGGCGCGCAGGGCAGCGGCATCGCCACCGGCAGCGTCGATGGCATCTCCCAGCGTCACCCGGTCACCGGCACGGCGCACGGTGTCGATTTCGGCCGCGGTGAGCCGCCCGAAAGCGGCGCGACTGCCGATATAGGAGGCGCTGAACCAGGTGCTTTCCTCGGCCCGTGTCGCCATTACCACCAGATCCTGCGGCGGCGCCACCCCTGCGGCGCGATAGCCGGCCGCCACTGCCAGCCCGGCCAGCACTCCGGCGGCGCCGTCGAAATTGCCACCCTGCGGCACCGAATCGAGATGCGAGCCGACGATCACCGCCGGCCCCCGCCCCTGCCCGCACAGCGTCAGGTAGAGATTGCCGCCGGCATCGGTCGCCGCCGCCATGCCCAGTCGCCGCGCCTCGCGCCGGACGATGTCATGGGCGATCTGCTCGCCCAGCCCGTAGGAGACGCGGGTGATGCCGCGGGCGGTGCCGGTGCGGTGGCGCAACTCGTCGAACAGGCGCTCGGCCAGGCGGATGTCGGGCGAGGGGGCGGTGGCGGGCGCGTCGGCGCCCGCCGCCAGGCGGTCCGGGAAGAGGGTCATAGGCGGCTCAACTTGTCGATGATGCTCTGGCGGACGGCTTCCAGATGCTCGGTCATGGCAGCGGCCGCCCGCGCGCCATCCTCCGCCTCCAGTGCGTCGAGGATACGCAGATGCTCCTCGCAGGTGCCGGCGAATCGCTCCGGCATGGCGCGCAGGTCGAACATCTGCGTCTGGCGGCGCATGGTCTGCACGATGGCGGAAAGCTGGGCATTCTCGATCACGTCGATGATCATGCCATGCACCTCGCCATCGATGCTGCGCACCAGGTCACGATCGGCCGGGCCGTCGCCATATTCGGCCATCGCCGCCTCGATGCGGGCGCGGCAGGCGCGGACCTGCGGCAGGGGCACCCGCCCCGTCGCCATGCGCGCCACTGCCGGCTCCAGCAGCAGGCGCACCTGCAACGCGTCCATGTAGTCCTCGATGCGCATCTGACGGACCTGCAGGCCACGGCTGCCCTGGCGCAGCAACAGCCCCTCGCCCTCCAGCATCAGCAGCGCATCGCGCACCGGAGTGCGCGACATGTTCAGCGCCTCAGCCAGCCGGCGCTCGTTCATCAGTTCGCCGGCCCCCACCTTGCCGCCCATGATCAGGTCGAGAATCTGCTCATAGGCGTGCAGCGCCAGCCTCTTGTCGGGATTGGTCAGCATCGGCCCCCCTCATGGCAATACGACATCACGGCTTCATCAGCCCAGTTTCGGCAAGACACGGCACCAAGAGCAAGCCAGTTCAAATCAGGCGTTCCAATAACATTCCTATGGTTGACGCATGGTATACCACGATCTATCGTCATGACAACCACCCGCCCCGACGCGCTGGCGCCGGGCTCAGAAAGGAGAGGTTCCCATGACCATCGCGCCCGGCTCGATGCTGCCGTTTCCCCGGGAGGAACACCTGTCCAGGCAGGCCCGCCTGCGCGCCGCCCTGCGCGAGAAGGGGCAGGACGCGATGCTGGTCTTCGCGCAGGAGAGCCTCTACTGGCTGACCGGCTATGACACCGGCGGCTTCGTGTTCTTTCAGTGCGCGGTGGTCACGGCGGACGAGCGGCCCATCGTGCTGCTGACGCGACGTCCCGACCTGTTCCAGGCCCGCCAGACCTCGACCATCGAGGATATCCGCATCTGGTGGGACGCCGACGACGCCAATCCGGCCCGCGACCTGAAGGCGATTCTCGACGAGCTGGGCCTGGCCGGCGGCCGAATCGCCATCGAGCTGAACACCCATGGTCTGACCGGCTGGAACCTGTGGCGCTGCCAGACCACCTTCGGCGACTGGTGCCGGCTGGAGGACGACAATCACCTGATTCGCAAGCTGCGAGTGGTCAAGTCGCCGGGCGAGATCGCCTTCATGCGCAAGGCCGGCGAGATCTGCGACCGGGCCTTGCAGCGGGTGATCGAGGCGGCGCGGCCCGGCATGCTCGACAGCGACCTGAAGGCGGTCTACCTGGCCTCGATCCTCGGCGACGGCGCCGACATGCCGCCCAACGCGCCGCTGTTCAATTCCGGCCCCCGCGCGATTTATGGGCGCGGCGTCACCGATCCGCGCCGGCTGGAGGCGCAGGACCAAATCCTGGTCGAATATCCGGTCCCCTACCGCCATTACAACGTCAAGACCGAATGGATGATCCTGTTCGGCAAGGTCGCCGACCGCCAGCGCCACATGTATGACGTGGCGCGCGAGACGCTGACGAAGATGATCGACCTCGCCCGGCCGGGCGTGCCGCTGGGCCGGATCTTCGACTGCTATGCCGACGGGCTGGATGCCGGCGGCTATCGCGCCGCGCGCTATGGCGCGGTCGGCTATTCGGTGGGGATCTCGTTTGCGCCGACCTCGATGGACGTGCCGCCGATGATCTATTCCGGCAACGCCACTTTGTGCGAGCCGGGCATGACCCTGTTCTACCACGTCATGAGCGGGGATGCGGAGACCGGCCATGCCATGGGCGTCGGCCACACGCTGCTGGTAACCGAGGGCGCGCCGGAACTGCTGACCTGGCTGCCCGACGAACTGACCGTCATCGCCTGACCCCGCCATCGCAACCCCGACGACACAAAACCAGCGATACCCAACAAGGAGCCTTCACCATGACCATGCTTACCCTCAAGCGGCGCCATGTCCTGATGGGCATGGCCGCCGCCACCGCCGTCGGCAGCCTGCCGGGCCTGACGCTGGCGCAGGAGACGCCGAAAGCCGGCGGCACGCTGCGCATCAGCCATTCCACCCGCATCGCCACGCTGAACGTGCTGAACCTGTCGGGGCCGGCGGAATATCCCGTCGCCGACATGATCTATTCCGGCCTGACCCGGATCGGGCGCGACAACAAGGCCCATCCTGACCTGGCGACCGGCTGGGACGTGAACGACGACGCCACCGAATTCACCTTCCACCTGCGCGAGGGGGTCAGCTTCCACGACGGCAGCCCATTCACCGCCGATGACGTGGTGGCGACCTACGAGACCATCCTGAACCCGGACGTGCCGGCGGCGGCGCGCTCGGTGCTGAGCATGGTGGAGAAGGTCGAGGCACTGGACCCGCTGACGGTGAGGTTCACCCTGTCGACGCCCTTTGCCGACCTCCCCTTCTCGGCCGCCCATGCCAATGCCCGCATCATCTCGCGCGCGGCAGCCGAAGCGCCGATGACGGAACTGGACACCAAGGCCAACGGCACCGGCCCGTTCAAGCTGGAGACCTATGACAGCGCCTCCATCGTGCGGCTGGTCAAGAACGAGGCCTATTACCAACCCGGCAAGCCCTATCTGGACGCGGTCGAGATGGTGCTGTTCCCCGACCTCGCCGCCGAAAGCGCCAATTTCCTGTCCGGCGCCACCGATGTCATGCTGACGGTGCAGCAGGCGGAATATGCCCGCATCGCCGCGGCCGCCGGCATCACCGCGCAGCGCGTGGCCTCGGGGCGCTATGTCTGCGTGACGATGCGCCAGGACCAGAAGCCCTGGGACGATGTGCGGGTGCGCAAGGCGCTGGCGCTGGCCACCGACCGGCAGATGCTGGTCGACGTGATCCTCGAGGGGCTGGGCCGTCCGGCCTATGACAGCCTGGTGGCGCCGGAGTTGGAATTCGCCGTCGCGTCGCCGGAAATCCCCTACGACCCCGAGGGCGCCAAGGCCCTGCTGGCCGAGGCCGGCTATCCCGACGGGCTCAAGCTGACCCTGATCGCCTCGGACCGGCCGGCGATCCGGGTGCAGACCGCCATCGCGCTCCAGCAGTCGGCGGCGGCAGGCGGCTTCGACATCACCATCGAGACCATGCCCCATGACACCTATCTGGCCAATGTCTGGATGAAGGGCGCCTTCTATATCGGCTATTGGGGCATGCAGCCGACCATCGACGCGACCTACAAGCTGCTGCTGACTTCGGATGCCTCCTATCAGGACACCGAATGGAAGAATGCCGAGTTCGACGCCCTGGTGGCGGAAGGTTCGGCCACGGTGGACGCGGCACGGCGTGCCGAGATCTATGCCCGGCTGCAGGAGATGGAACTGGCCGACACCCCCTATATCGTGCCCTTCTTCGAGGATGTGCTGTCGGCGGCCAGCGATGCCACCGAAGGCTGGGAGGTGGCGCCGATCTCGCGCTATTTCTTCGTCGAAGATGTCTGGCTGAACAAGGGCTGAGGGCGCAGCGGTGACGCTCGGCTACCTCCTCCGCCGCCTGGGCGCGATCGTCATCGTTCTGGCGATCGTGACCCTGGCCGTCTTCGCCATCACCATGGTGCTGCCCGGCAATGCCGCCGTGATGATCCTGGGCGAGCACGCCACCCCGGATTCGCTGGCCGCGATGGAGCGTCAGCTGGGCCTCGACCGCCCGGTCTGGCAGCAATACGTGTCCTGGGTCGGCGGCGTGCTGCATGGCGATTTCGGCATCTCGCTGCGCATGTCGCTGCCGGTGGCGGAGGTGGTGGGCACCGCGTTTCGCAACTCGGCCTGGCTGGCGCTGATCGCGCTGACCGGGGTCACCATCATCGCCATTCCGCTGGGCGCCGTTGCCGCCCTGCGGCGCGGCACCATCTGGGATCTGCTGATCGGGCTGTTCTCCTATGTCGGAACGGCGATGCCGGAATTCGTCACCGCCACCCTGCTGCTGATCTTCCTGGCCTCGCCGGAATGGCCGGTCTTTCCCGCCGGGGGCTTCGTCGCGCCCGGCGTGGATTTCGGCGCCTTCCTCTATCACGCCATCCTGCCCTCGGTGACGCTGGGGCTGATCCTGATGGCGCATATCTCGCGGCAGGTGCGCTCCGAGATGTCGGAGGTGTTGTCCTCCGATTACGTCCGCGCCGCCGAGCTGAAGGGGCTGCGGTCGCGCCGGGTGATCTGGCGCCATGCCCTGCCCAATGCGCTGGCGCCGGCGGTGGCGGTGATCTCGCTCGACATCGGCTATCTGCTGGGCGGCATCATCGTGGTCGAGGAGATCTTCGCCTGGCCGGGCCTCGGCCGGCTGCTGATCTATGCGTTGCAGAACCGCGACCTGCCGGTGATCCAGGCTATCACCCTGCTGCTGGCCACGGTCTATGCGCTGTCGAACCTGATCTCGGACCTGATCATCACCTGGCTCGACCCGAGGGTGCGGCATGCGTGACTTCCTGAGAAACCCGGCCGGACTGATCGGCAGCCTGTTGCTGCTGCTGGTGCTGGGGGCGGCGCTGTTCGGCCCGGTGGTGGCCCCCTATGACCCGCAGCAGTTCCATACCGCCGCCCGGTTGCAGGGGCCGGGGCCGGAATTTTGGCTGGGCACCGACCAATATGGCCGCGATCTGCTGTCGCGGCTGCTGAACGGCGCCCCTTCGACGGTGTTCTTCGGGCTGGGGGCCACTGCGCTCGGTGTCGGCGCGGGCTCGATCATCGGCGTGGTGGCGGGTGTGGCCGGCGGCCGGGTGGACAGCGTGATCATGCGGGTGCTGGACGGGCTGCTGGCGATGCCGGAGCTGCTGTTCACCCTGCTGATCGTCACCTTCCTCGGCGGTGGCACCAGCCAGGCCATGCTGGCCGTAGCCGTCACCTTCACCCCCGGCATGGCCCGCATCAGCCGCAGCGCGGTGCTGTCGGTGCGGACCCGCGATTACGTCACCGCCGCCGTGGCCCGGGGCGAGGGCCGCGGCTGGATCGTGTTCCAGGAGGTGCTGCCCAATGCCCTCGGCCCGATCATCGTCGAGGCGACGATCCGGGTCAGCTTCGCCATCATGATCGGCGCCACCCTGGGCTTTCTGGGCCTCGGTGCGCAGCCACCCTCGACCGAATGGGGGCTGATGGTAGCCGAGGCGCGCCAGTTCATGTTCCGCAACCCGTGGTGCGTCGCCGTGCCCGGCATGGCCATCGCCATCACCGCCATGGGCTTCAACCTGTTCGGTGACGCGCTGCGCGATGCCTTCGACCCGAAAAGGAGCCGCTCGTGACCGATAGCCAATCCGGGCTGGTCCTGGACATCCGCGACTATGGCCTCGGCTATCGCACCGATGCCGGGCTGGTGCCGGCACTGGAGCAGGTGACGCTGGGCATCGCACCGGGCGAGACCCATGCCCTGGTCGGCGAAAGCGGCTCGGGCAAGTCCAGCCTGGCCTGGGCGATCATGCGCCACCTGCCGCCGAATGCGGTCGAGACCGGCGGCCGGATCCTGCTCTCGGGCGAGGACCTGCGCGACCGAAGCCGCGCGCAGATGCAGGTGATCCGCGGCCGGCGCATCGCCATGGTGTTCCAGGACCCCAGCGCGGCGCTGAACCCGACGATGAAGATGGGCGACCAGGTGGCCGAGGTGTTCATCCGCCATCGCGGCCTTGCTCGCGACGCCGCCTGGCAGGAGGGTATTGCCGCACTGGAACGCACCGGGATTGCCCGTCCCGCCGAGATCATGGACCGCTATCCGCACGAGGCCTCGGGCGGGGAAAAGCAGCGGGTGGTGATCGCCACGGCCTTCGCCTGCAACCCCGAGCTGATCATCTTCGACGAGCCGACGACCGCGCTGGACATCCTGACCGCGCAGCAGATCCTCGACCTGTTTTTGCGCCTGCGCGAGGAGACCGGGGTGGCGGCGCTCTATATCTCGCACGACCTCGGGCTGGTGGCGCGGATCGCGCATCGGGTTTCGGTGCTGGACCGTGGCCGTATCGTCGAGACCGGGCCGGTGGAGACGGTGTTTGCCACCCCGCGCCACCCCTATACCCGCGCCCTGCTGGCCGCGGTGCCGCGCCCGGAAAACCGCATCGCCGTGCCAGAGCCACAGGTGCCGGTGCCGGTGCTGGAGGTGCGCGACATCAGCGTGCGTTATGGTAAGCCGGGCTGGCTGGGGCGGCTGCTGGGGAGCGGCGAGGCCGGATTCTACGGCGCCCGCGATGTCGGGTTCTCGGTGCATCAGGGCGAGTTGCTGGGTCTGGTCGGTGCCAGCGGCTCGGGCAAGTCCACCATGGCGCAGGTGATCGCCGGCCTGCGCGACTTTTCCGGCGAGGTGGTGTTCGGTGGCCGCAGCTATCGCGCACGGGCCGAGTTCGGCCGCGACTATCGACGCGAGGTGCAGATCATCTTCCAGCACCCCGATGCCAGCCTCAACCCGCGCCACAGCATTGGCAAGATCCTGTCGCGGCCGCTGCGCCTCTATCGGCTCTGCCCGCCTTCGCAGGTGCAAAGCCGGGTGCGGGAGCTGCTGGAGATGGTGCGCCTGCCCGCCGAATTCGCCAGCCGCTATCCGCACCAGCTTTCCGGCGGCCAGAAGCAGCGCGTCGCCATCGCCCGTGCCTTCGCCGCCGAACCGAAGCTGGTGATCTGCGATGAAATCACCGCCGCGCTGGACGTGTCCGTGCAGGCGGTGGTGGCACGGCTGCTGGCCGATCTGCAACGCAAGTCGGGCGCCGCCTGCCTGTTCATTACCCATGACCTGAACCTGATCCGGCAGTTGGCCCACCGCATCACGGTGATGCAGCAGGGACGGCTGGTGGACGGTTTCGACGCCGCCGATGCCGAGGCGCCGGGGCGCCACCCCTATACCCGTGCCCTGCTGGAGGCGGTGCCGCCGCCGCGCCAGTTGCAGGAGGACCCGGCATGAGCACCCCGCCCGCTTTCCTTCCCCCAATTCCGTCCGATCCCTGCGAGGTGGCATGATCGATCTGGCCCGGGAATTTCCCGCCCGAACACTTGGCGGCCGCGAGACCGTGCTGCGCTTTCCCGAAGCCGAGCATCGCGCCCGTCTGGCCCGCACCCGCCGCCTCATGGCCGAGCGCGGGTTGGATGCGCTGCTGGTCTTCGCACAGGAGAGCCATTTCTACCTGACCGGCTTCGATACCGCCGGCTATGTGTTCTTTCAGGCCGGGCTGGTCACCGCGAATGACGAGGCCACCACCCTGCTGACCCGCCTGCCCGACCGGCGACAGGCCGAGGTCGCCTCGCTCTATGACGAGGTGCGGATCTGGCTGAATGCCGAGGAGGCCAATCCGGCGCTGGACCTGCGCGCCATCATGGAGGAGCGCGGGCTGAAGGGCGCCCGCGTGGGCGTCGAGTTCGCCACCCACGGCCTGACCGCCGCCAATGGCCGCATGCTGGAGGCGGTGCTGGCCGACTTCTGCACCGTCGAGGATGCTTCCGACATCGTGCGCGGACAAAGGCTGGTGAAATCCACGGCCGAGCTGGAACTGGTCCGCGCCGCCGGGCAGCTGGCCGACCGGGCAACGCTGGCGGCGATCGAGGCCGCCCGGCCCGGTGCCTATGACACCGCGCTGTCCGGCGCGGCGGTGACGGCGATGCTGGATGCGGGCGCCGACATGCCCTCGGGCGGGCCCCTGGTCAATGTCGGGTCGCGCGCGCTGTTCGGGCGCGGTATCGGCGGCGCGCGCCGCATCGCGGCCGACGATCAGGTGCTGATCGAACTGGCCGGCTCGGCCTGCCGCTATCATGTGGTGATCGAGCATACCGTGGCGGTGGGCCGCATCGACCCGCGCCAGCAGGCACAGATGGGCGTGGCCATCGAGGCGCTGGAGCGGATCAAGGACGCCGCCCGCCCCGGCGAGCGGCTGGGTCGCCTGAACGAGATCCATTGCGAGGTGCTGGACAGCGCCGGCTTTGCCCATGCCCGCTACGGCGCCTGCGGCTATGCGCTTGGCTGCACCTTCAAGCCGACCTGGATGGACGTGCCGCCGATGATCCATTCCGACAACCCGCTGATCCTGCAACCGGGCATGGTGTTCTTCGTCCATATCATGATTCCGGACACCACGACCGGGCTGGTCGCCGGGGTGGGCCAGACCTTCGCCATCACCGAGGGCGCGGTCGAGACCTTCTCGGCCCTGCCGCTGCAATTGTGGAACCGCTGAGGAGTTTTCCGATGCCTTTGCTGACCCCCCAATCCCGCGGCGTGTTCACCA
>JBEBVF010000095.1:0-10894 GCA_040392885.1 Paracoccus sp. (in: a-proteobacteria) | reverse complement strand
AGCCTCACCGCACCGCCTCATGCAACCGGAACCCTCGCCATCCGCGCGGGCCGCACGTCCACCCGCCTCGGGACAGAAGCCGTCACCCCCCGCCGCCACGACCGCCCGCAAGAGGCGCCGGAGCGCGGCCACCTTTCGCGGCCCGTAGGGTGCGTGTTCACACGCACCATCGCAAAATCGCCTCCATCCACCGCAACCACCTTTCGCAACCCGTAGGGTGCGTGTTCACACGCACCACCCCGCCGCCGCGCCGCACAGGAACGGTCCCCACACCCCCTCCTCATGCGAACATCCCGTGCAGGAACCAGCGATGCGAGCCGGTGGCGGCATCCTCGCCATCGCCGGCGCGGAAGATCCAGAAACGCGCGCCGGCCTCGTCCTCGACGCGGAAATAGTCGCGCACCGCCGCCCGCTCGGCCTCGCGCTTCCACCATTCGCCGAAGATCCGCTCGGGCCCGTCGGCGCGGCAGACCCGGTGGCGGCGCCCGCGCCAGGTGAACCAGTGCGGCGGATGGTCGGGCAGCAGCGCCATGGTCTCGATCGGCTCGGGGCGCGCCAGCAGGCGCAGCGGCCGCGGCCAAGGATCGGGCCAGCCACCGCCAGCCGCCGCCAGCGCCGGAACCCGGCGCACCGAACGCTCCGGCACCTCGCTCGCCACCGGGGCGAGCCGATAGACCGCCCGCGGCCCTAGCCGGTTGGCCAGCCGGTCGACCAGCCCGGACAGGTCGGGCGCCGGCGCCTCGCCAGCCAGCGGGCCGGTTTCCTGCCGCGCGGCCAGCGGCTCGGCCATCGAGGCGGCCAGCACCATCGCCTCGATGCCGAAGCCCGGATCGATGGTCTCGATACGCTCGCAAAGCAGCCGCGCCAGCCGCGCGGGATCGCGCAGCGGCAGCGCCAGACCGATGCGAGTGCCCTGCCAATGGCTGTCCACCCGATGGCAGATCAGGTCGAGGCGGCGGGCGCCGAGGCCACGCGCCGCCAGCACCGCACACAAATCGGCGGTCAGCCCGGCGATGGCGCGGGCGATGGTTTCGGCGCAGGCGATGGGCTCGGCAAAGACCCGGCGGGCCTCGACCGGATCGGCGGGGCGGATGGGCACGATCGGTTCGGCCAGCCGCCCCAGCGCCTGATCCAGCCGCCGGCAGGGCTCGGGCCCGAAGCGGCGGGTCAGGGGCGCGCGCGGCTGGCCGTAAAGGTCGCCGATGCGGGCAAAGCCCAGCGCGCGCAGCCCTTGGACCACCGGGATGGGCAGGCGCAGCGCCTCCGGCGGCAGGGCCGCCAGCAGCCGCGCGCCCTCGCCCGGCGCGGCGCGGGTCAGCGGCGCCGCCGCAAAGCGGGCCAGCGCATGCGCCGCGCCCCGGCTGTCGGCCAGGGCGAGGCGGGCGGTGATGCCGGCGCGGGCCAGCCGGTCGCGCAGCCCCGCCAGCATCGCCGCCTCGCCGCCATGCAGGTGATCGGCGCCGGTGGAATCGATCACGATCCCGTCGGGCGCATCCACGGCCACCACCGGGCTGAAACGCTCCAGCGCCCAGAGCGCCAGCCGTTCCAGCCCGGCGGCATCGGCCTGCGGGTCGGCGGGTTCGATCAGCAGGCCCGGCACCAGCGCCTGCGCCTTGCCGACCGGCATGCCGGGATGCAGGCCCAGCGCCCGCGCCGCCGCATTCGTCGCCGTCACCACCCGGCGGCTGGCTTGCCGCGCGGACAGGATCAGCGGCGCTTCAGCCGGCGGCGCCGCGCCGCCCGTCTGCCGCCGCAGCCGCTCCACCGGCCACATCGGCAGGAAGACCGAGATGACCCGTGCCATCGCATGCCTCCAGTTCCATCTCCAGGGCCTCGCCGGCCCGTGCCCGCAACAGTTCGACCCGCCAGCGCCCGCGCCCGATGCCCGGCACCGGCAGCGGCGGCGAGGGCAGCGCCGAGACCCGCCAGCGGGTCATGGCGGCGCTGGGCTGCTGGCCGAAGGCCGCGGCCGCCTCCGGCCGCCACCAGCGGCGCAGGGCGATGCAGAGGCTGCCGCCGGCCTTGGCCGCCAGATGCAGCCGCCGCGAGGCGGTCATGTCCAGCCGCGCCACCTCGCCCACCACGGCGCCGAGGCCGCCATGGCGCAGCCCCTCCTCCATCGCCGCCAGCACCGCCTGGTCCGATCCGGCCTCGACGCAGATCAGCCGGCCGGGTGGCAGGCCAACCTGTTCCAGCCCCGGCGCGAACAGGTCCGGCCGGGCCAGGCACCACAGCACCGGGCCGGGCAGGCGCGCCGCGATCCCGGCGGCGAAACCGGCGGCGGCGGCACCGTCCACCGCATCCTCGCCGCCGCCGACCACCTCGTGCAGGCAGCCCAGCGCCAGCCCGCCGCCGGGCAGCCGCCCGTCCAGCGCGGCCAGGCCGAAGGGCAGCACCGCCCGCCCCGGCACCGCCAGCCCTTCCAGCCGCGCGATGCGCGCCCGAAGCTCGGCCAGGGCTGGACTGTCGGCATGGCCGGACATGGCGGCGGGTTTCCTTGTGCTGCGCGGGGTGCTCCTTCGTTAATGTTCCTTATTTGTTCCCATGCAGCAGGAGTCAATCTGGCGCTCTCAGATGTGATCGGCGGGAAGCCTGTGGCGATGCGGCAGGCGGTGTCGGGCCGCGCCCGGACGGCGATGCGAGAAACGATGCGGAGGCCGGCGCACACCGAAACCGGCGCGGGTTTCCAGCCAGGGAAAGAGCCGGAAACCGCAAGGCGACGGGCAAGGCCCACCCGCTCACCGGAAACCCCGCCACGCCAGCAGAACGCATGGCCGTCGATCCCGGCGGAACGCCCCCGTGGCGATTCCCGGACTATCCGGCCGGGCGCCTCACGCCGCCTGCCGGGCGACGCCGGCGGCCTCGCGGGCGGCGCGGGCGATGACCAGATCCTCGCGCGTGTTCACGATCATCACCGTGGTGCGCGAGAATTCCGAGGACAGCACCGTGGCATTCTCGGCATTGCGGCAATGGTCGATCTCGATGCCCATCCAGCCCAGCCGCTCGCAGATGCGGGCACGGATCAGGCGGCTGTTCTCGCCGATGCCGCCGCAGAAGACCAGCGCATCGACGCCGCCCATCACCGCCGCCATCGCGCCCAGCTCGCGCTGGGTGCGGAACACGAAATAGTCGATGGCGCGGTGGCTCTGGGCATTGTCGGCCAATTCCAGCGTGCGCATGTCGTTGGACAGCCCGTCCGACAGGCCCAGCAGGCCGGATTCGTTATAGAGGATCTGCCGGATCTGCGCGATGTCCAGATGCTCCTGATCCATCATGTAGAGCAGCACCCCGGGGTCGATCTGGCCGCAGCGGGTGCCCATCGGCAGCCCGTCCAGCGCCGAGAAGCCCATCGACGAGGCCACCGAGCGGCCGCGATGGATCGCGCACATCGAGGCGCCGTTGCCCAGATGCGCCACCACCACCCGTCCGGCCATCAGATGCGGCGCGATGCGCGCCAGCTCGCCGGTCACATAGTCGTAGCTGAGGCCGTGAAAGCCATAGCGGCGCACGCCGGCCTGGTAATAGCGGTGCGGAATGGCGAAGGTGTCGTTCACGAAGGGCTGGCCGCGATGGAAGGCGGTGTCGAAACAGGCGACCTGCGGCACGCCCGGAAACGCCGCCATCGCGGCGCGGATGCCGGCGATATTGTGCGGCTGGTGCAGCGGCGCAAAGGGCTCCAGGCTGGCCAGCCGCGCCAGCACCTCCTCGGTCACCAGCACCGGCTCGATGAAATCCAGCCCGCCATGCACCACCCGATGCCCGATCGCCGCCATGCGCATGTCGGGAAACACCCGCTTGACGGTGGCGATGATCGCGGCCAACGCGCCGTCATGGCAGGTCAGGTCGCCCGCCACCGCCTCGACCACCGCCCCGGAAGCGTCCTTCAGCTCCACCCGGCCCCCGGGGCCGATGCATTCGGCCTGCCCGGTCAGCAGCGGCTCGTCGCCCCGTTCGGCAAACAGCGCCACCTTGAGCGAGGACGAGCCGGCATTCAGCGTCAGAAAGCCGGCATGGTCGGGGGGCAGGTCTTTCATGGCAACTCTCCTTTGCCGGCATGGCCCGGCGCGGCCGCCGGACCCGAGACCAGCCGCATATGGCATCATCGGGCGGCAAATTCGAGGGGGCCGGCGGTGGCGACAGCGACGTTACCGGGGCGGCCGGCACCATTCGGCGCGGTCCCGCCCGCCATGACCGGCGCCTTGCGGGCTTGACCCGCGGCGCCCGGGGCGGGAAGCCTGCACGGGCAAGCCCTGCGCCGATCCGAGGAAATCCGATGTCCGATCCCCGCCCCATCCTGCTGTCGCCCGCCCATGTCGCCCGCATCGCCCCGACCGGGGGGCCGCTGCACGATCCGCGCTGGCGGCCCCTGGACGAGGCGGAGCTGGACCGGCTGGCCGAAACCCTCACCCGCGACCGGCCGCGGCCGATCCCGGTCTTTGCCTATGGCTCGCTGATCTGGAATCCCGGCTTTGCCGTCGGCGGCCGCCGCCGCGCCACCGCCCTGGGCTGGCATCGCAGCTTCTCGATCTCGCTCGACCATTTCCGCGGCTCGCCGGAGCGGCCGGGGCTGATGCTCGCCCTCGCCGCCGGCGGATGCTGCGAGGGGCTGGTGCTGGAGATCGAGCCCGGCACCGAGGCGCAATCGCTGCGCGCCGTGCTGCGCCGCGAGCTGGTGGCGCATGAACTGGTCGCCAATGCCCGCTGGATCGAGGTCGAGACCGCGCGCGGCCGCGAGCAGGCGCTGACCTTCTATGCCGGTCCGGTGGGGGTGCAGCTGGCCGAGCTGACCGTCGAGGAGCAGGCGCGGCGGCTGGCCTGCGCGGCGGGGGCGGCGGGATCGGGGGCGGAATACCTGCTGCGCACGGTCCAGGGGCTGGCGGAATGCGGCATCCACGACGATTACATCTGGCGCCTCCAGCATCTGGTGGCCGAGGCGATCGAGGCCGCCACGCCCCCCGCCGCCGGCTGAGCGAAGCCGGGA
Organism: Paracoccus sp. (in: a-proteobacteria); assembly: GCA_040392885.1. GTDB lineage: Bacteria > Pseudomonadota > Alphaproteobacteria > Rhodobacterales > Rhodobacteraceae > Paracoccus. Next base: position 5,913 of record JBEBVF010000095.1, on the reverse strand, counting down.
TCGTCCACGCCGGATCGGGCGGTGCGGGCGGCCGGACCCATCGGGCGCTGGCCTTCTTCCCGGACGCCTTCCGGCCTTAGTGACTTGGCTCCGACGAGCCTTCCTGCGCGGATTCGAGGCCCGCCCACCATCCCGCACCCTGCAAGCGGCCATCCCCCCTCGGGGCTCTGTCCTGCCTGCTCTCGAAATGACGGCGAAGGGGCGCCCCGGCCGCCCCCTCGAACATCGTCAGTGCCGCGCCACACCGGCTCTCGAGCCCGGTCGCGCCTGCCGACCGCAAGCCCACAAAACAGCCACCTCGCCGCAGGAAGGCTGACCCGCCTGCCCTCGACATGACGGCAGGATACGCCCCGCCCGAAGCCCGCCACCGGGCATCGGCTGTGCCGTGCCCTATGGGCTCCGGGGCCCGGCCGCGCCTCCTTGGTTGCCAGCCCGCAAATCGGCGCCTCGCCTCAGACAGGCTGACCCACCTGCCTTTGACATGACGGCGGGACACATTGTGCCATCCCGCCTTCCGGGTCCGGTCGCGCCTCCCGGCCGCCAGCCTGCAAAGCGGCCATTCCGCCCGTGCCGGCAGGACCAGCACCGCGGACCGGCGGCGCTTTCGGCCGAGGCGCTCCCCCTCCCCATACCCCGCGCCCGACGCGGGCATTTCCGCCCTTGCGCCCGGCGGGCCGCTGGCCGATCACTGGGGCCGGACGCCCGGAGGCGGCGGCCGCGAGCGGGGGGCAGCATGACGGATGTGATCTCGATCCAGAGCCAGGTGGTGCATGGCCATGTCGGCAACAGCGCCGCGGTGTTTCCCATGCAGGCCAAGGGGCTGGAGGTCGCCGCGGTGCCGACCGCGCTGCTCTCCAACCACCCGCATTACCCGACCATGCATGGCGAGATCCTGTCGCCCGGACTGGTGGCCGGCCTGCTCCGGGGCGTCGAGGAGCGCGGGCTGGTGGCCGAGGCCAGGGTGGTGGTCAGCGGCTTTCTCGGCTCGGTCGGCAACGGCGAGGTGGTGGCGGATTTCATCGCCCGCGCCCGGGCGCGCAACCCGGCGCTGATCTATGTCTGCGACCCGGTGATGGGCGACGACGATCTGGGCGTGTTCGTGGTCGAGGGGCTGGTCGAGCTGTTCCGCGAGCGTCTGGTGCCGCAGGCCGGCATCATCACCCCCAACCAGTACGAGTTGGAGCTGCTGGCCGGGCAGCCGGCGCGCGACGCCGCCTCGCTGGCGGCTGCGGCGGCGAGCCTCACCGCGCGCGGCACCGGCGCCGTGGTGGTCACCGGCTGCACCCTCGACGACACCGCCCCCGGCATGGTCGAGACCATCCTGCCCCTGCCCGGCGGCCTGCATCGCAGCCCGGTGCCGCGGCTGCCGATCCGGCCCTGCGGCACCGGCGACATCTTCACCGCGCTGCTGGTCGCGCGACTCTGCGCCGGCCGGCCGCTGCCCGAGGCCGTGGCCGGCGCCACCGCCGAGGTGCTGGCGGTGCTGGAGCGCACCCGCGCCGCCGGAACCGAGGAGATGCGCCTGGCCGGCTTCGGCTTTGCGGATCGCCGCGACTGAGCGCGAAAGCCGCCGCATTCCCACTTGTGATGGCGCGAAAAGCTGCCTAGCGTCGTCCCCAGCCAACCCGGCCGCGCCGATTGCCGTCAGAGCCGGGACGCCGCCACAACAGAGGAGAACACCATGACCCGCAAGGCTTTCCTGCTTGCCGCCGCGGCTATGGGCGCGGGTCTGCTGGCCGCCCCGGTCAGCGCGCAGGAGCGTGTCGTCCATATCTTCAACTGGTCGGACTATATCGACGAGGAGGTCCTCCAGGACTTCACCGAGAAGACCGGCATCAAGGTCGTCTACGACGTGTTCGATTCGAACGAGATCCTCGAGACCAAGCTGCTGGCCGGCGGTTCGGGCTATGACGTGGTGGTGCCCAGCGGCAACTTCCTCGCCCGCCAGATCCAGGCCGGGGTGTTCCAGAAGCTGGACAAGGACAAGCTGCCCAACCTGGTCAACATGTGGGATGTGGTGACCGCCCGCACCGCCGAGGACGACCCGGGCAACGAATATTCCATCAACTACATGTGGGGCACCATCGGCATCGGCTACAACAAGGCCAAGATCGCCGAGGCGCTGGGCACCGAGGAGATCGACAGCTGGTCGGTGCTGTTCGACCCCGAGACCATCGCCAAGCTGGACGGCTGCGGGGTGCATGTGCTGGACGCGCCCACCGACATCCTGGCCCTGGTGCTGAACTATCTGGGCCTCGACCCCAACAGCACCGATCCCGACGACATCGCCAAGGCCGAGGAGCTGCTGCTGTCGATCCGGCCCTATGTGCGCAAGTTCCACTCGTCCGAATTCATCAACGGGCTGGCCAATGGCGACATCTGCGCCGCCATCGGCTATTCGGGCGATGTCTTCCAGGCCGCCGCCCGCGCCGAGGAGGCCGGCCAGGGCATCGAGATCGCCTATGTGATCCCCGAGGAGGGCACCCAGATCTGGTTCGACCAGATGGCCATCCCGGCGGATGCCCGCAATGTCGAGGAAGCGCACGAGTTCCTGAACTTCATCATGGAGCCGGAGGTGATCGCCAAGGCCTCGAACTATGTGTTCTATGCCAATGGCAACCTGGCCTCGCAGCCGTTCCTGGACCCGGAGATCCTGAACGACCCGGCGATCTATCCCACGCCGGAGGTGCTGGAGAAGCTGTTCGTCTCGCATCCCTATGACGCCCGCACCCAGCGGCTGGTCACCCGGATGTGGACCAAGGTGGTCACCGGCCAATAGGCCCGCGCGCCCGGCATGGCGGTGCCGGGCGGACCGGAACGGAACCGGCCCGCGACCGCGGGCCGGCGCGGTGGAATCAGGGAACACCCGCATGAAATCGCTTGGCAGCATCCGCAGAAGCTTCGCGCCCTGGACCGATGCCGGGGCACGGCCCTTCATCTCGTTTCGCAACATCACCAAGCGATTCGGCAATTTCACCGCCATCGACGACCTGTCGCTGGACATCTACGAGCGCGAGTTCTTCGCCCTGCTCGGCGCCTCGGGCTGCGGCAAGTCCACGCTGCTGCGCATGCTGGCCGGGTTCGAGCATCCGACCGCGGGCAGCATCCTGCTGGACGGGCAGGACCTGGCCGGGATTCCGCCCTATCGCCGCCCGGTCAACATGATGTTCCAGTCCTATGCGCTGTTCCCGCATATGACGGTCGAGGCCAATATCGCCTTCGGCCTCCGGCAGGACGGCATGCCGAAACCGGAGATCGCCACCCGCGTCGCCGAGATGCTGAAGCTGGTCCGGCTGGAGCCCTTCGCGAAACGCAAGCCGCACCAGCTCTCCGGCGGCCAGCGCCAGCGGGTGGCCTTGGCGCGCTCGGTGGCGAAACGCCCCAAGGTGCTGTTGCTGGACGAGCCCCTGGGCGCGCTGGACAAGAAGCTGCGCGAGGCCACCCAGTTCGAGCTGGTGGACCTGCAACAGCAGCTCGGCCTGACCTTCGTCGTCGTCACCCACGACCAGGAGGAGGCGATGACCATGGCCGACCGCATCGCCATCATGGACAAGGGCCAGGTGATGCAGGTCGCCACCCCGGCCGAGGTCTACGAGGCGCCGGTCAGCCGCTTCGTGGCGGATTTCGTCGGCAATGTGAACATCCTGGAGGGCCGGCTGTCGGAGGTCGAGGGCAATGCCGCCATCCTGACCGACGCCTCCGGCACCCGCATCCGGGTCGGCAATATCGGCGAGGCCGGCGCCGGCAGCCAGGTCGCCTATGCGATCCGCCCGGAAAAGATCCGCGTCTCCTCGCGCCGCCCGGAAGGGGCTGTCAACGTACTGGAGGGCGAGGTCTGGGACATCGGCTATCTGGGCGACATGACGGTCTACAACATCCGCCTGCCCGACGGAACAATCGTCAAGGCCAGCGCGCTGAACAGCGCCCGCATCTCGGACGATCCGCTGAGCTGGGAGGACCGCGCCTATGTCAGCTTCGCGCCGGATGCCGGCGTGGTGCTGACGCGCTGAAAGGGGGATGATGATGCAGCCGCCCCGCATACCCGCGCCGCGCCACCCCGCAGCGGCGGCCCAGGCCGACGCCCCCGCATGGCGCCGGGGCGCGGCACGGCCCGCCGGACCGGCCGGGCAGTCCGGGATGTCGGCCCACCGCCCCGTGCCGTGCCGGATGCCGCCACCTCTTGGCAACGCCACGAAGCCCATCGGCCGCCATGCCGCCCCGGCATCGGGCACCGCCCGCACCGACGAGCGGAGCGCAACGCCGGCCCGTAACGGAAGCGCGCGCCCCGCCCGCTTCCGCGCCGGCCCAACCTCCGGCATTCCGGCCCCGCCTGCTTGTATTACGGATCGGGCAGCCCGGCTCCCTGATCCGGCGCCGGTGCCCCCGCGCCATGCCAGCCACAGCACCGGCCCGGCCTCTCCTTCGCAGATCGAAGGCCGGACCCCGCGGAAAGCTTTCGGCGCGGCGCCCGGCCTGGCGATTCCCGCGCGCCCCGGGGCGGATCGTGGTGCCGCCGCCCGGTCTCGCATCATCGACCGGACCATGGCACGGGCCGCCGGCACCGCCGCAAGCCGCCTTCCCACGGCGCTGGCCGGCCCATCGCCCGCATGCGCCGCGAGGGCGGGGGCATGACGCGGCCGCCGCGCGAGAGCCAGGGCCTCCTCGGCCGCGCCGCCGCCGCGGTGGCGCGGCGCTTCGTGATCCTGGTGCCCTACCTGTGGCTGCTGTTCTTCTTCCTCATCCCCTTCGGCATCGTCTTCAAGATCTCGCTCTCGACGACGACCATCGCCATGCCGCCCTATCAGCCGGTGCTGGGCCTCCAGGACGGGCTGGCCGGGCTGTGGGAGGGGATCAGGCAGCTCGCCCTAGACAACTATCTGTGGCTGGTCGACGACCCGCTCTATATCAACGCCTACCTCTCCAGCCTGAAGATCGCCGCGGTCTCGACGCTGCTGACGCTGCTGGTCGGCTATCCGCTGGCCTATGCGATGACCCGGGCCTCGGACAGCCTGCGGCCGGTGCTGGTGATGATGGTGATCCTGCCGTTCTGGACCTCGTTCCTGATCCGGGTCTATGCGTGGATCGGCATCCTCAAGCCCGAGGGGCTGCTCAACCAGTTCCTGATCTGGCTGGGGGTGATCGACACGCCGCTGGTGATCCTGAACACCAATGCCGCCATCTATATCGGCATCGTCTATTCCTATCTGCCCTTCATGGTGCTGCCGCTCTATGCCACGCTGGAGAAGATGGATTTCTCGCTGATCGAGGCGGCGCAGGACCTGGGCTGCCCGCCGGTCACCGCCTTCTGGAAGATCACCTTCCCGCTGTCGCTGCCCGGCGTCATAGCCGGTTGCCTGCTGGTGTTCATCCCGGCGGTCGGCGAGTTCGTCATCCCCGACCTGCTCGGCGGCTCGCAGACGCTGATGATCGGCAAGACGCTGTGGAGCGAGTTCTTCAACAACCGCGACTGGCCGGTGGCTTCGGCGGTGGCGATCATCCTGCTGCTGATCCTGGCGCTGCCGATGATGTTCTTCCAGCGCGCGCAGGCGCGCGCCCAGGAGCGCGAGGGCTAGGCCATGCCGGGAAAACTCAGCCGCTTCAACATCGTCACGCTGGTTCTGGGCTTTGCCTTCCTCTATCTGCCCATCGTGCTGCTGGTCATCTATTCCTTCAACGCCTCCAAGCTGGTGACGGTCTGGGCCGGGTTCTCGACCCGCTGGTATGTCGAGATGTTCCGCAACAAGGGGCTGATGGACGCGGCCTGGGTGACGCTGCGGGTCGGGCTGGTCTCGGCCACGGTGGCGACGGTGCTGGGCACCTTCGCGGCTCTGGCGCTGACCCGCTATACCCGCTTCCGGGGCCGGTTCCTGTTCTCCGGCATGGTGTTCGCGCCGCTGGTCATGCCCGAGGTCA
>JBEBVF010000094.1:0-10958 GCA_040392885.1 Paracoccus sp. (in: a-proteobacteria) | reverse complement strand
GGCGAGGAACTGGACTGGACCCTCTCCTGCCTGTTCGACGCCATGGGCGCCATGTCGTCGAAATACAACGACACCCCGGAAACCGCCTCGCGCCCCTATGACGCCACCCGCGACGGCTTCGTCATCGCCGGCGGCGGCGGCGTGGTCGTGCTGGAGGAGCTGTCGCATGCTCTGGCTCGCGGCGCCAAGATCTATGCCGAGGTGACCGGCTACGGCGCCACCAGCGACGGCTATGACATGGTGGCCCCCTCCGGCGAGGGCGGCGAGCGTTCGATGCGCGTGGCCCTGGCCACCCTGCCCGAGGGCCGCAAGGTCAGCTATGTGAACGCGCATGGCACCTCGACCCCGGTGGGCGACATCGGCGAGGTCAAGGCGCTGCGCCGCGTGTTCGGCGAGGGCAACACACCGCCGGTCAGCTCGACCAAATCGCTGACCGGGCACTCGCTGGGCGCGACCGGCGTGCATGAGGCGATCTATTGCCTGCTGATGCTGCAACACGACTTCATCGCCGCCTCGGCCAATGTGCAGACCCTCGACCCCGAATTGCTGCCCGGCGAAATCGCCACCAGCCGGGTTGACAATGCCGGCCTGGATTCCATCCTGTCCAACAGCTTCGGCTTCGGCGGAACCAATGCGACCTTGCTGATGTCGCGGTTCCGCGACTGACCGGGAACAAGGAAGGACCAGCCCATGCCGGGATTGTTGCACGGAAAACGCGGCCTTGTGATGGGGGTCGCGAATGACCGTTCGATCGCATGGGGCATTGCCAGGGCCTGCGCCGAACAGGGGGCGGAACTTGCCTTCTCCTATCAAGGCGAGGCCTTCGGCAAGCGGGTCGAGCCGCTGGCGCAAAGCCTGGGCTCCACGCTGCTGGTCGACATGGACGTGACCGACGACGCCGCGCTGGATCGCGGCTTCGCACAGCTCTCGGCGGCCTGGCCGGAGGGGTTCGACTTCCTCGTCCACGCCATCGCCTTCTCCAACAAGGAGGAGCTGACCGGCCGCTTCATCCATACCAGCCGCGAGAATTTCAAGCACAGCCTTGAAATTTCATGCTATTCGCTGATCGAGGTGGCGCGGCGCGCGCATGAGATGCTGCGGCCGGGCGGCAGCATCGTGACACTGACCTATGCCGGCTCGAACCGGGTGACGCCGTTCTACAACGTCATGGGCGTGGCCAAGGCGGCGCTGGAATCGACGGTGCGCTACCTGGCCAACGACCTCGGGCCGGAGGGGCTGCGCGTCAACGCCATCAGCCCCGGCCCGATGAAGACCCTGGCCGGTGCGGCCATCGGCGGCGCCCGCAAGACCTTCCGCCATACCGAGGCCAATGCGCCGCTGCGCGCCAATGCCACGCTGGAGGCGATCGGCGGCACCGCGGTCTGGCTGATCTCGGACTGGGGCGCCTGCACCACCGGCGAGATCGTGATGGTCGATGGCGGCTATCACGTGCTGGGCATGCCGCAATCCGAAAACCTGTAGGGGGCGGCCATGGCGGTGCAGTTCTTCACGGCCGCCGACGGCGCGCGGCTGGCCTATGACCAGCAGGGCGAGGGGCTGGCGGTGCTGTGCCTGGCCGGGCTGACCCGCAACATGGCCGATTTCGACTATGTGCTGCCACACCTGGACGGGGTGCGGGTGATCCGCATGGATTATCGCGGCCGCGGCCGGTCGGCCTGGACCGGCGCCGCAACCTATACCGTGCCGCAGGAAGGCGCCGATGCGCTGGCACTGCTGGACCATCTGGGGGTGGAGAAAGCGGCGATCCTGGGCAGTTCGCGCGGCGGGCTGGTCGGCATGTATCTGGCCGCGGTGGCGCGGCCGCGCCTGCTGGGCCTGTGCCTCAACGATGTCGGCCCGGCGCTGCTGCGCGGGGGGCTGGAGGCGATCGAGCTCTATATCGGCCGCCGCCCCTCGGCCCGGACGCTGGCGGAGGTGGCCAAGCGCCTGCCCCGCAACCTGCCCGGCTTCGGCCCGGTGCCGGAGGGCCGCTGGCTGGACGAGGCCCGCCACCAGTATCGCGAGGGGCCGGACGGGATCGAACTGTCCTACGACCCGGCGTTGCGCGAGGCTTATCTGGCGGCGATGACCAATCTGGACGCGACCGCCTGGCCTTTGTTCGACGCGCTGGCCGGGCTGCCGCTGGCGCTGATCCATGGTGCCGGCTCGAACCTGCTGGGGGCGGAGGCCGCGGCAGAAATGCGGGCCCGCCGCCCGGACATGATCTATGCCGAGGTGCCGGCGCGCGGTCATATCCCGTTCCTGGACGAGCCGGAATCGCTGGCGGCGATCCGGGCTTGGCTGGCCGCCTGCGGGGCTTAGACGCCGCGCCGCAGCAGCTCGCGCAGCACCGCCCGCGGGCCGTCCTCGCGCAGGGTCTGGCGATGGATCTCGCGCCATTCCGCCTCGTCGAAGGCCGGAAAGCTGGCATCCGGCGCCTCGATCTCCACATCGACCTCGGTGATCAGCAGCCGGTCGGCCAAGGGCAGCAGGTCGGCATAGACCGCCTGCCCGCCGATGCCATAGATGCGGTGCCAGCCCTCCCTCCGGCAGAATTCCAGCGCGGCCGGCATGTCCGGGAATACGTGATCGGTCAGGCTCTCGTCCCGCGAGATCACGCAGTTCAGCCGGTTCTTCAACGGCTTGACCGGCAGGCTCTCCCAGGTGCGGCGGCCCATGATCAGCGCGCCGCCGGTGGTCTCGCGCTGGAACATGCGCAGATCCTCGGGCAGGTGCCAGGGAATCGCGCCATCCTTGCCGATGGCGCCGTTGCGGGCGCGGGCGACGACCAGGCTCAGCATCAGACCGCCACCGGAGCCTTGATGGCCGGGTCGGGGTGATAGTCCAGGAACTCGAAATCCTCGAAGCGGAAGTCGAAGATCGACTCCACCTTGCGGGTCAGCCGCAGGCGCGGCAGGGGCTTGGGCTGGCGGGACAGCTGGGTACGCACCTGCTCCATGTGGTTGGAATAGATATGCGCGTCGCCGATGGTATGGATGAAATCGCCGGGCTGATAGCCGGTCACCTCGGCCAGCATGACCAGCAGCAGCGCATAGGAGGCGATGTTGAACGGCACGCCCAGGAACATGTCGGCCGAACGCTGATAGAGTTGCAGATGCAGCCTGCCGTCCAGAATGCGCACCTGCCACATCGTATGGCAGGGCGGCAGCGCCATGCGCGATATTTCCCCGGGATTCCAGGCGGATACGATCAGGCGGCGGCTGTCGGGCGTGGTGCGGATGGCCTCGACCAGCTCGGCGATCTGGTCCACCTCGCCGATCAGGCCATCTGCTCCCACCTTCGGGAAATGCCGCCATTGATGGCCATAGACCGGGCCGAGATCGCCGTTCTCGTCGGCCCATTCGTTCCAGATGCTGACGCCGTTCTCGTTCAGGTAGCGGATATTGGTGTCGCCGGACAGGAACCACAGCAATTCGTGGATGATCGAGCGCAGGTGCAGCTTCTTGGTCGTCACCAGCGGGAAACCCTCGGCCAGCGGATAGCGGCACTGCATCCCGAAATGCGAGATCGTGCCGGTCCCGGTCCGGTCGGTCGAGACGACGCCCTGGTCCAGCACCACCCGCAAGGCATCCAGATATTGACGCATGGCATCCCCCTGCCGCCAGATGTCGTTGCGACCTCGATAACGGGCGACGGCCCCCGGCTCAAGAGGTTGCCCCCTTGCGGCCGGCATGGCAGGCTGCCGCGGCAACCGGAAAGGAACGCCGATGACGCTTCGCTATCTGCACACGATGGTCCGGGTAAAGGACCTGGAAAAGTCCATGGCCTTCTTCAACCTGCTGGGGCTGGAGGAAATCCGCCGCACCGACAATGACAAGGGCCGGTTCAGCCTGATCTTCATGGCCCCGCCGGGCCAGCCGGAATGCCCGGTGGAGCTGACCTTCAACTGGGACGGCGATGACGGCCTGCCCAGCGACAGCCGGCATTTCGGCCATCTGGCCTATGAGGTCGACGACATCTATGCCCTGTGCCAGACGCTGATGGAGGCCGGCGTCACCATCAACCGCCCGCCGCGCGACGGCCATATGGCCTTCGTGCGCAGCCCCGACAACATCTCCATCGAACTGCTGCAAAAAGGCGCCGCCCTGCCGCCGCAGGAGCCTTGGGCCAGCATGGGCAATATCGGCCACTGGTAGGGTTTCCGGCGCTCGGGGGGTGCTGGGTTGCGGCCGGGACGCCGCACGCGACCATGCCGGGCGGCCCTCCGAGACCTCCCGGCCGGCACGGCGGATGCGGCGGGAATGTCCTAGCGCGTCGCCGCAGCCAGCCTGTCCAGCGCCAGCACGGTCCGCCAGTTGCGCGCCGTACTGGTGGTGCCAAGCACCCGGTCCAGCACCGGCGGCAGTTTCGAGGCGCTGAATCCGTCCGGCACATGCAGGTAAAGGATATTGCCGCGCAGGTGCAGGTTTTCGCCCCGCGCCCTGTCCTGCAAGGCCGCGAAGGAATCCGGACGGGGCGCCCGTTCCAGCACGAAGACATGCAGCAGCGTTGGCTGCTCCGCCGCCTCCGGAAAGGGATTTTCCGCGATGATCCGCCGCCAGTCCGCGCGCCGGACCAGCATGATCTCCTTGCTGAAACCGAATTCGCCCGCGGCGATGCCGGCGATCCGTGCCCGTGTCTCCGCCGCATCCCAGACCGAGTCCAGCACCGCGTTGCCGCTGTTGATATAGGTGGCAACGGCGCCGAAACCGCCCTCGCCCAACGCCTGCCGCAACCGCGCCACCGGCAGTTGCGTCGCCCCGCCAACGCCGCGGAACAGCACGATAAAGGTGGTTGCATCACGCATCGGACAGGCGCCCCCGGCATGGTCCGGCGAGTGTGGCAATCGCCGCCGGTCATTTCAACCCGGCCGCGTCCTTCAATAGATATAGCGGATCTGGTCCCCCCAGTAGCGCGCCACCCGCCGCAGCTGGCCGTTGACCTGCGCCAGCGGCGGGTCGTCCAGCACCCCCGACAGGGCCAGCCCCTCGGCATGGCGCTGGAACAGCCGCAGCAGCACCTCGCGGATGCGGGCGCCGCGCGGGGTGAGGCTGACCCGGATCGAGCGCCGGTCCAGGTCGCAGCGCATCGAGGTCACATAGCCCATCAGCACCAGCTTCTTCAGATTGTAGGAGACGTTCGAGCCCTGATACATCCCGCGCGAGCGCAACTCGCCCGCCGTCACCTCGCTGGCGCCGAGATTGTAGAGGATCATCGCCTGCACGGGCGTCAGGTCGGCGATGCCCAGCCGCTCGAACTCGTCCTTGACCAGGTCGTGCAGCAGCCGGTGCAACTGCTCGATCAACCCGATGCTGTCGAGATAGCCGCGCATCTGCCCGGCCCCCGCCAGGGGCGGGGCGATGTCGGAATAGGGAAGCGGGGCGTGCATCATCCTGTCGATCCGTCCTTGTCCTGCCAGCCCAGACTGGCGGCAAAAGACGAAGGTCCGGTTAACGCCTGCCGGTTTCCGTTCCCATTTCGTTCAAATTCTATCCGTTCACCCGCAGCCGGGCCATGGCATCGGCGATCACCACGTCCAGAATCCCCAGCAGATCCGGGGGGATGGGCGCCTCGCGGCCATTGATCCGGGCCAGAATCCAGGCGTAGAGATCCTGGTCATTCTCCTCCAGCAGCACCTCGTAGCGGTCCAGCAGCGCCGCCTCCAGCCCGGCCAGGCGCTGATCCGCGAAGGGGCCGAGAATCAGGTCCATCTCCTTGGTGCCGCGCCGCCAGCTGCGCATCCGCAACCGCTTGATCCGGGTGTCTTCCGTCATCTGCGTCCCCGCTTGCCTGCCGTGGCGCGCCAGCCTAAGACTCGGGCGCGCCTGCGCAACCCTTTCCCATCAAGGATGCCGCCATGTCCACCCTGTCCTCGCGCCTCAGCCGCGTCAAACCCTCGCCGACCATCGCCATGAGCAATCGCGCCCGCGATCTGGCCGCCGAGGGGCGCGACATCATCATGCTGTCGGCGGGCGAGCCGGATTTCGACACCCCCGCCCATATCCGCCAGGCCGCCAAGGACGCCATCGACGCCGGCCATACCCGCTATACCGCCGTGGACGGCATCCCGGCGCTGAAAAAGGCCATCGCCGCCAAGTTCAAGCGCGAGAACAACCTCGACTATGCCCCCGACCAGGTGACGGTCGGCACCGGCGGCAAGCAGATCCTGTTCAATGCGCTGATGGCGACGCTGGACGAGGGCGCCGAGGTCATCATTCCCGCCCCCTACTGGGTCAGCTATCCCGACATGGTGGAACTGGCCGGGGGCACGCCGGTGATCCTGCCGACGACGCTGGAAGATGGTTTCAAGCCCCGTCCGGAGGCGCTGGAGGCGGCGATCACCCCGGCGACGCGCTGGCTGATCCTCAACAGCCCCGGCAACCCCTCGGGCGCGGCGCTGACCCGCGAGGAACTAGCCGCGCTGGCGGCGGTGCTGCTGCGCCATCCGCAGGTGATGATCCTGGCCGACGACATCTACGAGCATCTGCTGTTCGACGGCGCCCGTTTCGCCACCATCGCCGAGGTCGAGCCGCGCCTTGCGGACCGCACCCTGACCATGAACGGGGTGTCGAAATCCTATGCCATGACCGGCTGGCGCATCGGTTATGGCGCCGGGCCGCGCGACCTGATCAAGGCGATGGCGGTGATCCAGTCGCAATCGACCTCGAACCCGGCCTCGATCAGCCAATATGCGGCGCTGGCGGCGCTGGAAGGCCCGCAGGATTATATCGCGGAAAGCCTGGCGGTGTTCCAGCGCCGGCGCGATCTGGTGGTAGCCGGGCTGAACGCCTGCCCCGGCCTGACCTGCCCGATGCCGGAGGGGGCGTTCTATGTCTATCCCTCCATTGCCGGGCTGATGGGCAGGACCTCGGCCTCCGGGCGGTCGATCGACAGCGACGAGGCCTTCGCCGAGGCGCTGCTGGAGGAGACCGGCGTGGCGGTGGTGTTCGGCGCCGCCTTCGGCCTCAGCCCGCATTTCCGCATCAGCTATGCGACCTCGGATGCGGAGCTGGAGGATGCGGTGGCCCGCATCCGCCGCTTCTGCGAGGGCTGCCGCTGAGCTTGCCCCCGGTGGCGCCGATCTGGTAGATGCGGCGGGCGGGGACGGCCCCGCCCATCATGGCAGCGCGCGGGACGGCCCGGAACTGGAGGTCTGCCATGGCCTGGCCCTTCCTTGTCGTCGCCGGTCTGTTCGAAATCCTCTGGGCCTGGGCGATGAAGCAATCCGACGGCTTCACCCGCCTGCCCTATGTCGCCGTGATGATCGCCGGCATGGCGGTCAGCTTCCTGCTGCTGACATTGGCGATGCGCAGCCTGCCGCTGGGCACGGCCTATGCGGTCTGGACCGGCATCGGCGCCGCCGGCGCCTTCCTTGTCGGCATCCTGTTCCTGGGCGAGGCAGCCACGCCCCTGCGCCTGCTGGCGGCGGCGCTGATCGTCGGCGGCATCGTGTTGATGAAGGTGGCGGGGGAATAGGGACGGGAAGGCGGGTCCTCCCCTTCCCTGGCATCGCGACAACGGGTCTCGGGGCCTAGTTCTGCACCATGGGGCACGCGGACCGGCTCAAACGGCGCAATCCATCCACCCGCGCCTTGTGCCGGCAAACGCCTCCCCGTGGAAGTCGCCTCCCGGACGCGATTCACTTCAAGTTGCCGACGCGAGGCGTCGGCAACGGGTCATCAGGTTCGGCAAACCGGGAGGAAGAACCCCGACTTCCCAGTAAAAGATTGATTAATATGGTGATCCCGACAGGATTCGAACCTGTAACCTGCCCCTTAGGAGGGGGCTGCTCTATCCAGTTGAGCCACGGGACCACGCGGTCTCTAAATGCGCGTCTGCGGCGGAAAACGCAACCGCTCCGCCGCCCGCCTCGCCAACCTTGCCGCCGCGGTCGGCCGCGCGCTAACATGCAGCCGCGCCGACCGGCGCCGCCCCGTCCTCCCAGCACGAAGCATATCCATGGCACCCAGACGCTTCGACCCCTCCGCCCCCGAGGCCAACCGGCCGCGCCGGCGCGCCGCGCTGACCCTGCGCGACGTGGCCGAGGCGGCCGGGGTTTCGGAAATGACCGTCAGCCGGGTGCTGCGCAATCGCGGCGATGTCTCGGCCCTGACCCGCGAGAAGGTCACCAATGCCGCCCGCGCGCTGGGCTACGTGCCCAACCGCATCGCCGGCGGGCTGGCCAGCCAGCGCGTCAACCTGATCGCCGTGGTCATCCCCTCGCTGTCGAACCTGGTCTTTCCCGACGTGCTGACCGGGATTTCCGAGGAGCTGGACGATACCGGCCTGCAACCGGTGGTCGGCGTCACCCGCTATGGCCCGGCGCGCGAGGAGGCGGTGCTTTACGACATGCTGTCCTGGCGCCCCTCCGGGGTGATCCTCGCCGGGCTGGAGCACAGCCCGGCCTCGCGTGCCATGCTGGAGAACGCCGCCATTCCGGTGATCGAGATCATGGACAGCGACGGGCCGGGCATCGACACCGTGGTCGGCATCTCGCATCGGAGGGCGGGGGCCGAGATGGCGCAGGCCATCCTGGCCGCCGGCTATCGCCGCATCGGCTTTCTGGGCACCCACATGCCCGAGGACCATCGCGCCCGCAAACGCATGGAAGGGTTTGAATCGGTGCTGGCGGAATCCGGCCTGCAACTGGCGGCGCGGGAATTCTATCAGGGCGGCTCGGCGCTGGCCAAGGGGCGCGAGCTGACCGAGCGCATCCTCGACCGGGTGCCGGACCTGGATTTCCTCTATTATTCCAACGATATGATCGGCGCCGGCGGGCTGTTGTGGTGCCTGGAGCAGGGGCTGGACGTACCGGGCCGGATCGGGCTGGCCGGCTTCAACGGCGTCGACCTGCTCAAGGGGCTGCCGATGCGGCTGGCCACCACCGATGCGCGCCGCAGCGAGATCGGCCGCCGCGCCGCCCGCATCATCTCCGGCAAGGAGCCGCGGCCGGAGGACGGGGTGATCGCCCTCACCCCGACCTTCCTGCCCGGCGATACCATCCGCGCCCCGCTTTCCAAGGCCGGGCGCAGGCAGTAGAACCGGCGCGCGCCCGGCCGCGGCGCCCGCGTGAAAGGCCCGCCCATGTCCCAGACCCTGCGCATCACCATCGCCCAGCCCAATCCCGTGGTCGGCGATCTCGACGGCAATGCGGCGCTGGCCCGCGCCGCCTGGGCCGCCGCCCGCGCGGCCGGCGCGGCCTTCCTGTCGCTGCCGGAGATGTTCATCACCGGCTATCCGCCGCAGGACATGGTGCACAACCCGGGCTTCACCCGCGCCGCCATGCAGGCGGTGGCCGAACTGGCCCGCGACTGCGCCGAGGGGCCTGCCATCGGCATCGGCGGGCCGCTGGCCGAGGATGACCGGCTGTTCAACGCCTGGTTCGTGCTGCAGGGTGGCCGCATCACCGCCACCATCCGCAAGCATCACCTGGCCGAGGGCTGCCTGTTCGACGAGGCCCGCTTCTTCACTCCCGGCCCGATCGCCGCACCCTTCGAGATCGCCGGGCTGCGCATCGGCGTGCCGATCTGCGAGGATGCCTGGCACGAGGACGTGGCGCTGCACATGGCGCAGGCGGGGGCCGAGCTGCTGCTGATCCCCAACGGCTCGCCCTATCACCGCGGCAAGCAGGCGCGGCGGCTGGCGGTGATGCGCGACCGGGTGCGCGAGACCGGGCTGCCGCTGATCTATCACAACCTGGTCGGCGGCCAGGACGAACTGGTCCATGACGGCGCCAGCTTTGCCCTGAACGCCGATGGCGGGCTGGCCCTGCAATTGCCGGCCTTCACCGAGGAACTGGTGCATGTCGACCTGCAGCGCGGCCCGAAAGGCTGGCAGATCCTGCCCGGCCGGCGCGAGAACTGGCCCGGGGATGCCGAGCTGGACTATCGCGCCATGTGCCTGGGGCTGGGCGACTATCTGCGCAAGTCCGGCTTCTCGCGGGTGCTGCTGGGTCTGTCGGGGGGCGTCGACAGCGCGCTGGTCGCCGCCATCGCCGCGGATACGCTGGGGGCGGCGAATGTGCGCTGCGTGCGGCTGCCCTCGGAATACAGCTCCCGGCACTCGCTGGACGATGCCGAGGCGGTGGCGGCGGCGCTGGGCTGCCCGCTGGACACGGTGCCGATCGACGGCGCCCGCGCGGCGGTGGCCGAGGCGCTGGCGCCGCTCTTCGCCGGGCTGGCCGCCGACGTGACCGAGGAGAACATCCAGTCCCGGCTGCGCGGCCTGCTGCTGATGGCGCTGTCGAACAAGACCGGCGCCATGCTGCTGACCACCGGCAACAAATCCGAGAGCGCCGTGGGCTATTGCACGATCTATGGCGACATGTGCGGCGGCTACAACCCGCTGAAGGACCTCTACAAGACCCGGGTCTTCGAGGTCTGCCGCTGGCGCAACGACAACTGGCGCGACTGGATGCAGGGGCCGCAGGGCGAGGTGATCCCGCCACGGGTCATCGACAAGCCGCCCTCGGCGGAGCTGCGCCCCGACCAGAAGGACGAGGACAGCCTGCCGCCCTATGGCCTACTGGACCAGATTCTCGAAAGCCTGATCGAGCATGACCTGTCGCTGGCCGAACTGGCCGCCGAGGGCTATGACCCCCGGCTTCTGCGCCGGGTGGCCGGGCTGGTCGGCAATGCGGAATGGAAGCGCCGGCAGGGCGCGCCCGGACCGCGGCTGACCACGCGCGCCTTCGGCGTCGACCGGCGCTATCCGATGGCCAATCGCTGGCGCGGCCGGGTCTGAGCCTCCGCACAGCCCGAGCCTCGGAGCGGGGTGGCCGCAATGGTCGGGGGCTGCCTGATTTTCGCGCGTCGCGGCGGCGGGCTGATCTCCGGCATCCGCGGCTGGACCACGCGACGTCCCTCCGCGCGCCGGGACGGCGAGTCGCCCTCGCCGGATTCCGCCCTCTCGCCGGGAACGCTTTCCTAGGCGGCGGGATAATGGGCGAAACGCTCGGT
>JBEBVF010000093.1:0-11045 GCA_040392885.1 Paracoccus sp. (in: a-proteobacteria) | reverse complement strand
TCGGGCGGTCGGGCGGTCGGGCGGTCGGGCGGTCGGGCGGTCGGGCGGTCGGGCGGTCGGGCGAAGCTGTCACGCCCGGCGCGGCGGTGGCAAGGGCCTCAATCCTCGGCCAGCAGCACCTCGGCCACCGACAGCGCGGTGACCAGATGGCTGACATAGCCGCCGCGGATCGCCGCCCGCGTCGCCGCCACCTTGTCGAGGCCGGGGGTGATCAGCAGGCCCATCGGCAGCCCGACCAGCCGGTCGAGGTCGATGCCGATCATCCGCGGCTCCAGCGGGCCGTCGATGGCCCGGCCCTCGGCGTCGATGAAGCGGCCGCAGAGCACCGCCTGGGCGCCGTGATCGACATACCAGGCCAGCTCCTCCAGCGTGGCGACGCCGCTGCCGACGATATGGCTGTCGGGCAGGCAGGTGCCGACCGAGAACAGCAGCTTGTTCACGCTGGCCAGCCGGGACAGCTGGGCGCGGATCAGCGGCTCGGCGCGCAGCGCCCCGGCCAGCCGGGCCGAGGTCAGGATCGCCGGCGCATGCAGGTTGTGGCAGGCGGCACCCAGCCGCTGCGCCAGGCGGGTGCTGCAGGCCTCGGCGGTAAAGCCATAGGGCGTCGCCATCGAGCCGATCAGTTGCAGCACCTCGACATCCTCGATGCGGTGATCGGCGATGATGCCGGCCAGCTCGTAGATGGTGCGGCCCCAGGCCACGCCCAGCCGGTCGCCGGGTGCCAGCAGCTCCGGCAGCCAGTCCGCCGCCGCCCGCACCACCCGAAAGAAGGTGGCGACCGTGCCGGCCCCCTCGTCGGGGGCGACGAAGGCCGCGTCCAGCCCGAATTTCGCGCAGAGGTCGCGGGCCAGCCGGTGGGTGGTGAAGGCCTCCGAATTCAGGGTGATGCGGATGAGGCCGCGTTCGCGCGCCGCCTGCAGATGGTTGACCACCGTGGCGCGGGAGATGCCCAGCCGCTCGGCGATGTCCTTCTGGTTCAGGCCCTCCTGGTAATACATCCAGGCGACCTCGATCACCACGTTCTCGCCGCTGACCCGGCCCGAGATTCGGCGTCTGTTTGGCGGCATGACGGGGTCCGTTATATTTATGACAGGGCAGGGTGACTTTTGTATAAGCGAGGCAGGTAAATCAAGCGGGGGGCGGCATGAACGACGAGCAGAGCAAGGCGGACGCGCCGGGGCTGCGGGCGGTGACGGCATCGGCCAGGGGCCGCCTGCGCGACGCGCTGGGGGACGAGCATGCCACCCTGCATATCGCCAGCGGCAGCGCGGCGCCAGTGGTGCTGCGGCTGGCGCCGCTGCAACGGGCGACGGCCGGGGCGGATGCCGCGGCGGTGCTGCGCCAGGCCGTGCTGGACGGGGGCGAGGCCCCGGACCTGGCCTTCCTGCATGCGACGCTGCCGGCGGATTGCGTGATCTCCAGCGCGCCGCCGGCGCTGCTGGCGCTGGCCGCCATGACCGATCCGGGACCGGCGCTGGCGGCGATCTTCGGCGATGCGGTGGTGGCGCTGCCCGCGGCCACAGGCCCGGCGCTGGCCGAGGCGGCGCGCGCCGCGCTGGCTGCGCATCCGCAGGCCGAGGGGCTGTTGCTGGCCGGGCGCGGGCATGTCACCTGGGCCGCGGATGCCGAGGCCGCGCATCGGCGCCTGCATGCGCATCTGGCCCGGGCCGAGGCCTGGCTGGCGGCGCGCCGGCCCGCCGTTCCGGCCGAGACGGCCGCCGCGTTTCCGCCCGCCGCCGGGGCCGAGGCGATGCTGGCCTTGCGCAAACGCTGGGCGGCGCCGGTTCTGGCCTGCCGCCGCTCGGCCGCCATCGCCGCCTTCCTGGCCCGCCCCGATCTCGCCGCGCTGGCCGCAACCGTGCCGGGGGTGGCGCTGGCCGAGGGCGATCCGGGCGCCGGAACCCGCATCCTCTGGGCGCCCGGCCTCGGGCTGGTCGGCATCGGTGCCGATGCCGCCGCAGCCGGACGCCATGCCGATCTCGGCGTGGAGATGCTGGCGGTGATCCGCGATGCCGAGGCCGCCGGCGGCTGGCGGGGCCTCGACCTTCCCGAATCCCCGGCCGTGGCGGCGCGGCCCTTCACCGGCCGGATCGCGCTGGTGACCGGCGGCGCCGGCGCCATCGGCCTGGCCACGGCGCAGGCCTTCGCCGCCGAGGGCGCAGCGATCTTTCTGGTGGACCGCGACGAGGCGGCGCTGGCGGGCGCGCTGGACCGGCTCGGCGCCGACCATGCCGGGCTGGCCTGCGACATCACCCGGCAGGGCGCCCCGGCCGAGGCGGTCGCCGCCTGCGCGGCCCGGTTCGGTGGCCTCGACATCCTGATCTCCAATGCCGGGGCGGCGATGCAGGGCGACATCGCCACCCTGCCCGATGCCACGCTGCGCGCCAGCTTCGAGCTGAACTTCTTTGCGCATCTGGCCTTTGCCCAGGCCGCCATCGCCGCCTTCCGCGACCAGGGCCGGCCGGGGCAGATGCTGTTCAACGTCTCCAAGCAGGCGGTCAATCCCGGCAAGGGCTTCGGCGCCTATGGCATCCCCAAGGCCGCCACCTTCTTCCTGCTGCGGCAACTGGCGCTGGAACTGGGGCCGGAGGGGGTGCGCGTCAACGGCGTCAATGCCGACCGCATCCGCTCGGGCCTGCTGACGCCGGAGATGATCGCCGGCCGCGCCCGGGCGCGCGGGGTCAGCGAGGCCGACTATCTGGGCGGCAACCTGCTGCGCTGCGAGGTCGAGGCCCGCCATGTCGCCGACGCCTTCGTGGCGCTGGCCCGGTCCGAGCGCACCACCGGCCATGTGATGACCGTCGATGGCGGCAATATCGAGGCGGCCCTGCGCTAGGCTAGGCCGGCAGCCGCGCCAGCGCCCAGGCCGCCGCATCGGCCACCGCCGGGTCGGGATCATCGGCCAGCGCGGCCGCCACGGGGCGCAGCCGGGCCAGGCCGCTGTTGCCGATGGCATAGAGCACGTTGCGCACGAAGCTGCCCCTGCCGATGCGCTTGACCGGGCTGCCGGAGAATCGCGCCCGGAAACCGGCATCGTCCAGCATGGCCAGTTCCGCCAGATCCGGCGGCGGGCCGGTATCCAGATAGCGCATCTCGGTCGCGGCGCGGGCGAACTTGTTCCAGGGGCAGACGGCGAGGCAATCGTCGCAGCCATAGATGCGGTTGCCCAGCCGGGCCCGGAATTCCTCGGGCACCGGCCCCTTGTATTCGATGGTCAGGTAGGAAATGCAGCGCCGCGGGTCGAGCTGGAACGGCGCCACGAAGGCATCGGTCGGGCAGATGTCGAGGCAGGCGGTGCAGCTGCCGCAATGCTCGGACTCCGGCGCGTCGGGGGGCAGCGGCATGGTGGTGAAGATGGCGCCGAGGAAGAACCAGTTGCCCAGCCGCCGCGACAGCACCACCGAATGCTTGCCCTGCCAGCCGAGGCCCGCGGCCTCGGCCAGCGGCTTTTCCATCACCGGCGCGGTATCGACGAACACCTTGATCTGGTGTCCCTGCGGCCCGGCCTCCAGCAGCCAGCGGCCGACGCGCTTCAGCCGCTTCTTCACGATGTCATGGTAATCGCGGCCATGGGCATAGACGCTGATCGCGCCCTTGTCGGGCTGTTCCAGCACCTCCAGCGGGTCGCGAAGCGGCGTATAGGGTTCGGCCAGCATGATGACCGCGCGCGCCTCGGGCCAGAGCGCGGCCGGGTCGCCGCGCCAATGCTCGCGCTCGGCCATCCAGCCCATTTCGCCATGGCGGCCCTGCGCCAGATAGTCGCGCAGCCGCGGCGCGGCCTGCGGAATGGCGTCGGTTGTGGTGATGCGCGCCTCGGCAAAGCCCTCGGCCAAAGATTGCGCGACCAGCCGCGCCTTCAGCGCCGCCCAGTCCGGTTCAGAAGTCGAGCTGGGCATAATGCGGCGCCGGATGCACGCCCGGCACCTGGTCCGCGAGGATCGAGCGGAAGGCCGGCCGCGACTTGATCGTGGCATACCAGTCGCGCAGATGCTCGGAGCGGTCCCAGTCCACGTCCGAAATATAATCGAGGCAGGAGAAATGCGCGGCGGCGGCGAAATCGGCCAGGGTCAGGCTGTTGCCGGCCAGCCAGCGGCGCTCCTCCAGCAGGTTCGACAGATAGTCGATGTGATACTTGATCGCCGCCAGCCCGTCCTTGACCGCGCGCGAATCCGGGTAACCGGCGCGCATCACCTTCTTCCACACGCGCTCGGTCATCACCGGGCGGGTGACCTCGGTGTTGAACTTGTCGTCGAACCACGCGCAGAGGCGGCGGACCTCGTAGCGTTCGGCCGGGGTCTTCGGCATCAGCGGCGGCTCGGGGATGGTCTCGTCCAGATATTCGCAGATCGCCTGCGATTCCGACAGCAGCATGCCGTCATGGCGCAGCACCGGCACCCGGCCGGCGGGATTGCGGCGCAGGATCTCCGAGCCGGGCTCCCAATAGCGTTCCTCGACCAGCTCGACCTCGATCCGCTTCTCGCCCAGCACGAGGCGCACCTTGCGGCAGAAGGGCGACAGGGTGACGTGATAGAGGCGGGTGGCGGGAGCGTTCATGATTCAAGCCTGTCTTGCGCAAATCCGCCCCGGTGATACGCGCCCGCGGCCGGCAGGGCAACCGGCGCGAGGGCCGCAGGGGCGCGGGCCGGCGGGGCGGCACGGCGAAAGCGGGGGCCGGCCGGGGCCCGGGCCGGGGTTGCGGGGCGCTTGCTCACCTTCGGGTGGCGGGCATTTGCGCAGCGGCGCCGCTGCGGTCGCCGCCTCCGGGTGGCGCGCAGTGCGGCCGCAGGGCCGGCGCGACGACGCCCGCGTTCCGGCTGCGGGCCGCGGGAATCGCTGCGGCGCGGGCAGCACCGCCCCTCTCGGGCACGCTCAGGGGCGCGGGCGGAAGCAGGCGTCCCGGCCATCGCGGGCGATGGTGGCGGCGCCGTCGGCGATCGCCCGCACCCGGCGGGGCGCCACCGCCCGCGGATCGCGGCTTTTCGGCGCCGGCAGGATCGCCGCCAGCCGCGCCGCCTGCTCGGCGGTCAGCCGGTCCGGCGTGGTCTTGAAATGATAGGCGGCGCCGGCATGGATGCCGAACACGCCGGGCCCGAACTCGGCCACGTTCAGATAGACCTCGAGGATGCGGCGCTTGGTCCAGGTCGCCTCGACCACCGGGGTCAGCGCCGCCTCGGGCAGCTTGCGCCACCAGCTGCGGCCCTGCCAGAGGAACACGTTCTTCACCACCTGCTGGCTGATCGTCGAGGCCCCGCGCGAACCGCCGCTGGCCACGACCTTGCGGATCTCGGCCATGTCGAAGCCCCAATGCAGGCAGAAATTGGCGTCCTCGGCCGCCACCACCGAACGCGCCATCACCGGCGCGACGTCGCGCAGCGCCACCCAGCGGCGCGGATGCGCGGATTCGGTCAGGATCGTCCAGGTGGTCGGCGGCCGGACGATGCCGAACAGCGCCACCACCAGCACCACCACGGCCAGCGCGCGCAGCCCATGGCGGCGCAGCGCCCGCCAGAACCGGCGGCGGCGCGGGACGGGGGGAGGTTCGGGCCTGGCCCGGCGGCGAAAGAATCCCATGCCGGGCAGGTGTCATGCCGGCGCGCGCGCGGTCAAGCCGCCTGATCCGCAGCGCGCGCCGGCAGGGGGCTTTCGCCCTCAGGATGTGGCATTTTGGGCAGGCACGGCGCCCTGCGGGCCGGAAAACGCCTCGCGTAGCCGGGCCTCGTCGCCTTCCGACAGCGAGCTGCGCAGCACCCGGCCGCGATAGCCGGCCTCCTCGATCCGGGCCAGCACCTTGTCGGCGGTCATCGAGCGCACCAGCAGGAACACCGCCGAGCCACCGGGCGCGACCGCATGGCCGACCTCGCGGATGAAATTGTCCTCGATGCCGGTATCGGTGAAATAGCCGGCCAGCGCCCCGGCGCCGGCGCCCACCGCCGCCCCGGCCAGCGGGTTGAGGAAGATCAGCCCGATCAGCGCCCCCCAGAGGCCGCCGCCCGCCGCCCCGGCGGCAGTCAGGTTGACGGCCTGATGCAGCTTGACGTTCTCGCCGTCGCGGGTGACGACGACCGCATCCTCCAGCGCGATCAGGTATTCGCGCTGCATCTTGACCAGCTCGGCGCGCAGCTGGAAACCCGTGGCCTCGTCGTCGAAGGCAATCACCAGAAGGTCGGACATGGAACAGTCTCCTTGTATCGGTCGCCAGACAACGCGCCCGCCGCAGACGGCGTTCCCATCCGGGACTTGACGTAACGGGCGCGGGCGCGGACTGTCCGGCCTGACATGTCCGAGGGGGAGGGGGTGCCATGACCCAGCCGGTTTCCTATGCGCGCGAAGGGGCCATCGGCCTGATCTGCATCGACAATCCGCCGGTGAACGCCACCTCGCAGGCGGTGCGGGCGGGGCTGGATGCGGCGCTGGTCGCGCTGGCGGCGGATACGGAGGCGCGGGCGGCGGTGATCTTCTGCGCCGGGCGCACCTTCATCGCCGGCGCCGATATCCGCGAATTCGGCAAGCCGCCGCTGGCGCCGCACCTGCCCGACGTGATCGCCCGCATCGAGGCCAGCGACAAGCCGGTGGTGGCGGTGCTGCACGGCACCGCGCTGGGCGGTGGGCTGGAGGTGGCGCTGGGCGCGCATTACCGCATCGCGCTGCCCGGCACCCGGCTGGGCCTGCCCGAGGTGACGCTGGGCCTGATGCCCGGCGCCGGCGGTACCCAGCGCCTGCCGCGCCTGACCGGCACCGAGGCGGCGGTGGAGGTGATCACCTCGGCCCGGCAGGTCGGCGCCGAGGAGGCGCTGCGGCTGGGCATCCTCGACGCCATCGGCACGGGCAGCGACCCCCGCGCCGCCGGCATCGCCTTTGCGCAATCCCTGCTGGCCGAGGGCAAGGGGCCGCGCCCCACCGGCGGCCTGCCCCCGGCGGCGCCGCTGGGCGAATCCGCGCTGGCCGACTGGCGCAAGCGGCTGTCGCGCGCCCATCCCGGCGACGTGGCCCGGCCCGAGGCGCTGGCCGCCGTGCAGGACGCCGCCACCATGTCGCTGGCCGAGGGGCTGGCGGCCGAACGCGCCCGCTTCCTGCGGCTGATGCAGACCCCGCAGCGGGCGGCGCTGGTGCATGCCTTCCTGGCCGAGCGCGAGGTGGCGCGCCAGCCGGACCTGGAGGGGGTGGCGCCGCGGGCCTTCGACCGGATCGGCGTGATCGGCGGCGGCACCATGGGCGCCGGCATCGCGGTTGCCTGCCTGCTGGCCGGCCTCGACGTGACGCTGGTCGAGCGCGACGCCGAAGCCGCCGCCAAGGCCCGCGACAGCGTGACCGGGCTGCTCTCCGGCAGCGTCAAGCGCGGCAAGCTGGCCCCGGAGCGACGCGATGCGATTCTGGCCGACACCTTCCGCGCCGTGGACAATTACGAGGCGCTGGCCCGGGCCGATCTGGTCATCGAGGCGGTGTTCGAGAAGCTGGAGGTCAAGCGCGAGGTGTTCACCCGTCTGGATGCCGTCTGCCGGCCCGGCGCGGTGCTGGCCACCAACACCTCCTATCTGGACATCGACGAGATCGCCGGTTTCACCGCGCGGCCCGGCGACGTGGTGGGGCTGCATTTCTTCTCGCCCGCCCATGTCATGCGCCTGCTGGAGATCGTCGAGGGCGCCAGGACCGCGCCCGAGGTGATGGCCACCGCCTTCGCGCTGGCCCGGCGGCTGAAGAAGATCGGGGTGCGGGCCGGGGTCTGCGACGGCTTCATCGGCAACCGCATGTTGCAGGCCTATCGCACGGCCGCCGACCACATGGTGCTGGACGGTGCCAGTCCCTATCAGGTCGACGAGGCGCTGACGGATTTCGGTTTCGCCATGGGGCCTTACCAGACCTCGGACCTTGCCGGGCTGGACATCGGCTTCTTCAACCGCCAGCGCAAGGCGGCGACCCGCGACCCGCGCGAGCGGGTGCCGGTCTTTGCCGACCGCCTCTACGAGCTGGGCCGGCTGGGCCGGAAAAGCGCGCGTGGCTATTACATCTATGACGATGCTACCCCGCGCGGCCGCCCCGACCCGGAGATGGAGGGGATGCTGGCCTCCATCCGCGCCGATCTGGGCATCACGCCGCGCGCCTTCACCGATCAGGAGATCGTGGCCCGCTATATGGCGGCCATGGTCAACGAGGCCGCCCGCATCGTCGAGGAGGGCATCGCCCGGCGGCCGCTGGACGTGGATGTAACGGCGCTGAACGGCTACGGCTTTCCGCGCCTGCGGGGCGGGCCAATGCATTGGGCCGATGCCTATGGGCTGGACAGGCTGGCCGGCGAGATCCGCACCTATGCGGAGGAAGACGGCTGGTTCTGGCGCCCGGCCCCGCTGCTGGAGCGGCTGGCGCGCGAGGGCGGGCGATTCGCCGACCTGAACCGCTAGTCCAGCCCCGCCACCTGCAACCGGCAGCCGAACAGCGGCGCCAGCGCCCCGAAACCCGGCTGGCCTGGGCGGGCGAAGGCGCGCGGGGTGTCGTCGGTGGTGCCGGTGGCGCCGGTCCAGTCCACCCATTCCTCGCGCCCGCCGTAAAAGCGGCCATGCGCGGGCGAGACATATTGCCCGCCCTTGCGGGTATAGATCAGGGTGCCGTCCTCGGCCGTGGTGGTGACCGAAAACTCGGTCACCAGCAACTCCACCCCGTCCACGCGGATGCTAGCCCCGGTCAGCCGGTCAAAGCCCTGATAGTGCAGGCGAAAGCCGTCGCTGGTCCGGGTCCAGAAATCATAGTCGTCGCGGCCCTCGGCCAGCAGGGTGGACAGCGAGGCGGCGTCCGGCTCTGCGTCCAGCACCTCGGTCAGGCCGGTGGGCGGGTCGCTGGTCTCCATCCAGCGGGTCTCTGCATCGATGCGCGAGACATGCACCGGCCCGCCCGATTCGGTGAAATAGGCCACCCATTGATCGCCCTCCCGGTCGCCCGCACAGCGGTAATGCTGCGCCACCCGGCAGGAGGCCAGCTGCACCGTCATCTCCAGCCGGCAGCCCTCGGGCGGCACATAGGTCTGGGCGGCCACGGGCGCAGCGGCGGAAACGGCAAGGAAAGCAAGCAGGTATCGCATGAAAGCCCCCGATTCGGGGCGGATCAGTAACCCGCCGCCAGGAAGGCGAAGGCGACCAGGCCCAGCACGATCCGCCACCAGGCGAAGAAAGCGTAGCCGCGCCGCGAGACATAATCCAGCAGCCCGCGCACCACCAGAACGGCGGCAATCAGCGCAAAGACGAAGCCGACGGCGATGTTCAGCCCGGCCGCCGCATCCAGCACGTCGCGATTCTTGTAGAGGTCATAGGCGAAGGCGCCGGCCATGGTCGGCATCGACAGGAAAAAGCTGAACTCCGCCGCCGAGCGCTTGTCGGCGCCCAGCGCCAGCGCGCCGACGATGGTGGCGCCGGAACGCGACACCCCCGGAATCATCGCCAGGCATTGCGCAAAGCCGATCTTCAGCGCCATCAGCGGCGGGAAATCCTCGGCCTGGGTATAGCGCGGGCTGACCGCCAGCCGGTCGACGAACAGCAGCACCACCCCGCCCAGCACCAGCGAGACCGCGACCACCATCGGCGTCTCGAACAGCACGGTCTTGATGAAGCCATGCGCCAGCACGCCGATGACCACGGCGGGCATGAAGGCCAGCAGGACCGAGAGGATGAAGCGGCGGGCGCGCGGATCGCTGCCGGCGGTGGAAAAGATCGTCCACAGCCGCCCGGCATAGACGCCCAGGATCGCCAGGATCGCGCCGAGCTGGATCAGCACCTCGAAGGCGCGGCCGGGCGAGTGGAAGCCGAGGAAATGCCCGGCCAGCAGCAGATGCCCGGTGGAGGATACCGGAATGAACTCGGTCAGCCCCTCGATCAGGCCGAGGAAGCCCGCGACGATGGTATCGTGCTGCATGCCGCCTCAGCCGCGCGGGCGTAGCTGCCGGGCGGCGGCTTTCATGGCGGCGAACTGTCCCGAATCGCGATAGCGCCAGAGATAGTCCTCGATCACGTCGTCCAGCGCCACCGGCTCGATCCCGAAGGCGGCGAGGCCCGGTGCCTCCGCCCCGACCACGTTCGGATGCGCCAGCATGCGCGCCTGGTCGCGGGTCAGCACGGTGTTGGTCACCAATCCGCCGGTGACGGTCTGCACCACATCCAGCGCCGTGCCCATGATCGACGCGATCCAGCGCGGCAGGCCCACGACCACGCGGCGCCGGCCGATGGCGGCGACGACGCGGCGCATCACCTCGCGCATGGTCATGCGCTCGGCGCCGCCCAGCTCGTAGATGCCGGCGGGCACGGTGCCCTCGACCGCCCGCGCCGCGGCCTCGGCCACGTCGCCGACATAGACCGGCTGCACCTCGGTGCGGGCGCCGACCACCGGCGCCAGCGGCGACATCGCCGCCAGACCGGCGAACTTGTTGAGGAAACGGTCATCCGGCCCGAAGATGATCGAGGGCCGCAGGATCACCGCCGCCGGGAAGGCCGACAGCACCGCGGCCTCGCCGGCGCCCTTGCTGGCCAGGTAATGCGAATCGGATTCCGCATCGGCGCCCAGCGCCGACAGATGCACCAGCGCCGGCACGCCGGTCTCGGCCGCCAGCCGCGCCACGCGGCCCGCGCCCTCGACATGCACGGCATCAAAGCGGTTCGGCCCCTGGCGGACCATGATGCCCACGCAGTTCACCACCGCATCGGCACCCATCATCGCCGCCCGCACCGAACGGTCGTCGCGGATGTTGCAATGCACCGCCTCGCACTGGCCGACGGCGCCATAGGTGCGCACGAACAGCGCCTCGTTGGGGCGGCGCACGGCGACGCGCACCCGCCAGCCCCGGCGGGCCAGCGCCCAGGCGATCTGGCGCCCGACAAAGCCCGATCCTCCATAGATGGTGACGAGTTTCGACATCGGGCGGCCCCCTTGGCATGCATGCTTTTGGCTGGGCCCCGTGATAGCGCGCAGCCGCCGCGCGGGCAAGCGCACAGCATGTCGCGCAGAAAGGTTGAAAAAGGCCGTTGACACTCCCCGCGACTGCCCGTATCTCCCCTCTCCACGCGACC
>JBEBVF010000092.1:0-11197 GCA_040392885.1 Paracoccus sp. (in: a-proteobacteria) | reverse complement strand
TGGTGAACACGCCGCGGGATTGGGGGGTCAGCAAAGGCATCGGAAAACTCCTCAGGCAGAAAACCAGCCGGGCCCGCCGCGCGGGACGAAGCGGCCCGAGCCGGGTTGGTTCAGGATCGCGCCGCCGTCCCAGACCGGGACGCCGCGCAGATAGGTGGCGGCGACCCGCACCGCGAAGGTCTCGCCATGGAAGGGCGACCAGCGCAGGCCGTCCTGCGCCGTGGCCTCGTCGAAGGGGAAGGCGCCCTGTTCCAGCACCGCGAAATCCGCGTCCTTGCCGGGGGCGATGGCGCCCTTGCCGGCCAGGCCGAAGAAGCGCGCCGGCCGGGCGGAGAGCTGGTCGGCCGCCAGCCGGGCGGCATCGAGGCCGCGCGCCTGCGCGGCGGTGAAGAAGGCCGGCAGCAGCGTCTGCAACCCCGGCACCCCGGCCCCGGCATCGAAGATCGAGCCGGTCAGCTTGTTGTCGATCGGCCAGCTGGAATGGTCCGAGGAGGTGAAGGCCACCTGCCCCGCGGCAATGGCCCGCCAGAGCCCGTCGATGCGCCCGGCACGGATCGGCGGGTTGACCTTCATCCGCGCGCCCAGCCGCGCGCCGTCGCGTTCGGCATCGAACCACAGGTAATGCACGCAGGTCTCGCCGGTGGCGCGCACCCCGAGGCCGGCAAAGGCTGCAACCTGGTCGAAGCCCTCGGCCCCGGTCAGGTGGACGGGATGGGCATGGGCGCTGGTGGCCTGGGCCAGCGCCAGAAATTGCGCGGTCGCCGCCAGCTCGGCCGCCATCGGCCGCGCCGCGGCATGGGCCACGATGCCCTCCTGCCCGGCGGCGCGGGCCCGGGCGATGCCGGCCAGCACGATCTCCTGATCCTCGTTGTGCAGGCCGATGGGAATGTCGGTCCCGGCCAGCCGCTCCATCATCGCCAGCATCAGGTCGGCGCCGATGCGCGGGAAGCGGGTCGGGCTGCTCTCGAAGGCCGAGATCTTGAAGGCGCAGATGCCGCCCTCGATCAGCGCCTGCATCTCGCCGGTGCCGGTCTCGCGGGTGGCGGTGGCATAGAGCGCCATGTCGGCATGGGCATGGGCGGCGATGGCGCTGACCTTGGCGGCCAGCCGCCCGGCCCGGTCCAGCGGTGCGGGATTGTCATAGGGCATGTCGACCAGCGTGGTGACGCCGCCGGCCAGCGCGCCGCGGGTGGTCTCGGCGATGCCGGCCATGCCGCGGCAGCTGGTGGCATGGGTCTGGCCGTCGACGACCCCGGGCAGGATCAGCGCCGCGCCGTGATCGACCAGCCGCGCCGCCGCCGGGGCGGCCTCGGCCGCGCCGCCCAGGGCGGCGATGCGCCCGTCCCGGATCGCGATCCAGCCGCCCGGAACCGGGCCTTGCGGGGTGATGACGGTGCCGCGAAGAACAAGGTCCATGTCACGCTCCTGCCGGCCGGGGGGCCGGGTAATAACCGAGGTCGAGCTGTCCGATCGCCGCCGCGACCGCCGCCTGCACCGGGTCGATGACCGGCACACCCAGCGTCTCCTGCAGATCCGCCCGGTGCCGGCCCATGCCGGCGCAGCCGAGGATGATGACCTCGGCGCCGTCCTCGTCGCGCAGCAGCCGGGCGGTCTCGCCGATGCGGTCGATGCTTTCGGCGCGGGCACCCTCGGCCACCGACATGCCGATCGAGCGGTCCCCGGCCAGGCGCGAGGCCAGGCCCTGCCGGTCGAGCTGCGCGGCATGGCGGGCGATGGAGGCCGGGCCGAGCGAGATCACCCCGAACCGCGCCCCCAGCAGCAGCGCCGCGCCATAGGCGGCCTCGGCGATGCCGATCACCGGCCGGCCCGGCGCCGCCGACCGGGCCAGACCGACACCGGGATCGGAAAAACACGCCACGACCAGCGCATCGGCCTGTGCCGCGCGGGCCACATCGCGCACCATCGGCGCCACCTGCGCGACATCGGCATCGGTCTCGATGCCCGCGGGCGCCGCCGCCAGCTCGGTGCAGGTGATCCGGTGCCGCGTCCGCGCGCGCAGCGGCGCCAGACAGTCGCTGATCGCGGCGGTGATGGCGCGCGCGCTGTTGGGATTCAGGACCAGGATATGCGGCATCGGGAACTTTCGCGGAAAGGCGGCCTAGACCGCCTGCATCACCAGATGGCCGGGGGCGACCTCGGCATAATGGCGAAGGGGTGGACGGAAATCGGGCGGATGGATCGGGTTGCGCAGCTCGGACGGCTCCAGCCGGCGGCGGCCGAGGCGGCGGGCCGGGTCGGGCTCGGGCACCGCCGCCAGCAGCCGCCGCGTATAGGGATGCTGGGGCGCCGAGAAGATGCGGGCGCGCGGGCCGATCTCGACGATCTCGCCCGAGAGCATGACGGCGACGCGGTGGCTGATGCGCTCGACCACGGCCATGTCGTGGCTGATGAACAGATAGGACAGGCCCAGCCCGGCCTGCAATTCCATCAGCAGGTTGACCACCTGCGCCTTGATGGTGACATCCAGCGCCGAGACGCTCTCGTCGGCCACGATCAGCCGCGGCTTCAGCCCCAGCGCGCGGGCGATGGCGATGCGCTGGCGCTGGCCGCCGGAGAATTCATGCGGCCAGCGCGTGGCCATGGCCGGGTCGAGGCCGACGCGCTCCAGCAGCCGCGCCACTTCCGGCCCGGCCTCGGCGGCGCCCAGCAGGCCATGCGCCACCATCGGCTCGGCGATCGCCTCGCCCACGCGCATGCGCGGATTGAGCGAGGAGAACGGGTCCTGAAAGATCATCTGCATCGCCTGCCGCTCGCGCGCCAGGGCGCCGCGATCCAGCGCCAGCAGGTCCTGGCCGGCAAAGCGCACCGTGCCGGCGGTCGGCTCGGTCAGGCGCAGGATCGAGCGGCCGGTGGTGGACTTGCCGCAGCCGGATTCGCCGACCAGGGCCAGCGTCTCGCCGGGATAGAGGTCGAAGGAGACGTTCTGCACCGCATGCACCCGCGCATGCACGCGGCCGAACAGGCCGCGCCGCAAATCAAAACGGGTGACGAGGTCGCGCACCTCCAGCAGCGGCCCGGCGCCGCGGGCGACGGTATCGCGCGGCGGCGGCTCGGCCCCCGGCTCGGGATAGGGGCGGGGCAGCGCACTGTCCCCCAGCGCGCCCAAACGCGGCGCCGCGGCCAGCAGCCGGCGGGTATAGTCGGTGCGCGGGGCGGCAAAGACCTGCTCGGTCGCCTGCTCCTCCAGCAGGCGCGAACGATACATGACCACGGTGCGCTCGGCGATCTCGGCCACCACGCCCATGTCATGGGTGATGAACAGCACCGCCATGCCGTCCTCGTCCTGCAATTCCTTGATCAGGTCGAGGATCTGGGCCTGGATGGTCACGTCCAGCGCCGTCGTCGGCTCGTCGGCGATCAGCAGGCGGGGCGCGCAGGCCAGGGCGGTGGCGATCATCACCCGCTGCAACATGCCGCCCGACATCTCGTGCGGATATTCGCCGGCGCGGCGGCGGGCGGCGGGAATGCGCACCCGGTCCATCAGCCGCACCGCCTCGGCCATGGCGGCGCGCCGACTGAGGCCGCGATGGCGCACCAGCGGCTCGGCGATCTGGCGGCCGACGCTCAGCACCGGGTTGAGGCTAGTCATCGGCTCCTGGAAGATCATGGCGATGTCGTTGCCGCGCACCCGCTCCATCTGCCGCTCGGACAGGGTCAGCAGGTCGGTGCCATCGAACAGCACCGCGCCCTCGGCCCGGGCCAGCCCCTCGGGCAGCAGCCGCATGATGGACAGCGCCGTCACGCTCTTGCCCGAGCCCGATTCGCCGACCACGGCCAGCGTCTGGCCCTGATGCAGGTCGAAGCTGACATCCTCGACCACCGCCCGCCAGCCGTTCGGCACGCGGAATCGGGTGGTGAGGTGAGAGACTGAGAGCAGCGGCATTCCCGGTTCCGTCATCGCGACATGCGGCTATTTACAGCCGATCCGGTTTGTGCTGTCAAACATAAATGTATCTGGTAATATATTTGATGGAACGGAACAGGGAGCCGCTACCATGCCGACACCGGACGCCGAAACCCGCCGCCGGGTGCTGCTGACGCCGGAGGAGCTGCACGCGATGATGGCCCTGGACCCGCCGCCCGTCATCCTCGCCGTGCAGTCGGTGAATCCCTATACCGGCCGGCCCTCGCGCTCGGGCCGCTGGATTCCCGGCGCCGTAGATGCCGAGGCCTATGAGGATTTCGCCGCCCCCGGCAGCCCGGAGCGGGGCCACCGGCCGCTGCCGGAGATCGCGGCATTGCAGGCCGCGGCCCGGCGCTGGGGCATCACCCGCGACCGGCCGGTGGTGGTCTATGACGCCGAGCGCGCCATGACCGCGGCCCGGGCCTGGTGGGTCCTGCGCTGGGCGGGGCTGGCGGATGTGCGGGTGCTGGATGGCGGGCTGGAATGCTGGATTTCCGCCGGGCTGCCGGTCGCGCAACAGCCTGGCAAGAGTGAGGAATCCACGATCACCCTCAGCCCCGGCCACATGCCGGAGCTGGATGCGCAAGCCGCGCTGGCGCTGGCGCGGCAAGGGCGGCTGCTCGATGCACGCATCCGGCCCAACTATATCGGCGGCCCGGAGCGCGGCGGCGACCCGGCGCGCGGCCACATTCCCGGCGCACTCAGCGCCCCGGCGCCGGACAATTTCACCGACGAGGGTCCGCTGACCGATGCCGCGACGCTGGCCGAGCTTTATCGCGGCCTCGGCGTGACCAAAGGCCCGCCGCCGGGCGTCTATTGCGGGGCCGGCATGTCGGCGGCGGTCACCGTGCTGGCGCTGGCCTCGATCGGGGTCGAGGCGGCGATGTATCCCGGCTCATGGTCGCAATGGATCAACGACCCTGCCAATCCGGTCAGGCGCGGCCCGTTCCCCTGAACAGCCGCCCGCCCCGGCTCGAACCGCCGGGATTCCGTCGTCCGCATCAAATTAGATATTGCACTAACAATATCACGTAATGCACTATCGAATGCAAAACGTGACGGGACCGCAGATCGGGGGCCGTGACCCCGCCAACATGGGAGCAAGTCGATGAACGTAACACGCAGGCTGTTCGGAACCCTGTCGGGCGCCGCGCTGATGCTGGGCATGGCCCCCCGGCTGGCGCGGGCGCAGGAGGCCTCGACGCTGGTGATCGCGGTACCCTCGGATGCCGCCGGGCTGGAACCGGGCCTCAACAAGGCCGAGCCGATCGGCTCGGAGGTGATCCTCAATGTCTTCGACACGCTGGTGGCGTGGAAGGCCCCGGATTTCGCCGAGTTGGAGGGGCGGCTGGCCAGCGGCTGGACCGTCTCGGAGGACGGCCGCCGCTTTGCCTTCACCCTGCGCGAGGGGGTGTTGTTCCATGACGGCACCGCCTTCGATGCCGCGGCGGTGAAATATTCCATCGAGCGCACCATCGCCATGAACCCCTATGTCGAGGCGTCGCTGGGCCTGATCGACAGCATCGAGACCCCCTCGCCCACCGAGGTGGTGTTCACCCTCCCGGACCCCTACCCGGCCTTCCTGTCGATCCTGGCGCAGCCGCAGGCGGCCATCGTCAGCCCCACCGCGGCCGAGGCCGCCGGCGAGGATTTCACCAACAATCCGGTCGGCACCGGCCCGTTCCGCTTCCGCAGCTATCAGGCCGATACCCGCATCGTGCTGGACGCGAACCCGGACTATTTCCGCGGCCCGCCGAAGCTGGAGCGGCTGATCTACATGATCATCCCCGAGGCCTCGACGCGGCGGCTGGAGCTGGAGAATGGCGGCGTCGACATCATCCAGCAATCCGGCCAGCTCTCGGCGGTGCCCTCGGAGGAGATGGCGGCCTTTGCCGGCAATCCCGACATCCGCATCATCGAAAGCCCGTCGCAGATCATCCGGCAGCTGGAATTCAACAATGCGCTGACCGAAGGGCCGTTCACCGATGTCCGGGTCCGCCGCGCCATCGCCATGGCCATCGACTATGACGGGCTGCTGGAGGGGGTCTTCGCCGGCACGGCCGAACGCGTCTATGGCCCGCTGACCTCGAACAGCTGGGCCTTTGACCCGGCGGTCAGGGAGCTGGCGCCGCAATACGACCCGGAGGGCGCCAAGGCGCTGCTGGCCGAGGCCGGGGTGGACCCGGCGGCGCTGAATGTCCGGCTCTACAGCTTCCAGGGCGCGCTCTGGGGGGATGTGGCGACCTTCGTGCAGGCCAACCTCGCCGAGATCGGCATCAATGTGGAGATCGCCCAGACCGAATTCCCCTCCTACCGGGCGCTGCATGTGGCCGGGGAATGGCAGATGGCACTGGACGGCCGCCAGCCCTGGTACAACGACCCCGACGCCCATATCACCATCGGCTACCTGTCCTCGCTGCGCGACAGCGCCATGACCTTCCGCATGCCCGACAACCCGGATCTGGACGCCAAGATCCTGGCCGCGCAGAGCGAGGTGGACATGGACCGGCGCAAGGCCCTCTATGCCGAGATCCAGCGCGAGATCGTGGAATTCGTTCCCGGCGCCTATCTGTTCAGCCCCAAGCTGATCGTGTTCGCCCGCGCCAATATCGACGGGCTGGTCATCAACAGCGCCCCGCCCCTCAACGAATACTGGGGCGTGTCCAAGACCTGAGCGCCCCTCGGGCGCGCGCTGCGGGACGGGCCGGCCGGCCCGCCCGCATCACCCCGCTGACCGGAATCTCCGATGTTTGCCTTTCTCCTGCGTCGCCTGCTCTCCCTGCTGCCGGTCCTTGCACTGGTGCTGCTGATCGTGTTCTCGCTGGTGCGGCTGATCCCGGGCGACCCGGCGGTGACGCTGCTCGGCCCCGGCGCCACCGATAGCCAGATCACCGCGCTGCGGGCGCAGCTGAACCTCGACGAGCCGGGGTTGCTGCAGCTGTGGCATTACGTGGCCGGCCTGGCGCAGGGCGACCTCGGGGTGTCGCTGAAATCCGGGCGCCCGGTGCTGGACGAGATCCTGCTGCGGCTGCCGGCGACGCTGGAAATCTCCATCGCCGCGGTCATCGCCGCGGTGCTGGTCGGCATCCCGATCGGGGTGCTGTCCGCCACCCGGCCCAATTCCGCCTTCGACCATGTGGTGCGCGTGCTGTCGCTGACCGGGGTGTCGATGCCGGCCTTCCTGCTGGCGCTGCTGCTGCAGCTGATCTTTGCCACCTGGCTGGGCTGGCTGCCGGTCTCCGGGCGGATGTCCAGCTTTCTGCTGGTCGATCATGTCACCGGCTTTGCCATCATCGACGGCTGGCTGTCGGGCGAGCCGGGCGCCGTGCGCAGCGCGCTTTCGCATATGGTGCTGCCCTCGGCGGTGCTGGCGGCCTTTCTGGCGGCGACGCTGGGGCGTTTCGTGCGCGCCACGATGCTGGAGACGCTGGGCGAGGATTACGTGCGCACCGCCCGCGCCAAGGGCCTGACCCGGCGCGAGGTGATCTACAACCACGCGCTGCGCACCTCGATGCTGCCGGCGATCACCGTGGTCGGGCTGAAATTCGCCGAGATGCTGGGCGGCGCCATCCTGACCGAAACCATCTTCGCCTGGCCCGGCATCGGCCGCTTCATGTTCGAGGCGATCCGCAACCGCGACTATCCGGTGATCCAGGGCGCGACGCTGGTCTTCGCGCTGCTGTTCATGCTGTCCTCGCTGCTGGTCGACATCCTCTATGCCGTGCTCGACCCGCGCGTGCGCCGCAAGATGCGCTGAAAGGAGGCCGGTGATGAAGGAACTCATGGTTTTCCTGCGCCACAATGTCCTCGCCGCCATCGGCGGGGCGATCCTGGCGGTGCTGCTGCTGGCGGTGCTGATCGGGCCGCTGGTGACGCCCTCGCCCACGGCCATCGACATGACGGCCAAGCTGCAGCCGCCCGGCCCCGGACACTGGCTGGGCACCGACAGCTTCGGGCGGGATATTCTATCGCGGCTGGTGCATGGCGGGCGCTATACGCTGGCCATCGGCACGCTGGTCGTGGGCATCGCCTTCGTCATCGGGGTGTTCTTCGGCATCCTGGCGGGCTTTGCCGGCGGGCTGGCCGATACGGTGATCATGCGGGTGGTCGATGCCATGCTGTCCTTTCCGGCGCTGGTGCTGGCCATCGCGCTGGCCGCCGCCTTCGGCCCCAGCCTGGAGAACGCCATGATCGCGGTCGCCGTCACCATGGCGCCGCAATTCGCCCGGGTGGCGCGCTCGCAGGCGCTGGCGGTTTCCTCCCAGCTCTATGTCGATGCCGCCCATGCGCTCGGCCTGCCGCGGCGGCGCATTCTGCTGCGCTATGTGCTGGTCAACGCCATCGGGCCCCTGCTGGTGCAGGCCTCGCTGAATGTCGGCAGCGCCATCCTGCAAACCGCCAGCCTCGGCTTTCTCGGCCTCGGGGCGCAGCCGCCGATGCCGGAATGGGGCGCCGATGTCTCGGCCAACCTGGCCTATGCGCGCTCCAGCCCCTGGACGACGCTGGGGCCGGGCTTTGCCATCCTGCTGGCGGTGCTGTCCTTCAACCTGATCGGCGACGCGCTGGCCGACTGGTTCAACCCCAAGCGCCGGAGCCGGAACGGATGAGCCTGCCGCCGATCCCGGTGATCGCGCTGGAGCGGGTGGATTTCCTGCCCGCCAGCCGCGTTACCGACGACACCTCGATCCTGACCCTGAAATCGCTGGTGTTCGAGCCGATGCTGCGCTGGCAGGACGGCGCCATCCGCCCCGGCCTGTTCACCGGCTGGGCGCAGGAGGCCGGGGGCCGCCGCTGGCGCCTGACCCTGCCGCCGGGCAAGCGCTTCCATGACGGCAGCCCGGTTCTGGCCAAACATGCGGCGGACTTCATCCGCCATATCCTCGAGTCCCGCGACATGTTCGGCATGCCCTGGTCCTATGCCCGCTATCTGGAGGGGGCGCGGCTCGCGGCCGATAGGGCGGTGCTGACCATCGACACCCCCGCCCCCTTCCCGGACCTGCCGGAGATCCTGTCGGAATTCTATCTGCCCCGCCTCGATGCCGAAGGCCGGCCGGTGATCGGCACCGGCGACTGGCGGGTGGAGGAGTTCACCCCCGGCGCCTCGGTGCTGCTTGCGCGGGCGGACAGGCGCCGGCTGCGCCTCGTCGCGATACCGCTGGCCGAGGACCGGCTGGCCGCCCTGCAATCGGGCGCGGTTCAGGCGGCGACGCATCTGGAGCGGCTGGCGCATCCCCAGCGGCGGGCGGCGGGGCTGGCCTGGCACGAGCAGCCCTGCACCCTGTCGGTCATCGCCTATCTGAACGGGCTTTCCGGCGCCTTCGCCGACCCCGCCGCCCGTCTCGCCGCCAATCTGGCGCTGGACCGCGAGCGGCTGGTCGCGGAGGTGATGGGCGGCCTAGGCATCCCGGCGCGGAGCATCGTCAGCCCCTGGCATTTCGGCTTTGCCGAGGCCGGGCTGGCGCCGATCCGCCACGATCCCGAGGCGGCGCGGCGCCTGCTGGCGCAGTCGCAGGCCCCGCGCGCGGTGGTGCTGCGCAGCCCCACCCACATGCCCGAACGCGCGCCGGACATTGCCCGCTTCATGGCCGAGGCATGGAACGCCGTCGGTTTCGACACCAGCATCGAGCTGGCCGAGGACCGGCCGCTCTATGCCCGCGAGCTGGGGGCCAAGCAGATGGGCGATGCCGCGATCTTCGACAGCTCGCCGCACAGCACCTTCCGCGTCCTCGACGACAAGATCTCCGGCATCAGCCGCGCGGTCTGGTGGCAGGGGGTCGCGGACGCGGCCGTCGATGACGGCTTTGCCGCCGCCCGCCGCCTGACCGACGACCGCGCCCGCGCCGCCGCCTATGGCGGGCTGCTGCGGCGCCTCCAGGACGCCCCGCCCTGGGCCTATCTGTTCCATCCGGTGCTGTGCCTGGCCCATGCGCCGGGGCTGGCCGGCCTCTCCCTCGACCACAAGGGCATCCTGCGGATCGCCTGATCCCGGACCGCCCCCCACCCCGCACAAGGAGCCGACCATGCTCAGGGAATGCGCGATCACCTTCTACTATTATCAGGACATCGCCGCCGTCGCGCCGTTCTACGAGGAGGTACTGGGCTTTGATCTGGTCCTCGATCAGGGGCTGGCGCGGATCTACCGCATCGCCGGCAACGCCTATTTCGGCATCGTGGACGGCAATCGCGGCCATCTGCGCCACCAGCCGCACAGCGCCACCCTGCTGACCATCGTCTCCGAGGATGTCGCCGGCTGGCATGCGCGGATGCGGGCGGCGGGCGTCGCCGGCCTGTCGGAGATCCTGCGCGGCACCTATTGCGAGCATTTCTTCTTCGAGGACCCGGCCGGCTACGCCATCGAGATCCAGCGTTTCCACGATCCCGAGGTGGCGAGGCTGTTCAAGTGACCGACCTGCCCACCCTGCCCGACGGCCGCCACCTGACCGCGCCGCTGCCCCGGCTGGCCAGCTATACCCATGAGGATCGCGACGCCAAGGGGCTGCGCGCCTTTCGCGACGGCGACGGCCGCCCGCAGGTTCCGGTGCATTTCACCGCCGTCGAGATGGTGTCGATGCATCGTGCCCTGCTGCTGCATGCGCCGCGCGGCGGCGGCAAGACCGTGCTGGCCGAGGCGCTGCATGCCGGCCTGATGGGCGAGCGGCTGGGCAGCACCGCCGACAACCTGACCCGCCTGTGCCGCCCCGCCATCCGCAATGCCGAAGGCACCCGCCTGCCGCAGCTCTGGGATGCCGGCCTGCTGCTGCCGCGCCTGTCGGCGCCGGGCGCGGGCCGCGCCGCGCTGGCCGCGGCGGCGGCAGCGGGCGAGCCGGTGCTGCTGATCCTCGACGCGCTGGAGCGCGAGCCCGACCCGTCCGGCCTGATCCGGGCGGCCATGGACTGGCTGGCCGGCAGCGAGGCCAGCCATCTGCTGATCCTGTGCGAGAGCGGCGCGCTGGAGACCCTGCACCTGCATCCCGACCTGCGCAGCCACGCGCTGCTGCCGCTGCCGCGGGCCGAGCGCGCGGCGGCGCTGGCCGCGCTGGCGGCCGCCGATCCGGTGACGGAGGCCTGGATGCAGCCCGGCCTCTGGGCGGCCTCGCTGGCGGCGGGGCGGGCGCTGAATCTCTCGCAGGCGGCGGCGCTGCCGATTGCGGCGCCGTGGTTGCAGGACGCCCGCGATGCCGAAGCCCTGGCCGCCCTGCCGCCGGAGACGGTGGTGACGCAGGCGCTGACGGACCCGCCGCGCTGGCGCGGGCCGCTGGCGCTGCTGGTGGC
>JBEBVF010000091.1:0-11275 GCA_040392885.1 Paracoccus sp. (in: a-proteobacteria) | reverse complement strand
TCGACGATGTAGAGCGAGCGGTGGTTCTCGTGCACCGAGTCGATGCAGGCCTGCCGGTGGTCGCGGCTCCAGCGCGGATGCAGGTCGCAGCGGTTGTGCTTGCCCAGGCTGGGGCTGGTATAGAATTCGCCCACCGCATAGCAGATCTCGCGCCGCGCATCCCACAGCAGCAGCTTGCGGATCTGGGTGACCGGGTCGGGATAGGTGTCGGTCAGCAGCCAGGCGCCGTCCGCCGAATAGGTCATGTGGCCGTTTTCGGTCAGCACCTCCGGCCCGATGCGGGTCGCGGTGCCGGTGGCGTCGTCATAGAGGTGATAGCCGATCCGGCCGCGATGCGGGCCCCAGACGATCAGCGTGCGGTCGTCCTTCCACAGCGGATGCGAGATCTGGTACTCGGATTTCTCGTAATCGAAGGTGCCGACCGCATCCGGGTCGAAGGCGGTTTCCAGCTGGGGCAGGGGGTGGTCGGTGCATTCCAGCAGGCGCAGGTCGCTGCCGTCGGGATTGCAGCTGTAGAGCCGGTGCAGGAAGCAGGTCTCGTCCTCCACCCGCTCGGTCCAGCGGTGGATGAACAGGAAGCGGCTGCCCGAGGGATTGATCTCCAGATGCGTCACCCAGTGGATCGCCTTTTCCATCGAGGCGCAGGGCTGGTGATTGCGCAGTTGCGCCAGCGACAGGATCTGCCGCACCTCGCCGCTTTGCAGGTCCATGCGGAAGATGCCGTCATCCTCCGGCGCCCGCTCCAGCCGCGGCTCGGCGCCGGTGGCGCGATAGCCGATGGTCTTGTGGGTCACCTCCAGCCGCGAATAGTTGACCGAGAGCGCAAAGCGCGAATCGCGCGCGACCACATAGACCGGCATGGGCAGGTGCCGGGTCTCGCCGGTATCGAGATCGGCGATGGTGGCGCGGAAATCGGCATTGACCGGGCCCGGCCCGGTTTCCGGGGCGCGGGTGTTGTAGATGATCTTGCGCCCTTTCAGCCCCTCCAGCCATTGCAGTTGGGCGCCCATCTGCCAGTTCCAGGTGGTGGTCTCGCCGACCACCTGCATCGCATCGCCGTCCGCGGTGTCGATGCAGACGATCCGGGCCACCTCGCGCCCGGTCAGGTCGCCGGTCAGCATCGGCACGCTGTGGCAGAGCAGATAGCGCCCGGTCGGATCCCAGAGCGTCTTGTTGTAATAGCCGAAGAACTGGTGCTCCTCGCTGGCGCCGACGCGGCGGACCGGGCAGGGGACGGGCAGGGTGGCGGGCATTGCGTCGGTCGCGCGACTGGGTGCAGGCATGATGGTCTTTCCTGGTGCTGGGGAGTTCCGCCCCCCGCGCCGGCCGCGGCCGCGCGGGGGGCCGGGATCAACGTCCGGTCTCGAAGGCCTTGTCGACGGTCGGCATGGCGGCGAGAAGCTGGCGGGTATAGGGGCTCTGCGGGTGCAGGAAGATCTGGTCGTTGCTGCCGATCTCCTGCATGGCGCCGCTTTCCATGACGATGATGCGGTCGCACATCTGCCGGATCACCGACAGGTCGTGGCTGACGAAAAGCAGGGTCAGCGCATGCTCGTCCTGCAGGTCCTTGAGCAGGTTGAGGACCTGGGCCTGGAACGAGACATCGAGCGCCGAGGTCGGCTCGTCGCAGAAGATGAAGCGTGGCCGCG
This sequence comes from Paracoccus sp. (in: a-proteobacteria), assembly GCA_040392885.1. Lineage (GTDB taxonomy): Bacteria > Pseudomonadota > Alphaproteobacteria > Rhodobacterales > Rhodobacteraceae > Paracoccus. The sequence goes on along the minus strand of JBEBVF010000091.1, from coordinate 9,626 downwards.
TCGCCAGCGCCCGGGCGATGGAAATGCGTTGCAGCTGTCCGCCGGAGAACTGGTGCGGATAGCATTCCGCCGCCGCCGCCGGCAGCCCGACCCGTTCCAGCAGGCCGCGCACGATGGCCTCGCGTTCGGTCCGGCTCCGGACCAGATCATGGACCTTCATGCCCAGGCCGACCGAATGGCCGATCTGCATCCGAGGGTCGAGCGACGAGGACGGGTCCTGGAAGATGATCTGCATGTCCAGCCGCCGCCGCATCGCCTGCTGGGCGCTGGCAGGGGCGTGCAGGTCCTCGCCATCATAGAGGATGGTGCCCGAGCTGGGCGACAGCAGGCCCAGCATGATCCGGCCGATGGTGGACTTGCCGCTGCCGCTTTCACCGACGATGCCGACGGTCTCGCCCTCGTTGACCGAGAACGAGATGTCGCGCAGGGCGTGGAAACCCTCGCGCGTGCCGCCCAGCAGGCTGCGCCGGGCGCCGAAGGTCTTGCACAGGTTGCGCACCTCGACCATGGGGCCGGTGATCGCCCTGCGCTCGCCGCGATTGCCGCGCAGATAGTCCATGGCCTTCTGCAGGTCGCTGCTGGGGTTGTCGCCCTGCACGAGGGCGGGGGCGTCCAGACGGTGCAGGCGCCTCGACAGCGGCGGGATCGCCGAGATCAGGCGCCGCGTATAGGGCTGCTGCGGCGCCGAGATCACCTGGCGGGCCGGGCCGTGTTCGACCAGGCGGCCGTCGAGCATCACATAGACCCGGTCGGCCATGGTGGCGATGACGCCCATGTCATGGGTGATCAGCAGGCAGCCGATGTTCTTTTCCTGGCACAGCTCCTTGATCAGCGACAGGATCGAGGCCTGGATGGTCACGTCGAGCGCGGTGGTCGGCTCGTCGGCGATCAGCAGGGCAGGGTCGCCGGAAATCGCGATGGCGATCACCACGCGCTGGCGCTGGCCGCCGCTGAGCTGGTGGGGAAACTGCTCCAGCCGCGCGGCCGGGTCGGGGATCTGCACCCGTTCGAGAAGCCGGATCGCCTCGCGCCGCGCCTCGCGCGGGCCGAGACCGCGGACCTTGATCAGGGTCTCGATCATCTGCTGGCCGATGCTGAGCACCGGGTTGAGCGAGGTCAGCGGGTTCTGGAAGATGTAGCCGACCTTGCGGCCGCGCACGGCGTTGCGCGCGGTCTCGGATTCGGCCAGCAGGTCGTGGCCCTGAAAGACGATCCTGCCGCCATCCACCAGGCCGGGCGCATCGACCAGGTTGATGATGGCGCGGCCCACGGTGGATTTGCCCGCCCCCGATTCGCCGATCACCCCGACGATCTCGCCGGGCCGGACGGTCAGCGACAGGCCCTCGATGGCGCGCACCGACTTGCGCCGCAGCGGAAAGGCCACGCTAAGCCCTTCAATTTCCAGAAGCTCCAACAGTGTTCCCTCCCCGCATGGATGATTCGCGACCGTTCTTTCGCCGCATGGCTCCGCCTCTAGCACTAATAGAATGGTTGCGTATACAAGAATTCACGGATACAGCCTTGGTCGAGGCGGACGGACGCGAACGCGCCTTGATCATCAGGGACAGGAGGCCCCGGCCAGCGCGGTGGCGACAGGGGTGGGAGGTATTCATGAGAACTAACCGACGGAACCGGCGGGGTATTTCCGCATATCTTCTGGGCTCGGCCTTGTTGGTCGGTCTGTCTGCCGGCGGCGTGGTGGCGGAGGAATCCATCCGCGTGGCATTGTCCAGCCCGCCGACGACGCTGGACCCCCATTTCCACAACCTGACCCCGAACAGCGCGCTCAGCATGCATGTCTTCGAATCGCTCTTCGGGCTGGACGAGAAGACCGGGCGCGCCGCGCCGCGGCTGGCCGCCGCCTGGGAGGCGACCGCCGACGACACCTGGATCATCGACCTGGTGGAGGGGGTGACCTTCTCGAACGGCACGCCGTTCACCGCCAATGATGTCATCTATTCGATCTGCCGCATCCCGACGATCAAGGACAGCCCCGGCTCGTTCATGGGCCAGATCCAGTCGATCCGGAACGTCGAGGCGCTGTCGGGTCACCAGCTGCGCATCACCACCGACGGGCCCTATCCGATCCTGCCGATCGACCTGGCGGATGTGATGATGGTCTCGGCCGCCGCCGCGGGGGCCGGCACGGTCACCTTCGGCCTCGACGGCTGCGACGGCTTTGTCGAGGGCGCCACCGAGAAATACAATTCGGGCGAGCTGGCCATCGGCACCGGGCCGTTCAAATACGTCTCCTTCGTGCCGGGCGAGAAGATCGAACTGGTCGCCAACGAAAGCTTCCGCGGCGGCAAGCCGCAATGGGACAAGGTCACGCTGCGCATCATCCCCAATGACGTCGCCCGGGTGGCGGCGCTGCTCTCCGACGAGGTGGACGTGATCGAGCGCCCGCCGCTGCAGGACCTCGCCCGCATCCGCGCCAATGACGCGCTGGCGGTGACCAGCGCGGTCTCCGAGCGGACCATCTATCTGGCCTTCGACATGGAGCAGGAGCCGACCCCCGGGGTCAGTGGCACCGATGGCCGCAACCCGTTCAAGGACCACCGCGTCCGCGAGGCGGTGACGCATGCGATCTCGCGCGATGTCATCGTCGACAAGGTCATGCGCGGCGAGGCGATGGCCGCCGGCCAGCTGCTACCGCCCGGCAGCTTCGGCCATTTCGAGGGGGAATTCGCCCCCGACGACTATGATGCGGAAAAGGCCAAGGCGCTGCTGGCCGAGGCCGGCTATCCCAACGGGTTCGAGCTGGTGATCGGCGCCTCCAACAACCGCTATGTCAACGACGCGCGGATCGCCGAGACCCTAGCCCAGATGCTGACCCGGGTCGGCATCAAGACCACCGTGGATGCCTCGAACTTCTCGATCTTCTCCGAAAAGCGCAACAAGTACGAGTTCAGCGCCTATCTGGGCGGTTGGGGCAGCGGATCGCGCGAGGGCATCTATACCTTCCGCGCGCTGGTCGCGACCCGCAACACCGAGGAGGGCATGGGCTCGTCGAACCGCGGCCGCTTCTCGAACGAGCAGGTCGACAGCCTGCTGCGCGAGGCGATGCGCACGATCAGCGAGGACAGGCGCCTGGAGCTGTTCCACCAGATCGCCGAGGTGGTGAAGGACGAGCTGGCGATCCTGCCGCTGCATTACGAGATGGCGACCTGGGCCCACCGCGCCGATATCGACGTGCAGCCCGCCGCCGACCAGCGCACCGTCGCCACCCGCTTCTCTCCGAAGCCCTGACCGAGACCGGCCGCAGGACGGGCCCCGGCCCGGCCTGTGGCCCCTTTAGGGAAGCAGAATGCTATATTTCATCGCAAAACGGCTCCTGCAGGGTGCATTGGTGATCGCCGCCATGTCGGTCATCGTGTTCCTGGGGGTCTACGCGATCGGTGATCCGATCGACATGCTGGTCCCCGAGACCGCGACCGAGCTGGAAATGCAGCTCGCACGGGCGCGCCTGGGCCTCGACCAGCCGATTTACGTCCAGTACGGGCGCTTTGCGCTGAACGCCTTGCAGGGGGATATCGGCACCTCCTTCGTGTTCAACCAGCCGACGCTGCAACTGATCCTGTCGAAATTCCCGGCGACGCTGGAGCTGGCGCTGACCGCCATGTTCATCGCCGTCTTCCTGGGCCTGCCGCTGGGCATCCTGGCCGGGCTGGCGCCGGAATCCTGGTATGGCCGGGCGATCATGAGCGTGTCGGTCATCGGCTTCAGCCTGCCGGGCTTCTGGTTCGGCCTGCTGCTGATCATGGTCTTCGCGGTCAATCTCGGGCTGCTGCCGGCGAATGGCCGTGGCGCGACCGGCACCCTGTTCGGAGTGGAATTCGCGTTCCTGACCTGGGACGGGTTCAAGCACCTGCTGCTGCCGGCGACCAACCTTGCGCTGTTCAAGCTGGCCCTGGTGATCCGCCTGGCCCGCGCCGGCACCCGCGAGGCCATGCTGCAGGACTACATGCGCTTTGCCTATGCCAAGGGCATGGGCCACTGGTATGCCGTCCGCGTCCACCTGGTGCCGAACATCCTGATCCCGATCATCACCGTGATCGGCATGGAGTTCGGCTCGGTGATCGCCTTCGCCGCGGTGACGGAATCGATCTTTGCCTGGCCCGGCATGGGGCGGCTGCTGATCGAGAGCATCAACAACCTCGATCGCCCGGTGATCGTCGCCTACCTGATGTTCGCGGCGGTGCTGTTCGTCCTGATCAACCTGATTGTCGACATCCTCTATGCCCGGCTCGATCCGCGGGTGCGTTTGGTGAAAGGCGCGTCATGAGCGATACTCCCCTTCCGGCCGCGCATGGTCCCGTGGCGGGCGACACGCCCGCCGAACATGCCCGCCCGCCCGCTTCGGTGGCGGAAAACCCCTATCTGCGGATCTGGAACGAGCTGCGCGAGAGCCCCAGCGCCATTCTCGGCCTGATCGTGTTCACCACGATGGTGCTGCTGGCGGTGTTCGCCTCCTGGATCACGCCGCAGAACCCCTATGACCTGATGGAGGTCGACATCATCAACAGCATGTATCCGCCGATGACGCGGGCGGATGGCATGCTCTATCTGATGGGCTCGGACGAGCAGGGGCGCGACGTGTTCAGCGCCATCCTCTACGGGCTGCGCACCAGCCTGCTGGTCGGCTTTGCCAGCACCGCCTTCAGCCTGGTCCTGGGGCTGATCGTCGGGCTGTGCGCGGCCTATTACGGCGGCTGGCTGGATGCGCTGCTGATGCGGCTGGTCGACCTGCAGCTGGGCATCCCGACCATCCTGATCGCGCTGATCCTGCTGGCGCTGTTCGGGCGCGGGGTGGACAAGGTGATCATTGCGCTGATCGTGGTGCAATGGGCCTATTACGCCCGTACCGTGCGGGCCGCGGCCATGGTCGAGCGGCGCAAGGAATATGTCGATGCCGCGGTCTGCCAGGGGCTCAGCGGGTTCCAGATCGGCTATATCCACCTGCTGCGCAACTGCCTGCCGCCGGTGATCGTGGTGGCGACGATGCAGATCGCCCATGCCATCTCGCTGGAGGCGACGCTGTCCTTCCTGGGCGTGGGCGTGCCGATCACCGAGCCGTCGCTGGGGCTGCTCATCTCCAACGGCTTCAACTTCATGCTCAGCGGCGATTACTGGATCAGCTTCTTCCCGGGGCTGGTGCTGTTCGTCACCGTGCTGAGCGTCAATTTCGTGGGCGACCGCCTGCGCGACATCCTCAATCCAAGGCTGAAGAAATGAACTCTCAAGCACCTGTCTCCGCCGCGGCCGCGATCTCGCTCGACGAGTTGCTGGAGCAGATCGAGACCTGGGTCGGCATCGAGACCCCGACCGACCGGCCCGAGGCGGTCAACCGGCTGGTCGATCATGTCGAGGCCTATCACCGCGGGCTGGGCATGGCGGTCGAACGTCGCCAGGGCCATGGCGGGCGCGGCGACAAGCTGATCGTCCGCGCGCCCTGGGGCGACCGCAGCCAGAAGGGCATCCTGGTGATCGCGCATCTCGACACGGTCCACAAGCTGGGCACGCTGGCGGAATTCCCGATCCGGCGCGAGGGTGACCGGCTCTATGGTCCCGGCGTCTACGACATGAAGTCCGGCGGCTGCATGGCGGTCGAGGCGGCCCGCAGCCTGCTCGGCGCCGCCGAGGTGCCCCGGCTGCCGCTGACGCTGCTGTTCACCCCCGACGAGGAGATCGGCAGCCAGACCAGCCGCGAGATCATCGCCGAACTGGCCGGGGAGGCGCGTTATGTCCTGGTGCCCGAGGGCGCGCGCGCCGATGGCGGGGTGATCGTCGGGCGCAAGGGCTCGCTGAAATTCGACCTCAACGTGGTCGGCCGCCCGGCGCATTCCGGCTCCAACCACCGCGAGGGGCGATCCGCGATCCGCGAGCTGGCGCACCAGATCATCGCCATCGAGGGGCGGACCGACTATGCCGACGACCTCACCGTCAATGTCGGCATCGTCAGCGGCGGCGGCAAGCAGAACGTCGTGCCCGCCCATGCCACGGCGCGGGTGGACATCCGCGTCGCCCGGCCCGAGCAGATCGAGCAGGTGATGGCGATGGTCGCCGCGGTGCGGCCGGTCGATCCCGACACCCGAGTCGAATTCGTCGGCGGCGTCTGGCGGCGGCCCTATCAGGAGACCCCGGCCATCGCCGCCCTCTACGAGGAGGCGCGGCGGATCGCCGCCGAGATCGGCTTCGAGCTGCCGAAATCGGTCGGCGGCGGCGGCAGCGATGCCAATCTCGTCGCCGACCGGCTGGCGGTGCTGGACGGGGTCGGCGCGGTCGGCGGCGGGCCGCACACGCTGGAGGAGTGGATCGATGTCTCGAAACTGGTCGAGCGCACCGAACTGCTCCGGCGGCTGTTCCTCGGCCTGGGATGAAGCCTTGGAGGCGGGCCGTTCAGGCTGTATACGAAATGCCGGATTTTCCTCGGTAAACGCATGCAGCGAACGCGGCCCTGCCTCGCCCATGCGGGGATGATTTGACGGCATGATCGATCAGGATTTGTTTGAAAGGGAGACGGCTGCCATGATCAGCAATTCGACCTATATCGGGCGGGGCAACTCGTTGTTCGAGCGTTTCGTGACCTGGGCCTGCGACCCGCAGTTCAAGGACGGATTGCAGATCACCGAGAACACGCTGATCGACATCTTCGCCGTCAGCCGCACGCCGATGCGCGAGGTGTTGCAGCAGTCGCAGATGATCGGCTTCGTGCGGCGCGAGCCCAACCGCTCGATCGAGCTGCCCAGGCTGCTGAAGCCGGACATGGAGAACCTGTCCTGCACCCGCGAGCATCTGGAGGGCATGCTGGCCATGCAGGTGACCGAGCGGCTGGCCCGCGGCGAGATCTCGGTCGAATCCCTGCGCCGCATCAACCGCCGCATGCAGGCGCTGGCCCGGATCGACGATGTGGAGATGCTGCTGCTCACCGGGCTGGAATTCCATGCCGAGCTGCGGGCCCTTTCCGCCAACGAGGTGGTGAACCGCATCCTCGAACAGCTGATGATCCGCATCGAGCGCTATCGCCGGCTGGTGCCGGAGCGTTCGGAGCGCGCCCAGCAGATCGTGGAGGAGCATGAGGAGATCCTGTCCGCGATCGAGTCGCTTTCGCCGGAGACGGCCAGCCGGGTCGCCCGGCTGCACATCCACAATGCCCGCCAGTTCTATACGAAGATGCTGGATACGGTGATCGGCTGAAACGGGGCAGGGGGCGAAGCGCGACGGCTTCCGCTCCCCGGCTGGCACCCGCACCGGACCGGAGCAATCCGGCAGTCCGGGGCGTGCCTTGGGGCCGCCGTTCCCCTGGACATGGAGCGCGGCCGATGCTCCAGATTCCGCTATGAAAAACCGCGGGACTGCCTGTACAGTTTTCCCGTGCGGTCTTCAGAAGGAACGGGGCATGTGCCAGGCTTGCTTTGAGGCGGCGACCAGCGGGGCCCATCTGCACTTTTGCCAATGCGATAGCCCGGCAACGCTAGCTGCCATGCGCCGGATCGAGGCCGACATCTCGCGCCGGCAGATGCTGGGCGGCATGGCGGCGGTGGTCGGCATGTTCGCGGGCTTCGGGCTGGCACCGCAGGAGGTGAGGGCGCAGACGCCCGGCGCGCCGCTGCTGCTGACCAATCTGCGGCTTTTCGACGGCACCACCCTGTCGCTGCGCGGCGGCACCGACATCCTGATCGAGGGCGGCCGCATCGCGGCGCTGCCGGCGCGGGACCAGGGCCCGGCCGAGGCCGAGCGGATCGACTGCGGCGGCCGCACCGTCATTCCCGGGCTGATCGACGCGCATTGGCATGCGACGCTGGCCGCGGTCAGCCAGATCGCCGCCATGACCCAGGATATCGGCTTCGTGCATCTGATGGCGGGCAAGGAGGCGGGCGCCACCTTGCAGCGCGGTTTCACCACCGTGCGCGATGTCGGCGGTCCGGCCTTCGGTCTGCAGGCGGCGGTGGATCGCGGCGTGGTCGCCGGCCCGCGCATCTTCCCCTCGGGCGCCATCATCAGCCAGACCTCGGGCCATGGCGATTTCCGCTTTCAGAACAGCCTGCCGATGATGCCCTCCGACCCGGCGGACTATGCGAGCCAGGCCGGCATGTCGGCGCTGGCCGATGGCGTGCCCGAGGTGCTGCGCCGCACCCGCGAGCAGCTGATGAAGGGTGCCAGCCAGATCAAGATCACCGCCGGCGGCGGCGTCGCCTCGCAATACGACCCGCTGGAATCGCTGCAGTTCACCGAGGCCGAGATGCGCACCGCGGTGGAGGCCGCCGGCGACTGGGGCACCTATGTCTGCGCCCATGTCTACACCTCGGAGGGTATCCGGCGCTGCATCAGGGCCGGGGTCCGCTCCATCGAGCACGGCCAGCTGGCCGACGAGGATACCGTCCGCATGATGGCCGACAGCGGCACCTGGTGGTCGATCCAGCCCTTCCTGGCCGACGAGGATGCCAACAAATATACCGACCCCAAGGCGGTCGCCGCCCAGCGGCAGGTGGCCGAGGGCACGGTGCGCGCCTTTGAATGGGCCGACAAGCATCGCGTGAACTGGGCCTTCGGCACCGACATCCTCTATGGCGGCGGCGAGAGCCAGGCCCGGCAGCTGGTCAAGCTGGCGCGCTACATGTCGCCGCTGGCGGCGCTGCACCGCGCCACCGGCGCGGCGGGCGAGCTGCTGGCCCTGTCGGGCGCGCGGGCGCCCTATGACGGCAGGCTCGGCGTGATCGCCGAGGGGGCGCTGGCCGATCTGCTGGTGGTCGACGGCGATGCCGAGGCCGGGCTCGACTGGCTGGCCGATGCCGACAACCTGCGCCTGATCATGAAGGGCGGCCGCATGTTCAAGAACAGCCTGTGAGGAGGGGGGACGAGATGATCCGCAACCTGTTGGCCGGCATGGCCGCCCTCGCGGCCGGTGCCTCTCCCGCCCTGGCCGGGGACTGGTCGTGGCAAGTCACCCCCTATGTCTGGGCGGCGGGCCTCGGAGGCGATGTCACCCCGATGAGTGGCGCGCCGACGCTGTCGTTCGACAAGAGCTTCTCGGAGGTGATGGAGGATCTGGACGGCGCCTTCTTCCTGTCCGCCTATGCGCGGCGCGACCGGCTGGTGGTGATGGGCGATCTCAGCTGGTCGTCGAGCTCGAAATCCGGCACGGTGCCGCCAGGCCTGCCGGCCGAGGGCGAGTTGACCCAACGGTCGCTGACCCTGCTGGCCGGCTGGCGGACAGTCGAGAACGACCGGCTCTCGCTGGACCTGCTGGGCGGCATCCGGGCCTGGGACATCAGAAGCACCGTCACCGTGGCCGGCGGCGCCATGCAGGCCTCGCCGGGCAAGGATTTCGTCGACCCGATCCTGGCGGCACGGATGAACGTCACGCTGGCACCGCGATGGTCCGGCATCCTCTACGCCGATTTCGGCGGCTTCGGCGCGGGTTCGGACAACACCAGCCAGATCCTCGCCACCGTCAACTATCAGGTGAACGACCATCTCTGGCTCTCGGCCGGCTATCGCCAGTTGACCGTCGACTACCGCAGCGGCGGCACGGCGGTGGACGTGACCATGGCCGGCCCGCTCGTCGGCGCGACCTGGCGTTTCTGAAGGGGGGCGGGGCTGTGCGGCCTTTGGCTGTGGCCGCA
>JBEBVF010000090.1:0-11360 GCA_040392885.1 Paracoccus sp. (in: a-proteobacteria) | reverse complement strand
AGATCATGGCGATCCTGCGTAACCAGAAGACCCGCAACCGGCTGTTGCAGGCGCTGTTCGTGCTGGTGGTGCTGGTCATCGTCATCGGCGGCTGGCGCAATGCCCAGAGCGTGATGCGCGCGCAGAACATGGTCGCCGGCTTTGCCTTCCTGGAGAAGTCGGCGGGCTGGGATGTGGCCTTCTCGCTGATCCCGGTGACGGCCAACGACCCCTACTGGCGGTTCTTTCTGGTCGGCATCCTCAACACCCTGTTCCTGGGCACCATGGGGCTGATGCTGGCCACCGTGATCGGCGCCATGGTCGGGATCGCCCGCACCTCCGGCCACGGGATGCTGATGCTGGTCGGGCGGCTCTATGTCGATTTCTTCCGCAATATCCCGCTGATATTGCAGGTGTTCTTCTGGTATGCAGTGGTCACGCACCTGCCGGTGCCGCGGAACGCCATCCTGTTCGGGCCGTTGACCTTCTCCAATCGCGGCATCTATGTCCCGGCGGTGAATGTCGGCGGCTGGTGGCTGCTGGCCGCCGCCCTGGTGCTGGTCGCCACGCTGGCGGCTGCGCTCTGGCTCGCGCGCTCGCGCCGCATCGCGCGCGGCCGCAGGGCGCGGCGGCCGCTGGTCGGGGCCGCGCTGGCCGCCGGCGCCCTGGCCATCGCGGCGCTGATCGCGCTGGGCCGGGTTCCCGATACCGCGCTGATCGAGCTGCCGCAGCTGACCGGCCTCAACATCCGCGGCGGGCTGCGGGTCTCGCCGGAATTCGCCGCGCTGCTGATCGCCATCGGCATCTATGGCGGCGCCTATATCGGCGAGATCGTCCGCGGCGGCTTCCAGTCCGTCGGCAGGGGCCAGGTCGAGGCCGCGCGCTCGCTGGGGCTGCGGCCCTGGCAGGTGTTCAGCCGGGTGCGCTTTCCGCTGGCGCTGCGGGCGATGCTGCCGATCCTTGCCAACCAGTATGTCTGGCTGATCAAGGCCACCACCATGGGCATCGCCATCGGCTTTACCGATTTCTTCATGATCGTGGCGGTGACGATCAACCAGTCCGGCCAGACGCTGGAGGCCATCGCCATCCTGATGGGCGGCTTCCTGGTCATCAATCTGACGCTGGCGGCGATCTTCAACCGCATCAACCGCGCCATTGCCCTCAAGGGCACCCAGTCGCGAGGCTGAGCCATGACCCAGACCTTCCGCCCGCCCATGCCCACCCTCGGCCAGAGCCTGCGCCGGCACTATTTCCATACGCCGCTGCAGGGGTTGATCACCGTGACCTGCGCCCTGCTGCTGGGCTGGCTGGCCTGGACGGTGCTGGACTGGGCGCTGTTCTCTGCCGTCTTCGGCAGCGCCGGCGGGCCGGAGGCCTGCAAGGCGGCCTCAGGCGCCTGCTGGTCGGTGATCGCGCAGCGCTGGCGCATCATCCTGTTCGGCCTTTATCCGCATGACCAGCAATGGCGCTCGGCGCTGGCCTGCCTGGCCGTGGTGGCGATGATCGTGCTGTCCTGCCTGCCCGCCTTCTGGACCGGGCGGCGGCTGGCCGCGGTCTGGGTGACCGGCGCGCTGACCTATTACCTGCTGATGAAAGGCGGCATCCTCGGCCTGCCCTATATCGGCGAGGAGAAATGGGGCGGGCTGGCGCTGACCCTGTTCATCTTCGTCGGCACCTGCCTGATCGGCTTTCCGCTGTCGGTGGTGCTGGCGCTGCTGCGCCGATCAAAGCTGCCGGTGATTTCGAAGGGCATTGGCATCATCATCGACTCGGTGCGCTCGCTACCCCTGCTGTCGATCCTGTTCGCCTTCGCCGTGGTGCTGCCCTTCCTGCTGCCGGGCTGGTTGCAGATGGGCAAGCTCTACCGCGTGGTGTTCGGCTCGGCGCTGTTCTTTGCCGCCTATCAGGCCGAGATCATCCGCGGCGGGTTGCAGGGCGTCGCCGCCGGGCAGGAGGAGGCAGCGAAATCGCTGGGCATCGGCTATTGGCAGCGGGTCAGCCGCATCCTGCTGCCGCAGGCCATGCGCAACGCCCTGCCGGCAACGATCAACCAGTTCGTGATTTCCTTCAAGGAGACATCGCTGGTCATCGTCGTCGGCTTTTTCGAGATCCTCGCCTCGGGCAATGCCGCCTATGGCACCGGCGAATGGACCTTTGCCTATCGCGAGGTCTACGCCTTCATCGCCCTGATCTATTTCGTGTTCGTGTTCAGCCTCTCACGCTATGGCGCCTTCCTGGAACGGCGCATGAGCGTGGGCGACCGCTGAGGGGAGACCGCCATGACCGATACCCCCGCCGGAACCCCGGCCGTCCGCATCGTCGGGATGCACAAATATTACGGTGCCTTCCATGTACTCAAGGACATCAACCTGACCATCGCCAAGGGCGAGAAGGTGGTGATCTGCGGCCCTTCGGGCTCCGGCAAATCCACGATGATCCGCTGCATCAACCGGCTGGAGGAACACAATGCCGGGCTGATCGAGGTGCTGGGCACCGAGCTGAACGACGACGTGGGCAATATCGACGACATCCGCCGCGAGGTCGGCATGGTCTTCCAGCATTTCAACCTGTTCCCGCACATGACCGTGCTGGAGAACTGCACCCTGGCGCCGATGCTGGTGCGCAGGGTCGAGCGGGCGGAGGCCGAGGCCGCCGCCATGCGCTATCTGGAAAAGGTGCGCATCCCCGAGCAGGCGCTGAAATATCCCGGGCAACTGTCGGGCGGCCAGCAGCAGCGGGTGGCGATCGCCCGCTCCCTGTGCATGGAGCCGCAGATCCTGCTGTTCGACGAGCCGACCTCGGCCCTTGACCCGGAGATGATTTCCGAGGTTCTGGACGTGATGGTGAACCTGGCGCATGAGGGGATGACAATGATCTGCGTAACGCATGAGATGGGCTTTGCGCGCCGGGTGGCCGACCGGGTGATCTTCATGGATGGCGGCGAGATCGTGGAAACCGCCGACCCGGAGCGTTTCTTCACTGCGCCGCTGAACGAGCGGACGCAGAAATTCCTGTCGCAGGTGCTGGGCCATTGACCGATCCGCGCGCGCTGTTTGCCGAACTGTTCGCCGCGACCGTGGCCGCCGCCGATCCGGCGCGCGGCATCGCCGCCAACCTGCCGCTGGTGCCGAAGGGGCGCTGCGTGGTGGTGGGCGCCGGCAAGGCGGCGGCGCAGATGGCGGCGGCGTTTGAAACGCTGTGGCCCGGCCCGCTTTCGGGCGTGGTCGTCACCCGTCACGGCGCCGGCGTGCCCTGCCAACGGATCGAGGTAATCGAGGCCGCGCATCCGGTCCCCGATGCCGCCGGGCTGGCCGCGTCGGAGCGGCTGCTGGCCGCCGTGTCGGGGCTGACGCAAGACGATCTGGTGGTGGCGCTGATCTCGGGCGGCGGCTCGGCCCTGCTGGCGGCGCCGCCGGAGGGGATGGGCCTCGACGACGAGATCGCGGTGAACCGGGCGCTGCTGGCCTCCGGTGCGCCGATCGCGGCGATGAATGCGGTGCGCAAGCAGTTGTCGCGCATCAAGGGCGGGCGGCTGGCCTTGGCGGCGGCGCCGGCGCGGGTGGTCAGCTATGTGGTCTCGGACGTGCCGGGCGACGATCCGGCGCTGGTCGCCTCCGGCCCGACTATCCCCGATGCCTCGACGCGGGCCGAGGCGCAGGCGATCATCGCCGCCTGGCGGCTGGACCTGCCCGCGACCGCGCGGGCGCATCTGGCACAGGCCCCCGACGACGCCCCGCGCCCCGACGATCCCCGCCTGGCCGGCAACGCCGTCCATGTCGTGGCCTCGGCCGCGCAGTCGCTGGAGGCTGCCGCCGCCGTGGCGCGGGCGCGCGGCCTCCCGGCGGTGATCCTGTCGGATGCCATCGAGGGCGAATCGCGCGACGTGGCCCTCGTCCATGCCGCCATCGCGCGTGAGATCGCGGCCCGTAACCGCCCCTTCGCCCGGCCCGTGCTGCTGCTCTCGGGGGGCGAGACCACGGTGACGATCCGCGGCCCGGGCGGGCGGGGCGGGCGCAATTCGGAATTCCTGCTGGCCTTCGCGCAGGCCGTCGACGGGCTGGCCGGCATCCATGCCTTCGCCGCCGATACCGACGGCATCGACGGCTCGGAAGCCAATGCCGGCGCCTTTGCCGACGGCAGCACCGCCGCGCGGCTGCGGGCGCGGGGCCATGATCCGCGGGCGCTGCTGGCCGGGCATGATGCCTTCACGGCCTTTCAGGCGCTGGGCGACCTGTTCACCACCGGCCCGACCGGCACCAATGTCAACGACCTGCGCGCGATTTTGGTGACCTGACCGCCCGCGCGCGGGCAAAGAGAAACTTTCATGTCCGCCGCGCTTCTTCGTGGTCTTTGCGCGGGTTGGCGGACAATCTGACGGAACCGTCGCCTGCTGGAGAGAAGGACAGATGAGCTTAGCGATCCGCCTCGGTGCCGATATCGGCGGCACCTTCACCGACATCGCCCTTGACTGCCGCGGTACCCTGTTCAGCGCCAAGGTCCTGACCAATTATGCCGCGCCCGAGCAGGCGATCCTCGACGGGATCGAGCTGGTGCTGCGCGATGCCGGCATTACCGCCGCCGATCTCGACATCATCATCCACGGCACCACGCTGGCCACCAATGCCCTGATCGAGCGCCGCGGCGCCCGCACCGCGCTGGTCACCACCGAGGGGTTTCGCGACGTGATCGAGATGCGGACCGAAAGCCGCTTCGAGCAATATGACCTGAACATCCGCCTGCCCCTGCCGCTGATCCCGCGCGAGGACCGCTTTCCCGTCGGGGGCCGGATCAGCGCCGAGGGGACCGAGCTGGCGCCGCTGGACGAGGCGGCGCTGGAGCGGCTGGCCGGGCATATTGCCGCCGAGGGCTATGGCGCCGTCGCCATCGGCTTCATCCATTCCTACATGAACCCCGCGCATGAGCAGCGCGCGCGCGAGATCATCGCCGCCAGGGTCAAGGTGCCGATCTCGATCTCCTCCGAGGTCTCGCCGCAGATGCGCGAGTTCGAGCGGTTCAACACCGTCTGCGCCAATGCCTATGTGCGCCCGCAGATGGAGGCCTATCTGGCCCGCCTCCAGGTGCGGGTGAAGGAGATGGGGGCGAACTGCCCGGTCTTCATGATCCATTCCGGCGGCGGGCTGATCGACGTGCAGACCGCGGCCGAATTCCCGGTGCGGCTGGTCGAATCCGGCCCGGCGGGCGGGGCGATCTTTGCCGCCCATATCGCCGAGCGTTTCGGGATGGACCGCGTGGTCAGCTATGACATGGGCGGCACCACCGCCAAGATCTGCCTGATCGAGAATTTCACCCCCAAGACCGCCCGCACCTTCGAGGTCGCCCGCACCTATCGCTTTACCAAGGGCTCCGGCATGCCGATCTCGATCCCGGTGATCGAGATGATCGAGATCGGGGCCGGTGGTGGCTCGCTGGCCTGGGTCGATGCCATGGGCCGCATCCAGACCGGCCCGGAATCGGCGGGGTCGGAACCCGGCCCGGCCTGCTATCAGCGCGGGGGCGAGCGCCCGGCGATCACCGATGCCGATCTGGTTCTGGGCAAGCTGGACCCGGACAATTTCGCCGGCGGTGCCATCAGGCTGTCGGTGCCGAAGGCCGAAGCCGCCATCGCCCGCGATGTGGGCACGCGGCTGGGGCTGGACGGTGAGGCCGCCGCCTTCGGCATCTGCGAGGTGGTGGACGAGAACATGGCCAATGCCGCCCGCGTCCATGCGGTCGAGAACGGCAAGAACATCAGCGACAACGTGATGATCGCCTTTGGCGGTGCCGCGCCTTTGCACGCCGCACGGCTGTGCGAGAAGCTGGGCATCGACCACTGCCTGATCCCGCAGGGCGCGGGGGTGGGGTCGGCCATCGGCTTCCTGAAGGCGCCCTTCGGCTATGAGGCGCTGGCCAGTCAGGTCGTGCGGTTGGGCCAGTTCGATGCCGACCGCGTCAATGCGCTGCTGGACGGGCTGAAGGACACCGCGGAAGGTTTTGTGCGCAGCGGCAGCAAGGGCAGCATCCGGCGCGAGATCACCGCCTTCATGCGCTATGTCGGCCAGGGCTGGGAGATCCCGGTCAGCCTGCCCGACCGTGCCTTCACCGATGCCGACGCGGCCTGGCTGCGCGACACCTTCCGCGCCAATTACGCGCAGTTCTTTGGCCGTGCCATCGACGGGCTGGAGGGGCTGGAGATCGAGATCGTCACCTTCTCGGTCAAGGCCGAGGACGAGCGCCCGGTCCCCGAACCCCACCGGATCACCGAGGGCCGCCCTGCCAGCCCGGCGGGCACCACCCGTGCGGTGTTCGACCCGGCGCAGGGCGTGGCGCTGCCCGCCGCCATCGTCGCGCGCGACACGCTGTCGCCGGGCGACCGCATCGCCGGCCCGGCGGTGATCGTCGAGCGCGAGACCTCGACCGTGGTGACCTCGCCCTTCGACGTGGCGGTGCAGGGCGACGGTTCGCTGTTACTGATCCGCAAGGAGACCCAGGCATGAGCGACATGACCGACAACACCCGCGAAATCCGCATGCAGGTGATGTGGAACCGCCTGATCTCCGTGGTCGAGGAGCAGGCGATGACCCTGCTGCGCACCGCGTTCTCGACCTCGGTCCGCGAGGCCGGCGACCTGTCCGCCGGGGTCTATGACCCGCAGGGGCGGATGCTGGCGCAGGCGGTGACCGGCACGCCGGGGCACGTCAACACCATGGCGGAATCGGTGGCGAATTTCATGGCCGCCATCCCGCGCGAGGAAATGTATCCCGGCGACACCTATGTCACCAACGACCCCTGGCTGGGCACCGGCCACCTGCACGACATCACCATGGTCACGCCCTCGTTCAAGGGCGACCAGCTGGTCGGCTTTTTCGCCTGCACGGCGCATGTGGTGGACATTGGCGGGCGCGGCTTTGGCGCCGATGGCAAGTCGGTCTATGAGGAAGGCATCCAGATCCCGATCATGAAATTTGCCGAGCGCGGCGAGGTGAACAAGGATCTGGTCCGCATCCTGCGTGCCAATGTGCGCGAGCCGAAGCAGGTGATCGGCGATTTCTATTCGCTGGCGGCCTGCAACGACGTGGGCCACGCCCGGCTGATCGAGATGATGGAGGAGATCGGGCTGGACGATCTCGGCACGCTGGCCGAGTTCATCTTTGCCCGCACCCGTTCCGCCATGCTGGAGCGGATCGCGGCGCTGCCGAAAGGCGCCTGGACGAACGAGATGGTTGTCGACGGCTATGACCAGCCGGTGAAGTTCGTCGCCACCATCGAGACCCGCGCCGACAGCGTGAACGTGGACCTGACCGGCACCGATCCGGTCAGCCGCTGGGGCATCAACGTGCCGCTGATCTATGCCAAGGCCTATGCCTGCTTTGCGCTGAAATGCGTGATCGCGCCGGATATTCCCAACAACTGGGCCTCGCTGGAGCCGTTCACCATCTCGTCCCCGGTGAACATCCTGAACGCGCAGCGGCCGGCGCCGGTCAGCCTGCGGCACGTGTTCGGCCATATGGTCCCCGACCTCGTGCTGGGGGCGCTGGCCCAGGCGTTGCCGGGGCAGATCCTGGCCGAAGGCGCGGGGGCGATCTGGAACATCCACATCTCGGCCCGCCCGCAGGACGGGGCGGAGGGGCGCCGGGCCGAGATGCTGATGTTCAACTCCGGCGGCATGGGCGCGCGGCCGGGGCTGGACGGGCTGTCGGCCACCGCCTTCCCCTCGGGGGTGATGACCATGCCGATCGAGGCCACCGAACAGACCGGCCCCATCGTCATCTGGCGCAAGGAATTGCGGCCCGGCTCCGGCGGCGCCGGCCGCTATCGCGGTGGTCTCGGCCAGATCATGGAGATCGGGGCGCTGCCCGGCCATCAGTTCGACTTTTCCGCCATGTTCGACCGGGTGGACCACCCGGCGCGGGGCCGCGAGGGCGGCCAGCCGGGGGCGTCCGGCGTGGTGCGGCTGGATGATGGCACGAAAATGCAGCCCAAGGGCTGGCAATCGGTGCCGCCCGGCCGCCGCTTGGTGCTGGAGATGCCCGGCGGCGGTGGCTATGGTGACCCGGCGGCGCGCGACGAGCAGGCGCGGGCCAACGATCTTTCCAAGGGCTATGTGACGGAGAATGGCCAATGAGCTATGTTGCTGAGCGTCTTTCGGCGGTGAAACCCTCGGCGTCGATGGCCGCCTCCATGGCGGCCAAGGCGCTGGCCGCGGAGGGCATCGACGTGATCGACCTCGGCCTGGGCGAGCCGGATTTCCCCACCCCCGCCCATGTGGCCGAGGCCGCCCATGCCGTGATGGTGGCGGGCGACACCCTCTATACCGCCTCGGCCGGGACGCTGGCACTGCGCAAGGCGGTGGCCGACAAGTTCCGGCGCGAGAACGGCCTCGACTATGCGCCCGAGGACATCGTGGTCGCCAATGGCGCCAAGCAGATCATCTTCAACGCGCTGATGGCGACGCTGAATGATGGCGACGAGGTGATCCTGCCGGCGCCCTATTTCGTCAGCTACCCGGAAATGGCCAAGCTGCTGGGCGGGGTGCCGGTGGTGGTGGAATGTCCCGCCGCGACCGGCTTTCGCCTGACCCCGGAGGCGCTGGAGGCCGCGATCACTCCCCGCACGAAATGGCTGTTCCTGAACATGCCCGGCAACCCCTCGGGCGCGGTCTATACCCGGGCCGAACTGGAGGCGCTGGGCGCGGTGCTGGCGCGCCATCCGCAGGTGCTGATCCTGTCGGACGAGATCTACGAGCATATCATCTTCGACGGCCGCGAATTCGTCAGCTTCGGCGCCGCCTGCCCGGCGCTGAAGGAGCGCAGCCTGATCGTGAACGGCGTGGCCAAGGCCTATGCGATGACCGGCTGGCGCATCGGCTATGCCGCCGGCCCGGCGCCGCTGATCAAGGCGATGACCACGGTGCAGAGCCAGTCGGTCACCTCGGTCGCCGCACCCATGCAGGCCGCGGCGCTGGCGGCGCTGACCGGTCCGCAGGATTGCGTGGCCACCTTCCGCGAGGCGTTCCAGCGTCGCCGCGACCTGGTGGTGGCCGGGGTGGCCGGCATCAACAGCCTGACCCTGCCGGCGCCGGAGGGGGCGTTTTACGCCTATATCGGCTGCGCCGGGCTGATCGGGCGCCGCACGCCCAAGGGCGAGGTGCTGCGCGACGATGTGGCGGTGGTGAAATACCTGCTGGAGGAAGCCCATGTCAGCGCCGTTCCCGGCTCGGCCTATGGGCTGTCGCCGTATTTCCGCATCTCGACCGCGACCTCGGACACGGTGCTGACCGAAGCCATTGCCCGCATCAAGCGCGCCGTCGCCGCGCTGGAACCGGCGGAGGAAACCGCATGACCGCCCCCCGTTTCGACACCATCCTGATCACCGGCGCTGCCGGCCGTCTGGGCACCGAGTTGCGCCGGGGCCTGGCGCCGCTGGCCCGCAAGCTGCGGCTGGCCGATGCCGCCGAGATCCGCAATGTGAAGCCGAACGAGGAGGCCCTGCGCTTCGACCTCGCCGACGAGGCTGCCGTCATGGCCGCCTGCGAGGGCGTCGATGCCATCGTGCATTTCGGCGGCATCCCGGTCGAACAGCCCTGGCAGGACATCCTCAACGCCAATATCCGCGGCAGCTATCACGTCTATGAGGGCGCGCGCAAACACGGAGTCAAGCGGGTGGTCTATGCCTCCTCGGTGCATGCCATCGGCTATCATGCGTTGGAGGACCAGATCGACGCCCATGCCCCGCACCGGCCCGACAGCCTTTATGGTCTGTCGAAGTGCTTCGTCGAGGACCTGGGGCGGCTCTATTGGGACAAGTTCGGCATCGAGAGCGCGATGCTGCGCATCTTTTCGTCCTTCCCGGAGCCGGTGGACCGGCGGATGCTGTGGTCCTGGCTGTCCTTCGACGACTGCATCCGGCTGGTGACGGCGGCGCTGACCGCGCCGCGTGTCGGCTTTTCGGTCAGTTTCGGCATATCGGACAATGCGGTGAAACCGGTGGACAACCGGCTGGCCGGGCATCTGGGCTATGCGCCGCAGGACAATACCGAACGCTTCCGTGCCGGGATCGAGGCCAAGACCGAGACCCCCGACCCCAGGGCCGAGGCGGTGATCCGGCTGGGCGGCTGGTTCGTCGATATCGGCCACCCCGCCGACGAGGCCGATAATTGAAACCGCATTACGACGTGGTGATCGTCGGCGGGGCCGTGATCGGTTCCGCCGTGGCCTATTTCCTGGCCGTCAACCCGGATTTCGACGGCTCGATCCTGGTGGTCGAGCGCGACCCGAGCTACCGCACCGCCTCGACCTCGCTGTCCTCGTCCTCGATCCGGGTGCAGTTCTCGAACCCGATCAATGTGCGCATCAGCCAGTTCGGCAGCGCCTTCATCCGCGACTTCGCCAGCACCATGCAGGTGGCGGGCGAGGCGCCGCCGGACCTGAATTTCCATCAGGGCGGCTATCTGTTCCTGGCCAATACCCCGGATCAGGTGCAGGTGCTGGAGGAAAACCACGCGGTGCAGCGCGCCTGCGGGGCGGATGTGGTGCTGTGGGACCGCGAGGAACTGGCCCGCGCCTTCCCGCATCTGAACGTGGAGGACATCCTGCTGGCCTCCTATGGCCGCTCGGGCGAGGGCTGGTTCAACAACACCGGGCTGATGCACGGCTTCAAGGCCAAGGCGCGCGAACTGGGCGCCGAATACCTTACCGACGAGGTGGTGGGTATCAGCCGCGCCGGTGACCGGGTGACCGGGGTGCGGCTGAAATCCGGGGCCGAGATCGGGGCCGGAACCATCGTCAACGCCGCCGGGCCCCGCGCCGGGCTGACCGCGCGCATGGCCGGCATCGACCTGCCGGTCGAGCCGCGCAAGCGCACCCTGTTCGTGGTCGATTGCGCCCGCAGCCCGGAGGGCAGCGCCACCGTCAACCATGGCCGCCTGCCGTTGATGATCGACCCTTCCGGCGTGTTCTGCCGGCCCGAGGGGCGGTTCTTCCTGACCGGCTGCGCGCCGGTCGCGGACCCGGCGGTGGATTGGGACGATTTCGACCCGCGCTACGAGGAATTCGAGGAGATCATCTGGCCGGCTTTGGCCGAGCGCTCGCCGGGTTTCGAGGCGCTGAAGGTCGTCAACCAATGGGCCGGGCATTACGATTTCAACACGCTCGACCACAATCTGATCGTCGGCCGCCACCCGCAGGTGAGGAATTTCGTCTTTGCCAACGGGTTTTCCGGCCACGGCCTGCAACAAGGGCCGGCCGCCGGCCGCGGCGTGGCGGAACTGATCACCTATGGCGGCTTCCGCACGCTGGACCTGTCCGAGGTCGGCTATGAGCGCATCATCGAGAACCGGCCCTTCCTGGAAAAGGCGGTGATCTGACGCCGAGGGTCGCCGCGCC
>JBEBVF010000089.1:0-11716 GCA_040392885.1 Paracoccus sp. (in: a-proteobacteria) | reverse complement strand
GTGGACCAGCGGCCCCTCGGCGATGGTGTCGCCGACCTTCATGCGCGGATTGAGGCTGGCGAACGGGTCCTGATGGATCATCTGCACGGCGCCGGTCAGCTTGCGGGCGCCGCGGGGGCCGGGCTCGGCCACCGGCCGGCCGTCCAGCCGCACCTCGCCGGCGCTGGGCGCATAGATGCCGGCGACGATGCGGCCGAGCGTGGACTTGCCGCAGCCGGATTCGCCGACGATGCCCACCACCTCGCCATGGGCGATGTCCAGCGTCACGTCGCTGACCGCATGCACGGTCTGCACCGCGTCGCGGCCGCGCAGCCGCGCGATCAGCCGCACCGCCACCCCCGGCCGGCGGGTGAAGCGCTTGGACACATCGCGCAGGGTCAGCATCGGCTCAGCCATGCGCGCCGCCCTCCTCCGGGCCGGTGCCGCCCAGCGGGTGGAAGCAATGGGCGATGCGGCCGGCGCGGGCGATCCGCGGCGGGGTGGCGGCGCAGGCGGCGGTGGCGCGCGGGCAGCGCGGCCGGAACGGGCAGCCCGAGGGCAGGTCGGCCAGTTGCGGCGCCGCGCCGGGGATCTGCGGCAGATGCCGGCCCGGCTCGTGCAGGCTGGGCACCGATTCGATCAGCCCGCGCGTATAGGGGTGCCACGGGTCGGCGATGACCTCCGCGGTCGGCCCCTGTTCGACGATGCGGCCGGCATACATCACGCTGACCTCGTCCGCGAGCGAGGAGATCACCGCCAGATCATGCGAGACCCAGACAAAGGCGGTCCCGGTCTCGTCCGCCAGCCGTCGAACCTCCGCGAGGATCTGGCCCTGGATGGACACGTCCAGCGCCGTCGTCGGCTCATCGGCGATGATGACCGAGGGGGAATGCAGCAGCGCCGTGGCAATGGCGACGCGCTGGCGCATGCCGCCGGAAAGCTGGTGCGGATAGGCATCCAGCCGCTCGCGCGCCGCCGGGATGCCGACGGTTTCCAGCGCCTTGCGGGCATGGTCCAGCGCGGCGCGCTTGTCCATCGGCTGATGGACGCGCACCGCCATCGCCATCTGGTCGCCGACCTTCAGCACCGGGTTCAGCGTCATCATCGGGTCCTGGAAGACCATCGAGATGCGGCGCCCGCGCATGCGGCGCTGCTCGGCCGGGGGCATGGTGCGCATGTCCTTTCCGTCGATCAGCACCTCGCCCGCCGCCACCTCGCCCGGCGCGTCGATCAGGCCGAGGATGGAAAACCCGGTCACCGACTTGCCCGAGCCGCTCTCGCCCACCAGCCCCATGATCCGGCCCGGCTGCACGGCAAAGCTGACGCCATCGACGGCGGTGACCCAGCCGGCGCGGGTCTCGAAACGGGTGGTCAGCCCGCGCACCTCCAGCGCGGCGGTCATCGCCGGTTCCTCGGGTCGAGGACGGTGCGCACCTGGTCGCCGACCAGATTGATCGCCACCACCACGATCATCAGCGCAATGCCGGGATAGATCGACAGCCAGTAGCGATCCGTATGGATATACTTGAAACCGTTGGAGATCAGCGAGCCGAGCGAGGGCTCGGTCAGCGGCAGGCCGACGCCGAGGAACGACAGCGTCGCCTCCAGCGCGATGGCGCTGGCCACCTGCACCGTCGCCACCACGATCAGCGGCGCCATGACATTGGGTAGCAGATGGCGCAGCAGGATGCGGTGGGTCGGCAGCGGCGTCGAGCGCGCGGCCTCGATATAGTCCTTGCCGCGCTCGACCGTGGCGGCGCCGTGGGTGGTGCGGGCGAAATAGGCATATTGCGCCACCACCAGCGCCAGGATGATCTGGCCTACCCCCTGCCCCAGCATGGCGACCAGCACCAGCGCCAGCAGGATCGCCGGCATCGACAATTGCAGGTCGACGATGCGCATCAGGAAGGCCTCCAGCCGGCCGCCGGAATAGGCGGCGACCAGCCCCACGCAGATGCCGACGACCAGCGCCAGCACCCCGGCCGACAGGCCGATGACAAAGCTGGTGCGCAGCCCGTAGAGGATCGCCGACAGCATGTCGCGCCCGGCATTGTCGGTGCCCAGCACATGCACATAGCCGCCGGTGCCCACCGTGCCCGGCCGCAGGAAGGCATCCATCCAGTCCAGCTTGGCCATGTCATAGGGGTCCTGCGGCGTGAACAGCGGCGCCCCGAACGAGGCCACCGCAAAGCCCACGACCAGCAGCAGCGACACCACCGCCACCGGCGAGCGGCGATAGTCGCGCCAGAACTCCATCAGCTTGCGGCTGCGCATCCCGGCGCCGGCGGTCAGCGCGGCCATCACGCGCCGCCTTTCAGGCGGATGCGCGGGTCGAGCTGCGCATAGATCAGGTCCACCACCAGGTTGATGAGGACGAACAGCGTCACCACCAGCACCAGATAGGCCACCATCACCGGCCGGTCGAGTTGCAGGATGGAATCGATGATCAGCTTGCCGACGCCGGGCCAGTTGAACACGGTTTCCGTGACCACGGCGAAGGCCATGGTCGAGCCCAGCTCCAGCCCGAAGACGGTGATCACCGGGATCATGATGTTGCGCAGCACATGGCGGCGCACGATCTGGCCGTCGGGCAGGCCCTGGGCGCGGGCGAACTTGACGTAATCCATGCGCATCGCCTCGACCACGCCGGCGCGGGTCAGGCGGATCATCAGGCCCATGTTGAACAGCGACAGGTTCAGCGCCGGCAGGATCACATGCGCCCAGCCGTCGCGCGTCGCCAGCGAGGTGGGGATGCCGAACACCGTCCCCACCTGCCCGCGCCCGCCCGAGGGCAGCCAGCCCAGATTGACCGCGAAGGCCATGATCAGCAGCATGCCGATCCAGAAGGTCGGCACGGAAAAGCCCAGCACCGACAGGGCCATGATCGCCTTGGCGCTGGGGCGGTCGGGGCGATAGCCGGCCCAGATCCCGGCCGGAATGCCCACCGCGGCGGCGATGGTGACCGAGACCAGCACCAGGTCCAGCGTCGCCGGCAGCCGCGAGAAGATCAGCTTCACCACCGGCACGTTGTAGATCATCGACGTGCCGAGGTCACCAGCCGCGACGTTCCTGATAAAGACCAGATATTGCTGCCACAGCGGCAGGTCGAGGCCATAGCGCCGGATCAGTTCCTCGCGCATCGCCGCCGTGGCGGCGGGGTCGATCATCACGTCGATCGGGTTGCCGATGGCGAAGACGCCGACGAAGACGATCACCGACATCGCGAAGATCACCAGCACCGCCTGCGCCAGACGCTGCATCAGATAGCCGATCATGCGCCCTCCCTGCCTCGCTGTCTCTCTTGCCCGGTGGGGTCCAGCCTAGCGCCCGCCGCCGCCCCGCCGCAACCGCGGCGGTGGCGGCCTCCGGGGCCGGTGGGGTGACCCCGGGCGCGCCGCGGCTGCGGGCGCCCGGGAACGGGTGGCCTATTGCTTTGGGGTGATCTCGTAGGCGCGGGTCTCCTGATCCACGCGCGGGGTAAAGTCGAACTTGCCCGCCGGCGCCGCCCAGACGGTCTGCAAGATCACCGTCGGGATCAGCGCCCGGTCCTGCATGGCGATGAACGACGCCTCCTCGTAGAGCGCCCGGCGCTCGTCATCGTCGAGGGTCTGCGAACCCTTGGCGAAGATGGCGTCGAATTCCGGGTTGGAATAGCCGGTGCGGTTGAAGTTGCCGAAGCCCGCCTCCGGGTCCTGGGTATGCACCAGCGCGCCATAGGTATAGGCGGCCTCGCCGGTCAGCGTGCCCCAGGCCGACATCGACACCGAATATTCCTCGCGCTGCGCCGCCGGGAAGAACACGGTGCCGTTCAGCGCCTGCGCGTTCACCTTCAGCCCGGCGCGCGACCACATCTGCGCCAGCGCCTCGCAGACCACGGCATCGCCGGGCACGCGGTTGTTGGTGCAGGTGAAATCGAACTCGAATCCGTTGGGATAGCCGGCCTCGGCCAGCAGCGCCTTGGCCTTGTCAAGGTCGTAGACCGGCTCCGGGATCTTGTCGGAATAGCCGAAGAAGCCCTTGGGCATCAGCTGGTTGGCCGGGGTGCCCAGACCTTCAAGCACCACGTTGACCAGCACGTCGCGGTTGATGGCATAGTCCAGCGCCTCGCGCACCCGCAGGTCCTGGAACGGGTTGGCCTCGATCACCTGGCCATCCACCTTGACCGGCTGCGGCAGCACGTCCTTCACCACCGGCTGGATATTGAGGATATAGACCGAGTCGCCCTTGAACACGTCCAGCGACGGGTCGGCGGAAAAGCCGACATAATCCGAAGCCGGGACATAGTTGATCATGTCCACCTGACCCGAGCGCAGCGCCGCCACCCGCGCCGCATCGTCGGGGATCTCCTTGCGGGTCACATGCTCCCAGGCCGGGGCGCCGCCCCAGTAGTCGTCGTTGCGCTCCAGCACCATGTCGCCCTTGGGCTCCCAGGACACGAACCGGTAGGGGCCGGTGCCGATGGTCGCCTCGCCCGAGTTGAACTGTTCGTTGCGGGCCTCCATGCCGGTGCTGGCCGGGACGATGAACAGGCGGGTGAAATCGTTGGGCAGCGACGGCGCCGTGCCCTTGGTCTTCACCCGCAGGGTCAGGTCGTCCACCACCTCGACCGAGTCGACATATTTGGTATAGAGCGTCATCGGCATCGGCCCGGTGACCACCGGGATGCGCTCGATCGAGAATTTCACGTCATTGGCGGTAAAGGGCTCGCCATTGTGGAATTTCACCCCTTCGCGCAGCTTGAACTCCCAGGTGGTGTCGTCGACGGGCGTCCAGCTGACCGCCAGGCTGGGCTTGAGCTGCAGGTTCTCGTCCACGTCCAGCAGCGTGTCGAAGACATGGCGCAGCGCCTCGGCCTGGCCGCCCAGGGTGGACCAGTGCGGGTCCATGGAATCGGGGCCGGCGCGCACGCCCAGCACCAGATCGTCGGCGAATGCGGCCGGCGCCGCCAGCAGCAGCGCCAGCGCCGCCACCGCCGGCTTGAACAGGTTGAGTTTTCCCATCACGACACCTCCCCGTTATCGTTGATTGTCACAGTAGGGGCCGCTTCCCGCGGGCGTCAACGCAAAAATCCGCCCCGTGGCGGCTGGCAAAGCCGCTTGATGGGTCAGATGTTTTCGCCCAATGTGACACCATGCATGATCTGCAAGCCCAGCTCGACCGCTCCATCGCGCGCATCACCGGCGCCCTGGACCGCGAGTCGCCGCTGGCGCTGTCGGTCCAGCTGCATGGCGCGCTGAAATTCGGCATCGCTCTGGGCGACCTGCCGGCGGGGATGCGCATGCCCTCGGTGCGCGAGCTGGCGCGGCGGCTGGGCATCTCGCCGGTGACGGTGACGCAGATCTATGCCGCGCTGCAGGCCGAGGGGATGCTGGAATCGCGCCCCGGCCGCGGCACCTTCGTGCGCGACGCGGTGCGCCATGGCGAGGCCGACGGGCTGCGCGACCTCGACCGCCAGCTGGCGGCGCTGATCCGCAGCGGCCGCCGGCACGGGCTGTCCCCGCACGAGCTGGCGGCACGCATCGGCCTGATGGCGCAAGCCCCGGCCCGGACGCTGCATCTGCTGATGCTGGGCAATTTCCGCATCACCACCGAAAGCTATGCCGCCGACCTGCGCCCGCACCTGTCGACCGGCGACTGCCTCACCGTCACCACGGTGACCGAGCTGAGCCATGCGCCGCCGCCACGCGACATCGACCTGGTGCTGGCGCCGGTGACGCTGCTGCAACAGGCCCAGCAGCTGTTTCCGCATTGCGACTGCCTCGGCCTGACGCTGATCCCGGACGCGGCGACGCGCATCGCGCTGGCCGGGCTGGGACCGGATGCGCGGGTGGTGGCGCTGTCCTTCTTTGCCGATTTCATCCCCTCCATGCGGGCCGGCATCATGCGCTTTGCGCCGCATGTCTCGCATCTGACCATGGTGGCGCGCGGCGCCCCCGGCATGGAGGCGGCGCTGGCGCAGGCCGATGTGGTGGTCTGGTCCTCGGGCAACGAGGCCCCGCTGACCGCGCCGCGCCCCGGCCAGACCAGTTTCGAATACCGACACACCCCGGATGGCAACGCGGTGCGCAACAGCCTCCTGCCGATGCTGGAGACGCTGCGCGCCCGCCCCATCCCCGACAAGGAGGCCGCAAGGTGAGGATTTCCGACAGCAACTGGCCCGAGATCGAGGCCTATCTGGAAAGGGACGACCGCTGCATCCTGCCGCTGGGCAGCACCGAGCAGCACGCCCATCTCAGCCTTTCGGTGGATTCGATCCTGTCCGAAAGGGTGGCCGCCGAGGCCGCCGAGCCGCTGGGAGTGCCGGTGTTCCCGGCGGTGCCCTACGGGCTGACCCCCTATTTCATGGCCTATCCCGGCACGGTCACCCTGCGGCTGGAGACCTATGCCCGGCTGGTCCGCGACATCCTCGACAGCCTTTATGCCACCGGCTTTCGCCGGGTGCTGATCGTCAACGGCCATGGCGGCAACACCCCCGTGCAGCCGGTGACCATGGAATGGATGCAGGACCGGCCCGGCGCCCGCTGCCGTTTCCATGACTGGTGGCGGGCACCGCGCACCTGGGAATGCGTGCAGCAGATCGACCCAATCGCCAGCCATGCCAGCTGGATGGAGAATTTCCCCTGGACCCGGCTGCCCGACCGGCCGCTGCCCAACCACCAGAAGCCCTATGTCGATTTCGACCGGCTGCGCGACCGCAATGCCGCCGGGGTGCGCGAGATCATTGGCGACGGCAATTACGGCGGCCATTACCAAAAGCCCGACGAGGACATGCTGCGCCTGTGGCAGATCGCCGTCGAGGAAACCCGCGCCCTGCTGGAAGGCGACTGGGCATGAGCGGGACGCCGACCCTGATCTGGGGCGCCGGCGCCATCGGCGGCGTGCTGGGCGCCTATTTCGCCCGCGCCGGCCATGCCGTGCATATGGTGGATGTGGTGGCCGAGCACGTTGCCGCCATGCGCGAGACCGGGCTGGCGATCGAGGGCCCGGTCGAGACCTTCACCCAGCTCCTGCCCGCCAGCACACCCGGCGAACTGACCGGCCAGTATGACTGCATCATCCTGGCGGTGAAGGCGCATCACACCCGCGAGGCGCTGGCCATGCTGCGCCCGCATCTGGCGCCGGGGGGCTATGTGGTCTCGGCCCAGAACGGGCTGAACGAGATCGCCATCGCCGAGGTGGTGGGCGAGGCCAATACCATCGGCTGCTTCGTCAATTTCGGCGCCGACTGGCACGGGCCGGGCCGCATCCTGTTCGGCAATCGCGGCGGCATCGCGGTGGGTGAGCTGGACGGCAGCACCACCCCGCGCCTGCGCCACCTGCATGCCCTGCTGCGGCTGGTCGAGGCCGATGCGGCGCTGACCGACAATATCTGGGGCTATCTGTGGGGCAAGATGGGCTATGGCGCGCTGCTCTTCGCCACCGCGCTGACCCCGCTCTCCATGTCCGACGCCATGGAACGGCCGGCCGCACGGCAAAGCTATTACGCGCTGGGCCGGGAGGTGATGCGGCTGGCGCAGGCGCTGGGGCGGCGCCCGGTCGGCATCTACGGCTTCGACCCGGCGGCCTTCCTCGCGGGGGACGAGGCGGGGATGGATGCCTCGCTGGCCGAGATGATCGCCCGCAACCGCCGCACGGCGAAAACCCATTCCGGCATCTGGCGCGACCTGGCGGTGCGCCGGCGCAAGACCGAGGTGGATGCCCAGCTCGGCATCATGCTCGGGCTGGCCGGGGGCGCGGGCGTGGCGATGCCGGCGCTGTCGCGGCTGATCGACCGCATCCATGCCATCGAAGACGGGCGCTTGCAGCAGTCCGACGAGCTGGCCGACGATCTGGCGGAGGGGACGGCATGAGGATCGACCTTCAGGGCCGCGTCTTTGCCGTCACCGGCGCGGCGCAGGGCATCGGCGCCGCCATCGCCCGTTCGCTGATGGGCGCCGGCGCGCGGGTGGCCGCCATCGACATCGACGCCGAAGGCATGGCGGCGCTGGCTGCCGAGGGCGCGCATGTCCTTGCCGCCGATCTGGGCGGGCGCGACGCCGCGCATGGCGCCATTGCGGCGGTCCTTGCCGAATGCGGCCGCATCGACGGGCTGGTGACCGCCGCCGGCGGCGTGCGCGGTCAGGTCGGCCGGCCGGTCGAGAAGATTTCCGAATCCGATTGGCGCGCCATCTTTGCCGCCAATGTCGATGCCGCCATGTGGTGCGCCCAGGCCGCCGCGCCCGCGATGAAGGCGCGCGGTTCGGGGCGCATCGTCACCATCGCCTCCGGCGCCGGGCTGCGGCCCAGCCTGACCGGCATCCAGGCCTATGCCAGCGCCAAGCACGCCCTTGTCGGGCTGACGAAACAGCTGGCGCTGGAACTCGGCCCGTTCGGGATCACCGTCAATGCGGTGGCCCCCGGCTTCGTGCTCTCCAACCCCTCGACCATCCGGCAGTGGCAGGCGATGGGCGAGGCCGGGCAGGCCAATGTGCAAGGCCGCATCAACATGCGCCGCCTGGGCCGGGCCGAGGACATCGCCCATGCCGTGACCTTCCTCGCCTCGGATCAGGCGGAATGGATCAGCGGCCAGATCATTTCCGTGGATGGAGGCCATCAATGACATTCGCACCCGAGACCGAGCCGCATACATGGGACGAGCCGACATGGCGCGGGCTGGTGGATTTCGTGCGCGCCGGGCGCTCGCTCAAGCCCGCCGCATGGCCGGGTGGCAAGCGCTGCGCGGTGGCGCTGTCCTTCGACAGCGACCACGAGACCAACGAGCTGCGCGACGGTGGCAATTCCATCGGGCGGCTCTCGTGGGGCCAATACGGCAACCGCCGCGGCGTGCCGCGCATCCGCGAGGTGCTGGACCGTTACGGCGCCAAGGCCAGCTTCTTCGTGCCGGCGGTGTCGGCGATGCTTTACCCCGATGAGCAGCGCTCGCTGGCCGAAGACGGGCACGAGATCGGGCTGCATGGCTGGATTCACGAGGTCAACACACGCGTCCCCCCGGAGGTCGAGCGCGAGCTGATGCTGCGCGCCGCCGACCGGCTGGAGGCGATCACCGGCACCCGCCCGGTGGGCATGCGCACGCCGTCATGGGATTACAGCCCGACCACGCTGGCCATCGCGCAGGAGCTGGGGCTGATCTATGACAGCTCGCTCTTTGCCGATGACGACCCTTACGAGATCGTGCATCAGGGCCGGCCGACCGGCATCGTCGAGCTGCCGGTGGAGTGGATCCGCGACGACGCGCCCTATTTCATGATGAACCGTTTTGGCGCCCAGCGACCCTATACGCCGCCTTCGGACGTGCTGGACATCTTCCGGCGCGAGTTCGACGGTGCCCATGCCGAGGGCGGGCTGTTCCTGCTGACCATGCATCCGCATGTGACCGGCTACCGCTCGCGCATCTTCATTCTCGAGGAATTGCTGCGCCACATCACCGCCAAGGGCGATTGCTGGATCGCCACCCATGCCGAAGTGGCGCGCTACTGCGCGGCGCAGGCGGGGCTGGAGCGCGGCTAGGCCGTCCTCGCCTGCAGGGGGGCGGAACCGCGGCGCTCAGCCCTCCGCCGACAGGATCAGCGCCACCCCGGCCGCCTTTTCCGCCGGGATGGCGATGCCGGCGGCGATCTCGCGAAAGGCACCGCCGGCGGCGGTGATCGCCAGCCGGGCGGTGGCGAGGTCGCGCACCTGCACCCGCAGCGCCGCATGGATGCCCTCCGGGGCGCGGCCGAAGATCGCCGGCGACAGCAGCGCCTCGTAATCCGCCCGGCGCATCAGGCGCAGCGCGGTGCCCGGGCCCTGCGGCCGCACCAGCCCCGCGCTGGCATCGCGCCAACCCAGCAGCCGGGCGAATTCCGCGCCGTCGCGCGCCGGATCGGGCGAGACCCCGATGACCTCGGCGATGCGGGTGGCGGTATTGGGATGGTCCAGCAGCGCCGGCTGCCACAGCAATTCCGGCGTCAGGTGCTGGCACAGGAAGGCCATGCCCAGCGGGAATTGCGCGCGGTCCATCTGGTGGGTGCGAAAGCTGGCCAGCGCCTCGCCGCCCCCGGCCAGCGGCACCGGCCGCGAGAAGTCGCTGGCGCTATGGGTGCGCAGGCCGCGCCCGGCCAGCGCCGCCGGGGCGCTGCCGGCATCCTCGATGCGAAAGGCCAGCCCGTGCAGGCCGGGGCCGGCGGCGGCCAACGAGGCCCGGCGCTCGGCATTCAGCGGCGTCGGGGTCAGCACGCCCAGCAGCTCGATATAGGCGCCTTCCAGCATGATCGTGTGATTGGCGGTGCCGCGCTGGGGGCTGTGCAGCCCGCGCGGCGACAGGGTGAAGCCCAGCGCCGCGAAGCGGTCGCGGGCCCGGTCCAGATCCTCGACCAGCACGAGGGCATGGTCGAGGCCGCTGATCGGATTGTCGGCGCCCGGTTCCTGCGGCTGGTCCTGCATGGCTTGGCTCTCTCCCCCTACCGGGGCCGGAGGGGTCTGTCCGAGGCCCCGGCCCTGCCCCGCACCAGCGGCGCGGGCCATTCCTTTCTGATCCTCGGTCTGGATACAGGCCGACACACAGCCCTGTCTACCACAGAAAGCCGGCCATCGGGATGGTGACGGTGCGTCCCGGCCCCCACCGCCGGGGCGCGGCCGGGGCGGCCGTCCCGACCACCCCGACCGTAGCCAGGCATGGTTGCCAATTCGGGGCCGCGTTGTATCCTCGCGCCCGACCCCGCCGCGCGACCAGACGAAAGGCCCCCGCCATGGCAGAGACCACCACGCTTTCCATCGACCGGCTGAGCGAGATCGTCACCGGCATCTTCACCCAGGCCGGGCTGACCCCCCTGCAGGCGCGCACCGTCGCCGCGGTCATCGTCGCCGGCGAGCGCGACGGCTGCAAATCGCACGGCATCTATCGCATCGAGGGCTGCCTGAACACGATCCGCGCCGGCAAGGTCGAACCCCAGGCCGAGCCCGAACTGATCGACGACGGCGACAGCGCCATCGTGCGCGTGGACGCCAAGGGGGCCTTCTCGCCCGCCGCCTTCGCCATCGGCGCCCCGGTCCTGGCCGAGCGCGCGAAAAAGCTGGGGCTGGCGGCGCTGGTCATCAATTCCTGCACGCATTTCTCGGCGCTCTGGCCGGAGATCGAGGTGCTGACCGGCAAGGGGCTGGCGGCGCTGGCCCTGTGCCCCTCCTATGCCACGGTGGCGCCGGCGGGGGGCACCACGCCGCTGCTGGGCACCAACCCCTTCGCCTTCGGCTGGCCGCGTCGCGACGCGCCACCCTATGTGTTCGATTTTGCCACCTCGATCGCCGCGCGCGGCGAGATCGAGCTGCATCGCCGCGCCGGCACCCGGCTGCCCGAGGGCTGGGCGCTGGACCGCGACGGCAAGCCGACCACCGACCCGGAGGCGGCGCTGGCCGGCGCCATGCTGCCCTTCGGCACGCACAAGGGCTCGGCCATCTCGACCATGGTGGAGCTGCTGGGCGCGGCGCTGATCGGCGACCTGACCAGCCCCGAGGTTCTGGATTACTTGGGCACCACCGCCTATCTGCCGCATCATGGCGAGTTGATCCTGGCCTTCGACATCGAGCGCTTTGCCGCCGGCCGGCCGGGCGATCCCTATGCCCGGGCCGAGTCGCTGTTCACCGCCATCACCGGCCAGGGCGCCCGCCTGCCCTCGCAGCGCCGCTTTGCCGCGCGGGCGGAATCGGAGGCCAAGGGCATCACCCTGACCGCCGCCGAAATGGCGCAGCTGGAGGCCCTGGC
>JBEBVF010000088.1:0-11721 GCA_040392885.1 Paracoccus sp. (in: a-proteobacteria) | reverse complement strand
ACACCAAGCCGGCCTCCTCGAATGCCGGCATCGTCATTCCGGTGCTGCTGCTGCTGGGCGTGATCGCCGTCATCGCCTCGGATGACGACGACGACGGCGAAAGCACGCCGCAATAATCATCGCAGAACGCTGCACCCGATACCGGCCGGTCCCTCGCGGGGCCGGCCTTTTCCATGGTGCTATTCGTCGCGGAAGCTGCGGCTTTCCTTGATCTGATCCCAGGCCCAGACCACCTCCTGCAACCGTTCCTCGTCGCTGCGGTCGCCGCCGTTCATGTCCGGGTGCAGGTCCTTGACCAGGGACTTGTATTGCTTGCGGATCTCGGTCCGGCTCCAGGTCTCCTTGGCGTCGAGGATCTCCAGCGCCCGGCGCTCGGTCGCCGGCAGTTTGCGGGTCGGGCGGCGGGCATCGGCGGGGGTGCCGTTGGCGCCCAGGATCTCCAGCGGGTCGGCGACGCCGTGCCGCGCCCAGGCCTGTTCCTGCGCGGCGCGGCCGAAGGGGCGGGTCGGGCGCTCCCACACCGTGGCATTGTCCAGGAAGCGCTGGAACTCCTCCTCGGACTGGCCCTGAAAATAGTTCCAGTTCAGGTTGTACTCGCGCACATGGTCCTTGCAGAACCAGTAATAGTCCTCGAGGTTGCGTGGCGATTTCGGGGCGCGATACTGGCCGGGCCGGTTGCAGCCCTCCTTGTCGCAGCGCCGGGTCGAGGTCTCGAAGGCACCCGACATGCCCCGGCGTCCCTTGGAACGGCGCTTCTTGTCTGCCGCCGCAGAGATGTCAAAGCTGAACGGGTCCTTCGTGCTCATCACGGCCTGCCTTCCGGTTTCGGGACAGGCAGTTTAGGTTAAAACGCGCGACATGGAAGGGGGGAGGCCGGGAATGGGCAGGATTGCGGAAGAAATGCAGCAACGTCTGGCGGTGCTGGAGCCGCTGCGGCTGGAGATCGAGGACCAGTCCGAATCCCATCGCGGCCATGCCGGCTGGCGCGAGGGCGGCGAGACGCATTTTCGCATCACCCTGGCCAGCCCGCGCTTTGCCGGCCTGTCGCGAGTCGAGCGCCAGCGGCTGGTGCATCACGCACTGGGCGACCTGACCACGCGCGTGCATGCGCTGACCATGGTGCTGACCGAGGTCTAGACCCTAGCCGGCCGACAGATGGCGCAGCCCGTGGGTGACATCCGCCCGCACCGCCAGACGCAGGCTGGGCTCGTCCCCGGCCCGCAGCGCCGCCAGGATCGTGCGGTGATGGCGCGGCGGCTCGTGGCGCGGCGTGCGGTCATAGAGCGCCGCCATGGTCGGCCCCAGCTGCAGCCACACCGTTTCCAGCACCGCCAGGATCGCCGGCGCCTGCGCCCGCAGATAGAGGCTGCGGTGGAAATCCAGATTGGCGCGGATATAGCCCACGGGATCGTGATCGGCGACCGCCTGGGCGATGGCGGCATTGATGGTGCCCATGCGGTCGATCAGCGCGAAATGCGCCCGCGGCAGGGCGCGCGCGGCCAGTTCCGGCTCGATCAGGGCGCGCAGGGAGGCCAGCTCCTCCAGCCGCTCGACCGAGAGCAGCGGCGTGGTCACCCGCCCGCTGGCCGACAGGCTCAGCGCGCCCTCGGCCACCAGCCGCCGCACCGCCTCCCGCGCGGGGGTCATCGACAGCCCGGCCTCGGCGGCGATGCCGCGCAGGGTCAGCGCCTGGCCCGGCGGCAGGTCGCCGGTCAGGATGCGCTGGCGCAGCGCCCGGTAGAGGCGTTCATGCGCGGCCGGCTCGGAGGGGCGGCGGGGGCTGCTGGGCGTGGTCATGGGGCGATTCTCGGGCGGCGGGCGGGGGGCGTCAATGGGTAGGCCGCATCCGGCAGCACCAGGCGGCGGTGGTGGCGTCAATCGGGTAGCGCCGGCGCGTCGAACCGCCAGGCCAGCAGCGCCGAGCCATGCCGGCGCAGCCAGGCGCGATGCGCGGCATGATCGGGCAGCAGCCCGGCCACCGCATCCCAGAAGGCCGGCGAATGGTCCATGTGGCGCAGATGCGCGACCTCATGTGCCGCAACGTAATCCAGCACCGCCGGCGGCGCCATCGCCAGCCGCCAGGAGAACATCAGCCGCCCCGCCGACGAGCAGCTGCCCCAGCGCGAGCGGGTGTCGCGCAGGCTCATGCCGGCAAGGCGCCGTGCCGGGCCGAGGGCGGTGACATGGCGCGCGCAAGCCTCGACCAGCGCCACCCGCGCCTGGGCGCGCAGATAGCCCGCCACAGCCGGCCCCGGCGGGCGCCCGGCAGCCACCAGCAGCCGGTCCTCCTCTAGCCGCGCCCCGCGCAGGCCGGGCCGGGCGGCGATCTCGACCATCTGCCCGGCTACCGGGAACCGCACCCCTTCCGCGACCACCTGCGGGCCGGGCGCGGCGGCGCGGTGGCGGGCCAGCCAGTCGGCCTGGTCGGCGACGAATCGCCGTGCATCGGCCAGCGCCACCCCCATCGGCAGCGTCAGTACCACCCGGCCGTCGCTGCGCCCGACCCGCAGCACCATCCGCCGCGCCCGCCCCGAGCGGCGCAGCACGATCCCGGTGCCATCGACGAGTGTCAGCATGCCCTCGGCCATCGGCGAAAAATCCTTGCGAAAGGTTTTGACAGCCCCCGCAGGCTGTGGCAGGGGTCGCCGGATTTCCACTAATCGCGGCGGAAGGAGATTTCCATGCCCAAGGAAGAATGGGGCACGAAACGCTTGTGCCCCGACTGCAACACGCGCTTCTACGACCTCGGTCGTGACCCGATGACCTGCCCGGCCTGCGGGCACGAATTCACGATCGAGAGCCTGAACACCGGCCGCGGTCGCATGCTGGTCTCGGAGAAGGCGTCGGCGCGGCCGGATGAAAGCGTGATCGACGGCGACGACGATCTGGATACGGATGCCGACGATTCGACCCTCGATGACGATCTGCTCGACGACGACGACGATGGCGACGTGTCGCTGGACGACATTGCGGACGTGCCCTCGGACGACGAGGAGAACTGAGACGGAAAGGCCCCCTTGCGGGGCCTTTTTTCTGCGTGACCGGCGGTGCGCGATGCGGCGGCAGGGCGGCGGACGGATTTCTGCGGGCGCGACGTTTTTTCGCTTGAACCCGCCCGCGGCCTTGCCTATACGACGCCCCACGCACCCGGCCATGGTCGGCTGCGGACCTCCGGTGGGGCCATAGCTCAGTTGGGAGAGCGCTTGAATGGCATTCAAGAGGTCAGGGGTTCGACTCCCCTTGGCTCCACCAAATCTCCTTGATTTTTCGAGATGAATTCGCCTCAGGGCATTCCGGCCCCGTGAGGAGCGCCGCATTGCGCGGCGCCAGCAAGATGCCCTGCGGGACATGACCGGCCGCCTCGACTTCGCTTGACCGCCCCCCGCTCAGATTCCGTTGTCGCAGCCCAGCAGGCCGTCCTGGCCGCAATGGCCCTTCAGCCTGTCGGCCTCGGCCTGCGACCAGCCGGCGGGCTCGGTCACCGCGGCCCAGGCGTCGATATAGTCATGGGCGTGATAGGTATGGCCGAATCCCGGCGGCGGCACCGTGCTGAACAGCAGGTCCACGGTCAGTTGCAACTGGGTGACGATCGGCGTGAAGGACAGCAGCGGCGAGACATCCGGCGCCTTCGGCTCGCGCATCCAGACCGGCTCGCGCCACAGGCCGGTCGGCGGGTAGAAGGTAATGGGATCGCTGGCATATTGCAGGAACAGGATGCGGATCCGCCCCCAGGGCCGGCCCGAGCGCAGCGGCTTGCCGAACTGGCTGGCATAGCGGATCACCCGGCCGTCATCGACCTCGGGCAGGACGAAGGGCGTTCCCGGCGCCCGCGCGGCATTGGCTTGGTTCCACAGCGTCGAGGGAAAGGGCGGCCCGACCCAGAGCGCGCCGTCGATGGGCTCGTTCATCATCTGGAACACGTTGAACGCATACATCGAGGACCAGGCGCCCAGCGAGATCCCGTGCATGTAGAGCTGCGGGCGCCGCCCTGCCGGCATCTGCACCCAGTGGTCATAGACGGCATGCATCAGCGCCGTGGTCTGTTCGAGCCCCGACTCGGTCTCGAAGATCAGCGCCAAGGGGCTTTGCAGGTAGGAATACTGCACCGCCACCGTCGCCACGTCGCCGTCATGCATGTATTCCAGCACGTCATAGCTGGCCGGATCCATCCAGCCGGTGCCGGTCGGACTGGCCACGACCAGGATCTTGCGCTCGAAGGCGCCGACCCGGATCATCTCCTCCAGCGCGATCCCGGCCCGGCGCTGCGGATCGTCGTCCTGGGCCAGCCCGACATAGATGCGCAGCGGGTCGCGGGCCGGGCGGCCGTTGAAGGCGGCGATGGCCGCGCCGTCGGGACCGGATTGCACGAATTGCCGGCCCGGCGCGCCCATCAGGTCCCAGCGGATCGCGGAGGCGGCCGAGCCCGGCTTCCAGTCCTCGGCTGGCGGCGGCGTCGCCGGATCGGTCAGGCGCTGGGCGGCGGCATAGGACTTGTCGGCGACCGACAGCGCCATGTTCACCACGCCGTCGCGGGTGACCACCAGCACCACCAGCGCCGAGAGCAGCAGGCCCAGCACCGTGGCGCTTCGCGCCGGAATATGGCGGGCCAGCCGGTTGCGCAGCATGTGGAACAGGCCGCGCAGCGCCATGCCGATCAGAACGAGGACCAGAAACACCGCCAGCGCGATCAGCAGCGTCTTGACGGTATTGGTGGCCTCCAGTTCCGGCAGCCCCATCGGTACGCGGATGCTGTTCTGCCAGGAGCGCGCGCGGGCGATGCAGAAGGCCAGCAGGCCGAGGATGGGCAGCGCCAGCAGCATCAGCGCCAGCCGGACCGCGCGCCCGCGCAGCTCGGGGATCTCCAGCGCCCGCCACAGGGCCAGGAAAAAGCGCGTACAGAGATAGCCGGCGGCCGCCGAGGCCCCGGCCAGCACCCCCTGGAACAGCATGTCGCGGGGAATGAGCGATGGCGTCAGCGACGCCGCCGCTAGCAGCAGCCCGATCAGGACGGCCAGTGGTGAAAGCTCTGCCAGGAATCTCCGAATCGCCACGGTCCCGCCTCCGCTGTCGGTCTGGATGAGATGCCTCCCGGCACGGGGCGGCGCGTCTCTTGTGTCCGAGAGCGGCAGTCCAGACAAGCGGGCCGGCGCGCCGATGCGCCGGAAACTGCTGGCAGATGCGGTGGCGGGACGGGGCGTGGGCGCTGCATGCGGGGAAGCATTGCGGCCAATGGCGGCGAGGCGCATGGCTCCGGTTTTTCGAGGGAGAGGGACAGGGGAAGCCCTTTGGCAGAAACGGTTGAGGAGCGGCCCCCTCCCCCGTTTTGGCTCCATTACCCCGTTGGAGGCGCGGCGCCGGCTTCCTGATCTGCGAAAGAGGGGGGCAACCCATGGCGGAGACAGCCGCGAGGGTGGGTACCCCTCTGCCCCTGCCGCCGGGCCGGTTTTCCCACCGGCCCGGACGGAGAGTAAACCCGGCGGAGAGGGCCATATTGCGGCCACCTCCTGTCGTCGCCGGGTCGCGCCGTCGCGCGGGCTCAGGCCAGTTTCTGCGCGGTCTCGACCAGGCGGCGGGCTTGGTGGCCGATCACCGCCTTCACCTCGTCGGTGAACTCGGTGCCCTGGGTATGGCTGTAGCCATAGGGATTGCCGCCGGTCTTGAAGATGTCCGGCGAGGTATAGCCCGGCGCCACCACGATCGAGCCCCAGTGCATCGCGCTGGCATAGAAGGACAGCAGCGTGGTTTCCTGCCCGCCATGCGCATTCTGCGCCGAGGTCATCGCCGAGACCGGCTTGCCCGCGAAACCGCCCTTGGCCCAGAACCCGCCCAGGGTGTCGATGAAGGCGCGCATCTGGCTGGCCATGACCCCGAAACGGGTGGGGGCCGAGAACAGATAGGCATCGGCCCATTCCATGTCCTCGACCGTGACGGCGGGAACATGGGCGGTCTGCTCGGCATGGGCCTGCCAGGGATCGACGCCGGCGACGACCTCGGCCGGTGCGGTCTCGGCGACCTTCAGCAGGCGCACCTCGGCGCCGGCGGCGCGGGCGGCCTCGGCCGCGATCTCGGCCATGCGGTGGTTGGTGCCGTAGGTCGAATAGTAGATGATGGCGAGTTTCACGCTCATGGCATGTCCTTTCGGGTTGTCAGCGGGTCATTGCACAGCCGGGGCGAAATCGCGCCCGGACGGCTGCATCAGGTCGAGGATCGGCCCCTTGGGCACGATCCCGTTGGGATTGATGGTGGGATGGCTGCGGTAGTAATGCTGCTTGATATGGTCGAAATCGACCGTCGCGGCGATGCCCGGCCATTGATAGAGCGCGCGCGTATAGGCCCAGAGATTGGGGTAATCGACCAGCCGGCGCAGGTTGCACTTGAAATGGCCGTGATAGACCGCATCGAAGCGGATCAGGGTGGTGAACAGCCGCCAGTCGGCCTCGGTGAGGCGCTCGCCCAGCAGCCAGGGCTGCCGACCCAGCAGTACCTCCAGCCGGTCGAGGGCCTGGAAGACGGCCGCGACCTCCTGCTCGTAGACGGCCTGCGCGGTGGCAAAGCCGGCCTTGTAGACGCCATTGTTGATGCTGTCATAGATCTCGGCATTGATGCGGTCGATCTCGGGCAGCAGCGCGGTGGGCGCGTAATCGCCGGGCGCGGCGCCGATGCCGTCGAAGGCCGCGTTGAACATGCGGATGATCTCGGAGGATTCGTTGCTGACGATGGTGTCCTGCTGGCGGTCCCAGAGCACCGGCACCGTCACCCGGCCGGAATAGCCCGGATCGGCGCGCAGATAGACCTGATAGAGGAAATCCGCACCGCCCGGATCGCCGATCACCCCCGGCGCCGGCTCAAAGGTCCAGCCGTCCTTGCCCATGTAGGGATTGACGACCGAGACGCCGATCATCTCCTCCAGCCCCTTCAGTGCGCGCAGGATCAGCACCCGGCTGGCCCAGGGGCAGGCCAGCGAGACATAGAGGTGATAGCGCCCGGCCTCGGCCCGGAAACCGCCGCGGCCGCTGGGGCCGGGGCTGCCATCGGCTGTGATCCAGTTGCGGAACTGCGCGTCCGAGCGGACGAATTTCCCGCCCGTCTTCGCGGTGTCATACCACTGGTCCCGCCAGATTCCGTCGACAAGCAGTCCCATCGGAACCTCCAATTCTGCAATGCTTCGATAAGCATATAATCCGGGACGGCAGGCGGATAAGCCCACATGATCGGCCCGGATCGTTCCATGAATCGGACGATGGGGAGGCCGGGACGGCATCCGTTGCCCGCCGGAGCCTTCCGCAGCCGCCCGCCAGGCGCGGCACCGACCCGAAGCCGGGGGATGCCAGCGCAGCCCGCCTCGCCGGGACCGCAGTGGCGGAACGGCATCGGTGGCCGGCGGTCACGCTGCACTGACCGGCAAAGGGCAAGTGTTCCCACGCGCCGCCTTCGCTCCCAGCGCCGGGCGAAGGGGGCGGGCGCCTCGCGGTCAGGTGGTGCCTTCGGCGCCGAAACCAGCCGCGAGGTGGTCGACGAGGGCGCGCACCGCCGGCAGCAGGCCGCGGCGCGACGGGAAGACCGCATGCACGATCTCCCGCCGCGGCCGCCAGTCGGGAATCACCGGCACCAGCGCGCCCCGGGCGACATGCTCGCCGGTCACCATGGTCGGCAGCTGCGCCACGCCGACGCCGGCCAGCGCGGCATCGCGCAGGGTGAACATGCCGCGGGTGATCAGGCGCGGATGCAGCGGCACCTCGGCCGCGGCGCCATCCGGCCCGTAGAGAGTCCAGCGATGCTCGGCCCGCGGCTGGGCCAGGAACAGGCTGGGGAGGCCCGCCAGGTCGGCGGGCAGCCGCGGCCGGCCATATCGCTCCAGCAGGGCGGGGCTGGCCACCAGACTCTGGTCGAACTCGGCCAGCACCCGAAGCACCAGATCGCTGTCCTGCAGAGGCGGCGGCCGCACCCGCAGCGCCACGTCGACGCCCTCCTCGATGACGTCGACGCGGCGATTGGTAGCTTCCAGATGGACCGTCACCTTGGGATGCCCGGCCAGAAATGCGGCGATCATCGGGCCGACCCGGGTATCCAGCAGCGTCACCGGACAGGTCACCCGGACCACGCCGCTCGGCTCGGAGCGGGCCATGGCGATGGCGTCCTCGGCGGCCGCGGCCTCGACCAGCATCGCCTTGCAATGCGTATAGAAGATCTGGCCGGTTTCGGTCACCGAAAAGCGCCGCGTCGAGCGCTGGATCAGGCGAACGCCCAGCCGGGCCTCAAGCTGGGCGATGCGCCGGCTCAGCCGGGATTTCGGCACGCCGAGGCTGCGCCCGGCGGGGGCGAATCCGTGATGCTCCACCACCTTGGCGAAGTAATAGAGGTCGTTCAGGTCCGGCATAGGCAGCCTCGCGTTGCTGGCCCGATCAAGGCCGAGTGCCGCCGCAAAGGCAAGTTCGAGCCGGAACAGCCGGCAGATCACAGGGATCGACACCATTGGCACCATCGAGTCCGGCGACAGAAGCCGCGGCAAGGCTGGACCATAGAGCCCACGACCGCCCCGGGGCTGCCGGGGGCTCACCGTCCCTCAGCTCCGGAACACCCGGTAGATCGCCGGGATCACCAGCACCGTTAGCAGCGTTGAACTCAGCAGCCCAAACAGCAGCGAGATGGCCAGGCCCTGGAAGATCGGGTCGGTCAGGATCACCGCCGCCCCGATCATCGCCGCCAGCGCGGTCAGGATGATCGGCTTGAAGCGGATGGCGCCGGCCTCGATCAGGATGTCCAGTCGCGACTTGCCGGCCGGATCGGCGTGGCGGATGAAATCCACCAGCAGGATCGAGTTCCTGACGATGATCCCGGCCAGCGCGATGAAGCCGATCATCGAGGTGGCCGAGAACGGCGCCCCGAACAGCCAGTGCCCGGCCATGATGCCGAGGAAGGTCAGCGGCACCGGCGTCAGGATCACCAGCGGCAGCCGGAAGCTGCCGAACTGCGCCACCACCAGGATATAGATGCCCAGCAGCGCCACGCCGAAGGCCGCCCCCATGTCGCGGAAGGTGACCCAGGTCACCTCCCATTCCCCGTCCCAGAGCAGCACCGGCCGGCTCTCGTCCTGCGGCTGGCCGTTCAGGCGGATCTCGGGCTTGTGGCCCTCCGGCCAGTCCTCGGCCTCGATCAGCTCGGCCACCGCCAGCATGCCGTAGAGCGGCGCCTCGAAGGCCCCGGCCAGCTCGGCGGTGACCATCTCCGCATCGCGGCCGTTATGGCGGAAGATCGGGTGGCTGGCCGCCTCCAGCGTCACCTCGATCACGTCGCCCAACTCGACCACGCCGCGGGCGCCGGGCAGCAGGTTGGCGGGGATCGGCGTGGTCAGCGCCGCCTCGTCCAGCCGGTTCTCGGCTTTGGGGCGCTGCAACACGATGGGGATCGGCTGGCGGCCGCCGCCGCGATGCGAATAGCCCACCGTGGTGGTGCCGTTCAGCGTCGCCAGCGTGTCGAACACATCCTGCTCCGCCACCTGGAAGAAATCCAGGTCCTGACCGTCGATGCGTGCCCGCAGCCGCGGCGGCCGGATGCCGAAACTGTCATCGACATCGACGATGAAGGGCACCGCCTCGAACAGCGCCCGCAGCCGTGCCGCCACCGCGCGCCGGGTCTCGGCATCGGGGCCATAGACCTCGGCCAGCAGGGTGGCGATCACCGGCGGACCCGGCGGCGGCTCGACCACCTTCAGCACCGTGCCCTCGGGCAGTACCAGCCCGGCCAGGCGCTGGCGCAGGTCGAGGGCGATGGCATGGCTCTCGCGGTCGCGGTCGTGCTTGGCCGACAGGTTCAGCTGCACGTCGCCCAGCTGCGGCTCGGCGCGCAGATAATAGTGCCGCACCAGCCCGTTGAAGTTGAAGGGCGCCGCGGTGCCGGCATGGGTCTGCACGCTGCTGGCCTCGGGCAGCGCCATGGCGATGGCGGCGACATCCTGGGCCACGCGGTCGGTGGCCTCGACGCTGCTGCCCTCGGGCAGGTCGATGACCACCGCCAGCTCCGACTTGTTGTCGAAGGGCAGCAGCTTGACCGTCACGTCGCGGGTATAGAGCAGCCCCAGCGAGCCGAAGGACAGCGCGATGGCCACGGCCAGGAACAGCCCGGCCCGGCGCCTGGTGCGCAGCACCGGCCGCGCCACCGCAGCATAGATCCGGCCCAGCCGGCCGCCGCCATGGGCGCCGGCGGCATCCGGCGCATGGCCGGGCGCGCTGCCGGCGATGCGGGCCATCAGCCAGGGCGTCACCATCACCGCCACGAAGAAGGACAGGATCATCGCCGCCGAGGCATTGGCGGGGATCGGGCTCATATAGGGACCCATCAGCCCGGACACGAACAGCATCGGCAGCAGCGCCGCCACCACGGTCAGCGTGGCGACGATGGTCGGGTTGCCGACCTCGGCCACCGCATCGACGGCCGCCGCCACCCGGCTGCGCCCGTCGGCCATCGCCCAGTGGCGGGCGATGTTCTCGATCACCACGATGGCGTCGTCGGCCAGGATGCCGATGGAAAAGATCAGCGCGAACAGGCTGACCCGGTTCAGCGTGTAGCCCATGACCCAGCTGGCGAACAGCGTCATCAGGATGGTGACCGGGATGATGATCGCCACCACCACCGCCTCGCGCCAGCCGATGGCCAGCCAGGCCAGCGCCACGATGGACAGGGTGGCGAGCGCGAGGTGGAACAGCAGCTCGTTGGCTTTCTCGTTCGCGGTCTCGCCATAGTTGCGGGTGACGGTGACCACCACCTCGTCGGGGATCAGCCCGCCCTGCAGCCGGTCCAGGTCGTGCAGCACCGCCTCGGCCACGGTGACGGCATTGGCGCCGGCGCGCTTGGCGATGGCCAGCGTCATCGCCGGGCTGCGTTGCAGCGCGCCGCCGGCGTCGCGGGCGACATGGGCGACATAATGGTCCGAGATGTCGGGGACATAGGCGACATCGGCCACGTCGGCGACATAGACCGCCCGCCCGTCGCGCGCGGTCAGCAGCAGGCCGGCGATCTCGGCCGGCGCGGTCAGGGTCTCACCGGCGACCAGCCCCAGCTGGCCGTCCCCCTCGCGGACCAGCCCGGTCGAGAAGGCGCGGTTCGCCTGCGTCACCTTGCCGGCCAGCTGTTGCAGAGTGATGCCGTAGAGGGCCATCCGCTCCGGATCGGGGGCGATGCGGATGGCATCGGAGGCCTCGCCGACCAGATAGGTCAGGCCGACATCGGGGATCTTGGTGATCTCGGTGCGCAATTCGCGGGCGATGCGGGTCAGGTCGCCCGCATCCATGC
Organism: Paracoccus sp. (in: a-proteobacteria); assembly: GCA_040392885.1. Classification (GTDB taxonomy): domain Bacteria; phylum Pseudomonadota; class Alphaproteobacteria; order Rhodobacterales; family Rhodobacteraceae; genus Paracoccus. Next base: position 432 of record JBEBVF010000088.1, on the reverse strand, counting down.
CGCTGCCGGGCGGGGCCGAGAGGGTCAGGGCGACGATGGCCACGTCATCGACGCCGCGGCCGACGACCAGCGGCTCGGGGATGCCGACCGGGATGCGGTCGGCATTGGCCCGAAGCTTGTCATGCACCCGCAGCACCGCGGCATCCGAGGAGGTGCCGACCACAAAGCGCGCGGTGACCATGGTGGCGTCGTCTCGGGTCTGGGAATAGACATGCTCGACATCGGGGATGGACTGGACGATGGCCTCCAGCGGCTCGGTCACCAGCTTGACGGCATCCTCGGCCCGCAGCCCCGGCGCCTGCACATGGATGTCGACCATGGGCACGCTGATCTGCGGTTCCTCCTCGCGCGGCAGCGCGAACAGCGCCAGCAGACCCGCCGCCAGCGCGGCGAGGATGATCAGCGGCGTCAGCGGCGAGGTGATGAAGGCGC
>JBEBVF010000087.1:0-11915 GCA_040392885.1 Paracoccus sp. (in: a-proteobacteria) | reverse complement strand
TCCTCAACCACCTTTATGGCGGCATGGACGAGCCGGAACTGAAGATCATCGACGTGTTCATCTGCAAGCTGCGCAAGAAGCTGGCCGACATGATGGATGGCGAGCATCACATCGAGACCGTCTGGGGCCGCGGCTATGTGCTGCGCGACCCCAGCCCGGAGGGGGAGGAATCGCGCGTGCTGATGGCCTGAGCCGGCGGCATCCCGCGATGCCGGGGGTCGGGGCCGGCGGCGGGGGGATGCTTTCTGGACAAGCCATGGCGGGCCTCGTTACATCACCGCGAGGATGAAGGAGGCCCCGCCATGCCCGATACCCCGGATGCGGTCGCGATCGAGGCCGAGGATTTCGCCAGCCGCCGCGCGGCGGCCGAGGCGCGCATCGCGGCGCTGACCGCGCAGATCCGCCGGGCGAACGAGGCCTATCACGGCGCCGACGCGCCCGAGATCTCGGATGCCGATTACGACGCGCTCAAGCGCGAGCTGGAGGCGCTGGAGGGCGACTGGCCCGACCTCGCCCGCCCCGACAGCCCGACCCGCCAGGTCGGCGCCGCACCGGCGCAGGGCTTCCGCAAGATCAGCCATGCCCGGCCGATGCTGTCGCTGGCCAATGCCTTCACCGCCGGCGAGGTGGCGGATTTCGTCGCCCGCTGCCGCAATTTCCTCGGGCTGGCGGCGGATGCCGCGCTGGCCTTCACCGCCGAGCCGAAGATCGACGGGCTGTCGCTGTCGCTGCGCTACGAGGCGGGCCGGCTGGTCCATGCCGCCACCCGCGGCGACGGCGCCGTGGGCGAGGACGTGACCGCCAATGCCCGCACCATCGCCGACATTCCCCAGACCCTGACCGGCGCCCCCGCCGTGCTGGAGCTGCGCGGCGAGGTCTATATGCGCCATGCCGATTTCGCGGCCCTGAATGCCTCCGGCGCGGTCAGCGGCAGCGGCAAGCCCTTTGCCAATCCGCGCAATGCCGCCGCCGGCAGCCTGCGCCAGCTCGACCCCGTGGTGACCGCCGCCCGGCCGCTGCATTTCTTTGCCTATGCCTGGGGCGAGCTGTCGGAGCCGCTTTCCGACACCCAGATCGGCGCCGTCGAGCGCCTGCAATCGCTGGGCTTCCAGACCAATCCGCTGACCCGCCTGTGCCTGACGCTGGAGGAGATGCTGGCCCATTACGCCGCCATCGAGGCGCAGCGGGCCACGCTGGGTTATGACATCGACGGCGTGGTCTACAAGCTGAACGACCTGCACATGCAGGCCCGCATGGGCATGCGCGCCACCACGCCGCGCTGGGCGCTGGCGCACAAATTCCCCGCCGAAACCGCCTGGACGCGGCTGGAGCGGATCGAGATCCAGGTCGGCCGCACCGGCGCGCTGTCGCCGGTGGCGCGGCTGTCGCCGGTCACCGTCGGCGGCGTCGTCGTCACCAACGCCACCCTGCACAACGAGGATTACATCGCCGGCCGCGACAGCAGCGGCGCGCCGATCCGGGACGGCATCGACATCCGCGAGGGCGACCGGGTCGAGGTGTTCCGCGCCGGTGACGTGATCCCCAAGGTCGCCGCTGTCGATCTCGCGGCGCGGCCGGCGGAGAGCGTGCCCTATGCCTTCCCGCAGACCTGCCCGGAATGCGGCTCGCCCGCCATCCGCGAGGAGGGCGATTCGGTGCGGCGCTGCACCGGCGGGCTGATCTGCCCCGCGCAACAGGTTGAAAAGCTGCGCCATTTCGTCAGCCGCGCCGCCTTCGACATCGAGGGCCTCGGCGCCAAGCTGGTCGAGGAGCTGTTCCGCGACGGCTGGATCAGGGAACCCGCCGACATCTTCACGCTGGAGGACCGCTATGGTCCCGGCCGGCCGCTGCAACTGAGGAACCGCGAGGGCTGGGGTGAGAAGAGTGCCTCGGCGCTGTTCGCCGCCATAACCCGGCGGCGCGAGATCGGGCTGGCGCGGCTGCTGTTCGCGCTGGGCATCCGCCATGTCGGCGAGGTGGCGGCGCAGGATCTGGCCCGCCATTACGGCGGCTGGCCGGCGCTGGTGACGGCGCTGGACAGCGCGCGGCCGGCGGCGCTGGCCCATCGCGCCGCCGACGAGGCCGCCCAGGCCGAGCGCGCCGCCGCCGCGACCGAGGGCCGCCGCGCCCGGCTGGCCGAGGTTCGCGCCGCCGCCATCGCCGCCATGGAACCCGGGTCGGAGGCCAGTGCCGCCTGGGCCGACCTGATCGCCGCCGACGGCATCGGCCCGGTGCTGGCCATGTCGCTCTCCGACGCCTTCGCCAATGCGGCGGAACGGGCGGCCATCGACCGGCTGGTGCGGTTCCTCACCGTGCTGCCGCCCGAGGCCCGCGCCACCGACAGCGATATCGCCGGCCTGACCGTGGTGTTCACCGGTACGCTGGAGCGCATGAGCCGCGCCGAGGCCAAGGCCCGCGCCGAGGCGCTGGGGGCGAAGGTCGCCGGCTCGGTCAGCGCGCGCACCGACCTGGTGGTGGCCGGGCCGGGCGCCGGCTCCAAGGCCAGGAAGGCCGAGGAGCTGGGGCTGCGGGTCATCGACGAGGACGAGTGGCTGCGGATCGCCGGGACATGAGCGGCACGGCCGAGGGCAGGGACGTGGGCGGTGCCCGGCCGCCGGCGCCGCGCGGCCGGCCGCCGGTGCTGTTTCCGCTGTTCGCGGAGTTGGAGACCCTGGCCGGCATCGGCCCGAAATCCGCCGCCGCCTTCGCCAATCTGGCGATCTTCCGGCCGCGCGACCTGGTGCTCACCCTGCCGCAATCCGGCATCCGCCGCCGCAGCGTGGCGCGGATCGCCGATCTGGCGCCGCCGGAAGTCGCCACCCTCACCCTGACCGTGCTGCGCAGCCTGCGCCCCATGGCCCGCGGCCGCCCCTGGAGGGTGGTGATGGGCGATGGCGAGCGCGAGCTGACGCTGGTCTTCTTTCACGCCCGCCCGGAATGGATCGCGCGCGAATTTCCCGAGGGCGCGCAGCGCATCGTCTCGGGCAAGGTCGAGGTCTTCGACGCCCATCCCCAGATCGTGCATCCCGAGCACGTGCTGCCGGCGGGCGAGCCGCCGCCGCCGGGCTTCGAGCCGGTCTATCCGCTGGCCGCCGGGCTCAGCCAGCGCCAGATGGCCAAGGCGGTGGCGGCGGCGATGGAGCGGGCGCCGGAACTGGCCGAATGGATCGACCCCGGCGTGATTGCGCGCGAGGGCTGGCCGGGCTGGCGCGCGGCGCTGGCCGCCGCCCATGCGCCGCAGGGCCCGGCCGACCTGTCGCCGACCGCGCCGGCACGGGCGCGGCTGGCCTATGACGAGCTGTTCGCCCATCAGCTGACGCTGGCGCTGATCCGCCGCGACCGCCGCCGCGCCCCGGGCCGGGCCAGCCGCGGTGACGGGCATCTGCGCCGCAAGAGCCTCGCCGCCTTTCCCTGGCCGCCGACCGGCGCCCAGACCCGCGCCCTGGCCGAGATCGAGGCCGACATGGCCGCGCCGATCCGCATGTCGCGGCTGCTGCAGGGCGATGTCGGCTCGGGCAAGACGCTGGTGGCCTGGGCGGCGCTGATGATCGCGGTCGAGGCGGGCGGGCAGGGGGTGCTGATGGCGCCCACCGAGATCCTCGCCCGCCAGCATGCCGAGAGCCTGGCGGGGCTGGCCGGGGCCGCCGGGGTGCGCATGGCGGTGCTGACCGGTCGCGACAAGGTGGCGACGCGCGAGGCGCTGCTCGCCGACCTCGCCGCCGGGCGCATCGACGTGCTGATCGGCACCCATAGCGTGTTTCAGGACAAGGTGGTCTTTGCCGATCTGCGCCTTGCGGTCATCGACGAGCAGCACCGCTTCGGCGTCGCGCAGCGCATGGCGCTGGGCGCCAAGGGCGCGGTGCCGCCGGACCTGCTTGTGATGACCGCGACCCCGATCCCGCGCAGCCTGGCGCTGGCGCAATATGGCGACATGGAGCTGTCGGTGCTGGACGAAAAGCCCCCCGGAAGGCAGCCGGTGGCGACCATCGCCCTGCCCGTGGACCGGCTGGAGGAGGTGGTGGCCCGCATCGGCGCCCGGCTGCGTGCGGGGGCGCGCGCCTATTGGGTCTGCCCGCTGGTCGAGGAGAGCGAGGTCAGCGACCTGACCGCCGCGCAGGCCCGGTTCGAGGATCTGCGGGCGCGATTCGGCGATGTGGTGCGGCTGGTGCATGGCCAGATGCCGCCCGAGGCCCGCGATGCGGCGATGGGCGATTTCGCCGCCGGGCGGGCGCAGATCCTGGTGGCGACCACGGTGATCGAGGTCGGCGTCAACGTGCCCGAGGCCACGATCATGGTCATCGAGCGCGCCGAGAGCTTCGGCCTTGCCCAGCTGCACCAGCTGCGCGGCCGGGTCGGGCGCGGCAGCGCCGCCAGCTCCTGCATCCTGCTTTATCGCGCGCCGCTGACCGAATCGGCCCAGCGGCGGCTGGCGATCCTGCGCGAGACCGAGGACGGGTTCCGCATCGCCGAGGAGGATCTGGCGATTCGCGGCGCCGGCGACGTGATCGGCACCGCGCAATCCGGCCTGCCGCGATTCCGCATTGCCGACCTGGAGCGGCAGGCCGGGCTGATGGCGCTGGCCCGGCAGGACGCCCGCGCGCTGCTGGAGGCCGACCCGGCGCTGGAATCGCCGCGCGGGCAGGCGGCGCGGGTGCTGCTGTGGCTGACCGGCCAGGACGAATCGATCCGCCTGCTCCGGGCCGGATGAATGTTCCCATAAAGTTCTTTACAAGCCCGGTTCGCCATGGCACCCATTGGGAACGAAATGTGAACAATGGGGAGTTCCATGGCCGATCTGCTGTCCGACCTGAACCGCGAGACCCTGACCGACGCCATCGGCATGGCGGCGATCTGCGTCACCATGGTGACGATCCTGTGGCTGCCGGCGCTGCTGGCCGCCTGAGGGCGCGCAGGGGCTTTGCTTTCTGTCGCAGGGCTGCTAAAGGCGCGGCTTGCCGTCATGCACCCTTGGAGGATGGCGGTTCACGCAACTGAAAGGATATAGTCATGGCCAAGGAGATCCCGGATCTGGTGGCCGAGGCACGCGCGGGGACAGGCAAGGGGGCCGCCCGCCAGGCTCGCCGCGAAGGCAAGGTGCCCGGTATCGTCTATGGTGACCACAAGGAACCGCAGGCGATCGCTTTTGAATTCAACCCGCTGCTGACGAAGCTGCGCGCGGGTCGCTTCATGTCCACGCTGTGGAACCTCAAGATCGAGGGGCAGGAGGACGTGCGCGTCATCTGCCGCGGCGTGCAGAAGGACGTGGTCAAGGATCTGCCGATCCATATCGACCTGATGCGCCTGCGCCGCACCTCGAAGGTCAACCTGTTCATCCACGTCGACTTCGTCAATCACGAGGCCAGCCCCGGTCTCAAGCGCGGCGGCACGCTGGTCGTGGTCCGCTCCGAGGTGGAGCTGATCGTGACCGCCGGCGACATTCCGGACCACATCACCGTGGACCTGACCGGCAAGCAGATCGGCGACACCATCCACATCAATGACGTGGTGCTGCCGGAAGGCGTCAAGCCGACCATCGACCGCAACTTCGTCATCGCCAATATCGCCGCGCCCTCGGGCCTGGTCTCCTCCGAGGCCGCCGAAGGGGAAGCCGAGGCCGAGGCCGAGTGACCGGCCCCGTCTGACGGCATGACAGATGAGGGGGCGGGACCGCGATGGCCCCGCCCTTTTCCGTTGCAGGAAAAGGGGATGCGATGACCGAGCCCGTCCATATCATCGGCGCCGGCCTCGCCGGTTCGGAAGCTGCCTGGCAGATCGCCCGCGCCGGGGTGCCGGTGGTCCTGCACGAGATGCGCCCCGCGGTCGCCACCTTCGCCCACCGCACCGGCAACTGCGCCGAGATGGTATGCTCGAACAGCTTTCGCAGCGATGACGACCGCAACAATGCCGTCGGCCAGCTGCATTGGGAGATGCGGGCCGCCGGCGGGCTGATCATCGAGATGGCCGGCCGCCACCGCCTGCCCGCGGGCGGCGCGCTGGCCGTGGACCGCGACGGCTTTTCCGAAGCCGTCACCGCCGCGCTGAAGGCCGAGCCGCTGATCAGCTTCGCCCCCGGCGAGGTCGCGCAACTGCCCCGCGACGGGCGCTGGATCATCGCCACCGGCCCGCTGACCTCGGCCGCGCTGGGCCAGGCGATCCGCGCCGCCACCGGCAGTGAGGCGCTGGCCTTCTTCGACGCCATTGCTCCCATCGTCTATGCCGACAGCATCGACATGGACATTGCCTGGCGGCAGTCGCGCTATGACAAGGGCGAGACCGAGGACGAGCGCCGCGCCTATGTCAACTGCCCGATGACCCGCGACGAATACGAGGCCTTCATCGACGCCCTGCTGGAGGCCGACAAGACCGAGTTCCACGAGGGCGAAACGGCGGGCTATTTCGACGGCTGCCTGCCGATCGAGGTCATGGCCGAGCGCGGGCGCGAGACCCTGCGCCACGGGCCGATGAAGCCGGTGGGCCTGACCAACAGCCATGATCCGGCGGTCAAGCCTTATGCCGTGGTGCAGCTGCGCCGCGACAATGCGCTGGGCACGCTCTACAATATCGTCGGCTTCCAGACCAAAATGAAGTATGGCGCGCAAGCCGATGTTTTCAGGATGATTCCCGGGCTGCAGAATGCGCGCTTCGCCCGGCTGGGCGGCATCCATCGCAACACCTTCCTCAACAGCCCGACCATGCTGGACGACCGCATGCGGCTGCGGGCGCTGCCGCATCTGCGCTTTGCCGGCCAGATCACCGGCGTCGAGGGCTATGTGGAAAGCGCCGCCATGGGCCTGCTGGCCGGGCGCATGGCCGCGGCCGAGGCGCTGGGCCGCGACCTGCCGCCGCCGTCCGGCACCACGGCAATGGGCGCGCTGGTCCATCACATCACCGGCGGGGCCGAGGCGAAGACCTTCCAGCCGATGAACGTCAATTTCGGCCTGTTCCCCCCGGTCGAGGCGAAATCCGGCCGCCGCGGGCGCAAGGATCGCTATCCCGCCTATACCGACCGCGCCAAGGATGATTTCAATCAATGGCTTGCGGGACAGAGCTGAGAACCCGTTTCGCTCCCTCGCCGACCGGGCGACTGCATCTGGGCCATGCCTTTGCGGCGCTCGAGGCCGCGCGGCTGGCCGCTCCGGGCCGGTTCCTGCTGCGCATCGAGGATATCGACCGCGAACGCTGCCGCCCCGAATACGAGGCTGCGATCTTCGAGGATCTGGCATGGCTCGGCCTCGACTGGCCGCGCCCGGTCATGCGCCAGTCCGACCGCCTGCCGGCCTATGCCGCGGCGCTGGCGCGGCTGGAGGCGCTGGGCGTCCTCTATCCCTGCCGCTGCCGGCGCGGCGACATCCGCGCCGCGCTCTCGGCCCCGCAGGAAGGCGCCCCGATGGCCGGGCCGGACGGGCTAATCTATCCCGGCACCTGCCGCGCCCGCCCGATGGCCGAGGCCGGGCCGCAGGATGCGATCCGCCTCGACGCCGCCCGGGCGCTGGCCCTGGCCGGGCCGCTGGCCTTCGAGGAGGCTGGCCCGCTCCGCCCGGGCCTGCACCGCATGGAGGCCCCGCAATTCCTGCGGGAGATCGGCGATGTGATCCTGTCGCGGCGCGGCATGGGCACCAGCTATCACCTGGCGGTGGTGGTCGACGATGCGGCGCAGGGGATCACGCTGGTCACCCGCGGCGCCGACCTGTTCGAGGCGACCTGGATTCATGTGCTGCTGCAACGCCTGCTGGAGCTGCCGCGGCCGCTCTATCATCACCACCGGCTGATCCGCGACGGTGCCGGCAAGCGGCTGGCCAAGCGCGACGACGCCCGCGCCCTGGCCGCGCTGCGCGCCGAGGGCTGGACGCCCGCGGATGTGCGTCGGGCGGTCAGGCTTCCGGCGCCATGATCTCCACCTCCGCGCCGTCGCGGATCGCGGTATAGAAGCACGAGCGCCGGTTGGTGTGGCAGGCCGGCCCCACCTGCTCGACCAGCAGCAGCAGGCAATCGCGGTCGCAATCCACCCGTATCTCGACCAGCCGCTGCGTATGGCCGGAGCTTTCGCCCTTGGTCCAGAAGGATTGGCGCGAGCGGGACCAATAGGTTACGCGATTTTCCTCAAGCGTTTTCGCGATGCTGGCGGCATTCATCCAGGCCAGCATCAGCACCTCGCCGCTGCGGTGGTCCTGGGCGATGGCCGGGATCAGCCCGTTCGCGTCGAATTTCAGCCCGGCGGGGTCGAACATGGCAATCCTGTCGCGTTGTACCTATATCGCCCCTTGGTGACGGTTTCGCGCGCGAGGGGCAAGGGCATGAGCGACGATGTGATGAGCCTCTATTCGCGCCGCATCCTGGCGCTGGCCGCAGAGATTCCGCTGGCCGGCCATCTGGAGGCGCCGCAGGCCCGCGCCATGCGCCGGGCGCCGCAATGCGGCTCCTCGGTGGGGGTGGAACTGGACCTCCGCGACGGCCGCGTCAGCCGCTTTGCCCAGAATGTCCGCGCCTGTGCGCTGGGCCAGGCCAGCGCCGCGCTGCTCGGGGCGCAGGTTCTGGGCGCCGACCGGGCGGCGATCGCCGCCGGCCGCGACGCCATGCGCGCGCTGCTGACCGAGGGCGCCGAGCCCGCCGCGCCCTGGACCGCGCTGGAGGTGCTGCGCCCGGCGGCCGAATTCCGCAACCGCCATGCCTCGATCCTGCTGGTCTGGGAGGCGACGCTGGCGGCGATGGATGCGGCCGGCGGGTGCACCGGCGACGGCATGGCCGGCTGAAGGCGCGGCCGGCGGCGGCGGAGCGCTGCTGGTCCCGCCGGCGATGCATTGATCCGGCCGGCGCCGGATTCTATGTCCGGGCAGAATCCCCTCCCACCCCGCCCGCGGTCGCGGCAGCATGCAGCGGATGCCCTCGATGCGAATCCCCAGCAAGGCCGGCCTGGCCCGCGCCCTTATCGGCCAGTGGCGCCAGCCCGCAGCGGGGCCGCGGCGCGAGCGTGACTTTGCGCGCTGGGGCGAGCCGCTGGCCTTTCCCGATCTGGGCGCCTTCGAGGCCGGGTTCGCCGGCCAGTCGCAGCCGTTCAGCATCGACCTCGGCGGGCTGCCCTTTGACGGCATGTTCCGGCGAGGGACCGGCGGCACGCTGTTCGTGTATTTCGCGGCCGCGGCGGCGCATCGGCCGGACCGCAAGCTGCCGATCTTCAACTGGGTGGGCCAGTCGCGGCTCTGCACCGGCAGCGCGCTGTTCCTGGCCGATCCGGTGCTGCTGCTGTCGCAGGAGCTGACGCTGGGCTGGTATCTGGGCACGTCCCGCCAGCCGCTGCAGGAGGTGCTGGTGCGGGTGGTCGCGGCGGCCCGGCGGGCGGCGGGGGCGGCGCGCATCGCCTTTGTCGGCAGTTCGGGCGGCGGCTTTCCGGCGCTGTGGCTGACCGAGCGCTTTCCCGGCTCGGCCGCCTTCGTCAATGCGCCGACCACGACCATCCGCGGCCATCACGCCCGGATCGCGGTGCAGCGGTTCTGCGACGTGGCCCTGGACGGGGCGCCGCTGGCCGGCTTTCCCGGCATTCTGGAGCTGCCGGCCCGGCCCGCCGCCGAGACCGGCGCCCGCTTCGTCATCACCCAGAGCCGCGGCGATGCGGAATTCGCCGGCCATCACGTGACGCCCTTCCTGCGCAGCATGGGTCTGGACTGGACCGGGGCCGATGTGCTGGCCGACAACCTGCTGCTGCGGGTGGGCGAGCCGGAGCGCTGGGGCAAGGGCCATGTGATGCCGCCGCGCGAGGTCACCCGCGAGGTGCTCTGGGCGCTCGACCGGGTGGAGGGGGCGGGGTTTTCCGGCCTCGACCTGCCGGCGCTGCACCGGCGGATATGCGAGGCCGACCCGCTGCCGGGCGGCGCCTGAGCCGGGCCGGGTGCCCCACCGACGCGCCGCCCCGGTCCGGTGAGGCCTCAGGCCACCGCGGCCGGTTGCGCGGTCAGCGCCGTGGCCATGTCGTCCAGCACGCGGTCGGCCTCCTCGCGGTCGAAATCCTGCTGATAGCGCTTGCGCACGCCGTGATCCGACAGCAGGTGATAGTCGCGGGCCTCGACGCCGTGGCGGGCCAGGCAGTTGCGCACGCAGGCCAGCACGCAGCCGTCTATGGCGATGATCGGCCGCCCCGAGGTCGCCACCCGCACCAGTTTGGGCACGTCGCCGCCGACCCCGGCAATGCAGGACATCTCGGCCAGGCCGCGGCGGTCGAGCTGGATGGCCAGGTAATTCGCCATCTGCGCGGCGCTGGAACAGCCGGAGCAGGAATAGACCAGAGGCAGATGGTCGCGCGACCGCATGATGGGCCTCCCCCCGAAAGCGACGGACATGAATGCCGGCATGCTAGGCCCGCCGCACCGTTCGCGTCCACGGGCAGAATGTCGCAGCCGCTCAGTCGCCGTCGCAGGTGACGATGGGCCACAGGAACAGCGCCGCCCCGGCCGCCACCACCAGCGAGCCCGGCTTGACCGGCATGCCGCCGCCGCCGCCATCGGCATTGGCCTTGCCGGCGACCAGCCGCACAGCGCCGGCCTGATCGATCCGGAATTGCGCCCCGGCCGGCCGGCTGTTCGCAAGCCCCGGATATTGCCGATGAATCAGGCCGAAGGCGGTGGAAACCGTGAAACCGACCAGATTCATGTGGGCATGGCTGTTGGCGTAAACGAATTTCTGCGCAATCCCCGATCAGATCCCGAACAGCATTCCCGGCAACAACCAGACGAGGCCCCAAAGGACATCGGTCTTTCCAATCCGGCGCATGACGGCCGCCGCGCGCGCTTCTCCCTGCGGCAATTTATCGCAATGCCTGGGTCGACCGAAGCGGATTTCGCGGATGTTGCCGGAATTGTGCGCGGCGGTTTTCGCCCCGATCCCGCCGTGGCCGGGCCGGGGGAAGGGCGGGACCGGCGCCCCGCCTCAGGCCACGACGATGCGAAAGCCGTTGCCGCGCCAGAAGCCGGCGGGTTCCAGGCTGCCGCGATAGACGCCGTTCGCCTTGGCGCGGCCTGAGGAAAAACAGCCGCCGCGCAGCACCCGGCGGATGGCGGGGGCGGCGTCCAGCGCCTCGCGCCCGTCCTTGGCCCAGGGGTAGCGAAAGCCGGGCGCGGCCATGTCGGGCCCCCACAGCGTCGTGCACCATTCCCAGACCTGCCCGGCCATGTCGAGGCAGCCGAAGGGCGACGCGCCCTCGGGAAACAGCCCGACCGCGCAGGTGTCGTTGAAGCCGGTCTCCTCGTCATTGGCATGTTCGGGCGCCCAGGCCTCGCCCCAGGGCCAGGTCAGCCCGTCCGGGCCGCGCGCCGCGGCCTCCCATTCGCGCTCGGTCGGCAGGCGGACGGTCTCGGCCGGGCCGATGCGGCCCTCGCGGCGCCAGCGCGCGGTCAGCCAGTCGCAATAGGCGCGGGCATCGTGCCAGGTCAGGTCGGTGGCCGGGTGGTTCGTCCGCTCCGGCGCGCGGCCCAGCGGCGAGAGCCAGGGACGGCCGGTCTCGTCGGCAAAGCGGGCATAGGCGGCGCAGGTGACCGGGGTCAGGCCGATGCGGAACCCGGCCAGGGTCACGCGATGCGCGGGCGCGGAATTCGGATGCAGCGCGCCGCCCATGGGATAGCTGCCGGCGGGAATCGCCACCAGATCGTCCAGCGCGCGCGGGTCGCCCAGGCGGGCCAGCGCGGCGCCGGCGCGGCGGCGCAGGACGGCGGGGGCGCCGCCGCGGGCGCAGGCCTGCGCCAGTTTGCGGGTGATGGCGGCGGCCTCGGGCACCTGCGGCGCCAGCAGATCGGCGGCGGCCAGCAGCAGGGGCAGGCTGTCGGTCGCGGCCAGGGCGCGGGCCAGCGCGGCGGCCCGTTCGCCCGTCGCCTGCGCCACCAGCAGCGCCAGCGGCCCGCGCCAGCGCGGCGGGTCCGTCAGCGCCTGCG
>JBEBVF010000086.1:0-12027 GCA_040392885.1 Paracoccus sp. (in: a-proteobacteria) | reverse complement strand
CTGATGCTCTATGCCACGCGGCTGGTGAAGACCGGGGTGGAACGCGCCTATGGCGATGTGCTGCGCCACCGGCTGCGCGCCACCATGCGCAATCCGGTGATGGCGGTGCTGGCCGGGACCGGGCTGGCCATCGCCCTGCAAAGCTCGACCGCGGTGACGCTGCTGGTCGGCTCCTTCGCCGGCATGGGTATCGTGTCGGGCGCCGCCGGGCAGCTGGCGGTGCGCGGGGCCGAGATCGGCTCGGCCCTGGTCGCCAAGCTGCTGACCTTCGACCTGACGCTGCTGGTGCCGCTCTGCCTCGTCGCCGGCACCACCATGTTCATGGCGACCGAGCGCCGGCAATGGCGTCAGGTCGGCCGTATCCTCATCGGCATCGGCCTGCTGGTCCTGTCGCTGGAAATGATCGGCGAGGCCGCCGAGCCGCTGCGCGAAAGCCCGCTGATGCCGCTGATCATCGACCGCTTCAAGGGCGACGCGGTGACCGTGTTCCTGATCGCCGCGGCCATCACCTGGCTGTTCCAGTCCTCCATCGCCGCCATCCTGCTGATGGCGACGCTGGCCGGACGCGGGCTGATCCCGCCCGAGGTCGGCATCGTTCTGGTGCTGGGGGTCAATCTCGGTTCCTCGCTGATCGCGCCGATGCTGACCCGGCATGCCGAGCCGGCGGTGCGCGTGGTTCCCGTCGGCAACCTGCTGATGCGCGGCGCCGGCTCCATCCTGATGCTGGTGCTGATCATGGGTTTCCGCCCCGATCTGGGCTTCGTCGGCGCCACCGCCGGCGACCGCATCGTCAACGCCCATATCCTGTTCAACGTGCTGATCCTGCTGGCCGGCCTGCCGCTGGCCGGTCTGGTCTATCGCCTGTCCGAGCGTATCGTGGCGCTGGACACCCCGGCCGCCAGGGGCGAGGCGCTGTCCACCGTGCCGCCCTCTGCGCTGGACGATGCGGCGCTGGGCATGCCCAGCCAGGCGCTGGCCAATGCCACCCGCGAGGTGGTGCGCATCTGCGAAACCGTCGAGGTCATGCTGACCCGGATCATCGACCTCTACGAATCCGCCTCGGAGGAGCAGATCGCGGCGCTGGCCGGGCTGGACGATCTGGTCGACAGCCGCCATGCGGCCGTCAAGCTCTATCTGGCGCGGGTGCTGCGCAACAAGCTGTCGGATGCCGAGGCCCTGCGCAGCCAGGAGCTGATCGGCGCCTGCGTCAAGCTGGAGCAGGTGGGCGACATCCTCTCGCGCAACATGCTGGCGCTGGTGCGCAAGAAAAAGGCGCTGGGGCTGAGCTTTACCACCGAGGGCTGGCGCGAATTGCTGGCCTTCCACGCCTCGGTGCTGGCCAATGCGCGCATGGCCTTCAACGTGCTGGTCTCGCACGACCCGGAGACCGCGCGCCGGCTGGTCGAGGAAAAGGACCGGCTGCGCCTGCTGGAATCGCAGACCAGCCGCGCCCATTTCGAGCGTCTGCGCGACGGCACCCCGCAGTCGATCGAGACCAGTTCGATCCATCTCGACACCATCCGCGACCTCAAGCAGGTCAACTCGCTGCTGGCCGCCATCGCCTATCCGGTACTGGAGGAGCGCGGGCTGCTGTCGCAGTCTCGCCTCAGGCCCGACTAGGCTTGGCCGCCGCTCAGCCGCCGCTCGGGGCCGGGGCGGTCTGCGGCGCGGTCTCGGTGGCCGGTGCGGGCGCGGTGGTGGTCCCGGCCGGGGCGGCGTCGGCGGGCGGCGATTCGGTCATCTCCTCGACCGGGGTGTCGCCGGGCATGACCGGGTCGTCGGCCTCGTCATAGATCCACCAGATGAACCCCAGCAGCACCAGCACGACGATCACCGCCATGCCGATCAGCGGGCCGCGATGGTGACGCATCTGTTTCTCGATATTGGTTCGCGGTGCGGACATCGGAACCTCCTTTGCTTTGCGGGCGCGCCCCCGGGGGACGCAGGAGGCCAACCCGCCGGGGCCGCTCCCCGTTCCGCCCGCGAGCCATTTTCTGCGCGGGCGGGGCCGCGAGCGGCGATCGAGGTGGTGAACCATTTTCCTTTCCGCGCTGGGCCGCGGCGCCGCCTCGGTGCCGCCGTTGCCATGTGACAGCCCATTTTCTGCGCGCCGGGCCGCGGCGGGTGGTTGCGGACCGTTATCATGCGTATTACTTAGCCCGCTAAGTAAATCGGGGTGGGCCATGCCGGACGACACGTTGCTGATCGAGGCGCTGTTTCGCGTGATGAAGGAATTGCGGCGCGACTATGATGCCCGCGTGCGCGAGATGGGGCTGACCTTTTCCCGGGCGCGGGTGCTGTCGGCGCTGGCGCGCAACGAGGGCGTGACCCAGGCCGACCTGGCGGCGGCGATCGGCATCGAGGCGCCCAGCCTCAAGCGCCATCTCGACGCGCTGGAGCGCGACGGGCTGGTCGAGCGGCGGGGGCTGGACGGCGATGCGCGCAAGCGGGCGCTGTTCCTGACCGCGCGGGCGCGCTCGGGGCCGATCCCCGGCTATGTGAACCGGTTGCGGGCCAGGCTGCTGGAGGGCATCGACCCTGAGGATCAGGCCCGCATCCGCGCCGCGCTGGAGCGCATCGCCGACAATGCGGCCGGGCTGAACAAGCCATGAAATCCCCGCAGACGCCACAGACGGCCGGGTTGCCGGAGGGCGGCGCATCCCCGCGCGACCGGCAGGGCTCCGGGGCACCATTACCGGCGACGCCCTCCGTTCCGCCGGTTGCGACGGATGGCGCTGCCGCGTCCGCCGCCCCGCAGGACCGGCTCCGGCCTCCGGCGGGCAGCGGCGAGGGGGCGGCGGCCGAGGGGCTGATTGTCGAAGGCGAGACGGCCTCAGCCCGGCCAGCCCCGGTTGCCGATGCCGCTCCGGCCTCCGCTCCGGCGGCTGAGCCATCCGGCCAGGGCGAGGGGACGCCGCCCCGTTCGGCGAGGGAGGAGGAAAAATCCACCCGGCAAGCCGCGGCGGGCGCCGCCGCAGCCGAGGCAGGCCCGGCGTCGCAGCCCGCGCCGGGCCCAGGCACCGCTGCGGCCGAGGGGGCAAACCCGGCGCCCGCGGCCCCCGCCGCGCCGCCCTCCAGCCCCGGCCGCATCCTCGCCTATGTCTCGGCGGGGTTGGTGATCGCGCTGGCGCAGGGCATGCGGCAGGGGTTTTCCTCGGTCAACATTCCCACCATCGCCGGCGATCTCGGCATCACCACCACCGAGGCCAGCTGGCTGATGGCCGCCTATCTGATCCCGCGCTCGTCGCTGCCGCTGATGCTGATCAAGATCCGCAGCCAGTTCGGCCTGCGCCGCTTTGCCGAGGTCGGTATCGTCAGCTATGTGCTGGTCTCGTTCCTGACCGTGTGGACCGACGACCTGCGCTCGGCCGTGGTGATCGAGTTCCTGGCCGGGATCGCCTCCGGCTCGCTGTCGTCGCTGGCCTTCCTCTATATCCTCGAGCCGCTGCCGCAGGCGTGGAAGATGCGCTTCGGCCTGCCGATGGCGATGTGCGCGATGATGATCGGCACGCCGCTGGCGCGGGTGGTCTCGCCGCCGCTGATCGGCGATGGCGGGCTGGCCGGCATCCATCTCACCGGCCTCGGCATGGCGGTGCTGTCGCTGGCGCTGGTGTTCCGGCTGCCGCTGACCCCGGTGCCACATCAGAAGGTCATCAAGCCGCTGGATCTGGTCAGCTTCCTGCTGATCGCTTTCGGCTTCGGCGGCATGGTGGTCGGCTGCATCATGGGGCCGATCCATTTCTGGACCGCGGTGCCGTGGATCGGCTGGCTGCTGGCGGCGGCGATCGCCGCGCTGGCGACAGCGGCGATGATCGAGATCCGGCGCGAGAACCCCTTGCTGGACGTGCGCTGGCTGGCCAGCCCGGCCATGCTGCACCTGACCGCGGCGCTGTTCCTGTTCCGGCTGATCCTGTCGGAGCAGAGCGCCGGCGCCCCGCGCATGTTCCAGGTGCTGGGGGTCAGCGCCGGGCAGCTGGTGGTGCTGTTCGCGGTGATCTGCCTGGCCACAGTGATCGGCGCGCTGGCCTGCGTGGCCTGGATCAAGCCCGGCCGCGAGCCGCAGTTCCACCTGGTGGCGCTGGCGCTGATCGCCGCCGGCGCCTGGATGGATTCGCATGCCACCATCGACACCCGGCCCGCGCAGATGCTGATCAGCCAGGCCATGATCGGGGTCGCCGGCATGCTGTTCATGCCGCCGGCGATGATGGCCGGGCTGATGGCGGCGCTGAAGAAGGGGCCGAACTACATCCTCTCCTTCGTGATCGTGTTCCTCTCGACGCAGAGCATCGGCGGCGCGCTCGGCTCGGGCGCGTTCACCACGCTGATCAACTGGCGACAGGCGGCGCATCTGCAGGCCCTGGCCGAGCAGTTGCAGGCCACCAGCACCCAGACCCTGGCCGCGATCGCGGCGCGGGCGGCACAGCTGGCGCCGCAGATCGCCGATCCGGCCCTGCTGCGCGGGCAGGCCATGGCCCAGATCGCCCAGGAGGCCGGCATCCAAGCCTATGTCATGGCCTATAACGACGTGTATTTCCTGACCTTCCTGATCGCGCTGGCCGGGGGCGCGGCGCTGCTGCTGCACCTGCTGCGCGACCGGCTGCATCTGCGCCTGTCGCCGCCTGACGCCGATCCGGCCCCCGCCACCCCGTCAGCCATCCCGCCAGACAGCAAGGCCCGCCCATGACGAAATCCCATATCCTCCCCACGGTCATCGCCGCGGTGATCGGCCTTGCCGGCGTGCTGCTGGTGCTGTTCGCCTGGCATCTGCCGCCCTTTGCACCGGCCCAGCCGACGACCGAGAACGCCTATATCCGCGGCAAGGTCACCGCGCTGGCGCCGCAGCTTTCCGGTTATGTCAGCGAGGTGGCGGTGGTCGATTTCCAGGCCGTGGCCAAGGGCGATCTGATCGCGCGCATCGACGACCGCATCTATCGCCAGAAGCTGGCGCAGGCCGAGGCGGCGCTGGCCGCCGCCCGTGCCGCGCTGCAGGTGGCGCAGCAGAACGTGCGCTCGACCGAGGCGGTGGCCGGCGCCGACGAGGCGGCGCTGGCCACGGCGCGCGCCGCGGCGGCGACCGCGGCGGCCGATTCCCGGCGCGCGGCCGAGCTGGCCGAGCGCGGCGTCAGCTCCGAGACCGCGCGCGAGCAGGCCGGGCTGGCGGCGCAGAAGGCGGCGGCGGCCGTGCGTCAGGCCGAGGCGCAGCTGGCCGTGCAGGCGCAGAGCATCGAGAGCGCCCGCGTACAGGTGACGGCGCGCGAGGCCGACATCGCCAGCGCCGAGGCGGCGGTGGAGCTGGCGCGGCTGGATCTGTCCAATACCGAGATCCATGCGCCGGAGGCCGGGCGGTTGGGGCAGGTCTCGGCGCATGTCGGGCAATATGTGACGGCGGGCACGGCGCTGGTCTCGCATGTTGGCAACGAGATCTGGGTGGTGGCGAATTTCACCGAGACCGGCCTGCGCGGCCTGCGCGTCGGCCAGAAGGTGGATATTGCCGTGGATGCGCTGGACGGGCGCCGCTTTGGCGGCCATGTCGAGGCATTCTCGCCGGCCACCGCCTCGGAATTCAGCCTGCTGGCCGGGACCAATGCCACCGGCAACTTCACCAAGATCGCCCAGCGCCTGCCGGTGCGCATCGGCATCGATCCCGGGCAGGAGCTGGCCGGGATGCTCTCGCCCGGCATGTCGGTGGTGGTGACCGTCCAGACCGGCGGGTGAGATCCGCCGGGGCGCGTCCCGCCGGCCGCGATGGCGCCGCCGGCGCCGCCCTCCGGCGCGCAGGTCCGCGCCGGGGCCGGTGTGGCGCCCCTCAGGCTGCCTGCAATGCCTCCAGCCGCGCCTGCGGGAACCGGGCCAGCAGCGCCGCCACCTCGGCTTGCGAGCCGCAGAGGCAGGCGGCGGTGGAGAGCGCGTCGGCCAGCGCCGCATCCGGGGCGCTGACCGAGACCGAGCGCCAGGGGCTGGCCACCGGCCGCCCGGCCTCGGGGTCGAGGATATGGCCCAGCCGGCCGGCCTCGTCGAAGGTGGTGCCCAGCGGCGCCGAGGTGGCCAGCGCCCGGTCGGCCAGGGTGATCCGCGGCCCCGATTCCAGCGTGACCGGCCAGTCGCCGCCGCCCGGCTGGCCGCCGAGGGCGCGGAACTCGCCGGTGTCGATGAAGATGTTGTTCAGCCCCTCGGCCGCCAGCAGCGCCGCGATGCGGTCGGCGACATAGCCCTGGCCGATGCCGTTCAGCGTCAGCGCCATGCCGGGGCGCAGGGTGATCGCCGCCGGCGCCAGCCGCACCCCCTCCCAGCCGGTCGCGGCCCGGGCCGCGGCCAGCGCCGCCGCCTCCGGCTCGGCCCTGCCGGCCACCGCCGCCTCGGCCCAGCGGGCCCAGAGCGCCTGCACCGTGGGGTCGAAATGGCCGCCGCTGGCGGCATGCACCGCGCCGGCGATGCCGAGGCAGTCCAGCAGCTCGAAGGGCGGGGCTTCCAGATGCCCGTCGCGGTTCAGCCGCGCCAGCGCGCTGTCGGCGCGGTAAAGGCTGAGGATGCCCTCCAGCCGGCCGATCTCGGTGGTGACGCGGCGGGCGATGGCCTCGGCATCCGGGTGGTCGAGCCGGATCGAGGCGCGCGCGCCCAGCGCCTGCCCGGTCCAGGTGGGGGCCAGCGGCAGGGCGCGGGCGGACAGCGCCGGCAATGTGGCGGCCAGCGTGGCCGAAATGGCGATGAAACGGCGGCGGGTGATCATTCTGCGGCCTCCTTGTGGCGCGACAGCGCGCGCAGGCGGGATTCGAAATCGGCGTCGTCGGCCCCGTCCTCACCGGACAGGCCCATGTCCTCGACCGGGGCCAGCACCATGTCGTCGGGAATCTCGGACAGGCGCATCAGCGTGCCGCCCTCGGCGGCGCGGAAGGTCTCGGCGGCCTCGCGGGTCGAGAAGGGCACCGCCTCCGGCGCGCCCATGCCGCCCTCTCGGCGCGAGCCGAGCACGAACCAGGCGCTCCCGGCGTCGATCCAGTTGCCGGTGCCCGGCACCTCCCAGGTGGCGCCGGGGCGGGCCATGTCGTTGACCTGCACGGCGAGGATCGGCGCCACCTGCTCGGGCGCGCGGGTGAAGGCGATGGCGTCGCGGACCTGGCTGAAGAACAGCGGGTCCGGGATGCCCTCCAGATGCACCTGGGCCTTGGGGCCGGGATGCTCGGTCAGATTCATCTGGCAGTAATGGCCGATGGTGTCGTCGGAAATCTCGACCGGGGCGGTGTCCTGCACCACCTCCTCCTTGCAGGCGGCCAGCGGCAAAGCCAGCGCCAGCAGGACCGGGACCAGGATCAGCCGCGGCCTCATGGCGTCACCCTGCGGAAGGCCAGCCAGGCCAGGCTCAGCGCGATCAGCGGCCAGACCAGGACCGAGGTGGTGGATTTCCACAGCGCGATCGAGGCGGCGGCGGCGCCCATGCCGCTGGCGGCGCCGGCGGCCGAGGAGGCCGACAGGTTGAACAGCCGGAAGGCGTCGGCCGGGTTGGCCAGCAGCGTGGCAGGCAGGATGCCGGTGGTGAAGGCGCCGCCGCCATCGGCGACGATCAGCGCCAGCAGGCCGAGATCGTAGAGCACGACCAGCCCCAGCCACAGGCCGATGGCGAGGCCGGCCGCGCCCGAGGGCCGCCTCGCCAGCGCCGAGAGCGCATAGCCGGCGCCGAGGAAGGTGGCGCCCAGCAGCACCGAGCTCCATCCCAGGCGCAGCATCGCCGGCAGGCCGGCCACGGCGCGGGAATCGGTCCAGATCGCCGCCAGCGCCGCCGCGCCATAGCCCAGCACCACCGCCAGCGTCAGGATGGCCAGATGCGCGCCCAGCTTGCCCAGCAGGATCTGGAGGCGCGAGACCGGATAGGTCAGCAGCAGGGGCAGGGTGCCGCGCTCGACCTCGCCGGCGACGGCATCGAAACTGATCAGCAAGGCCAGCAGCGGCACCAGATAAACCGCCAGCGAGGTGAGCGAGGCCACCGTCACCGACAGCCGGTCCACACCGATATCGCCGGTCGGCGCCGCCCCGGCCGCGGCCAGCACCAGCGAGAATAGCACCATCAGCGCCGCGGCAATGGCCACCCAGCGGTTGCGCAGGGCGATGCGGAACTCTCCGGCGGCGAGGGCGAGGATGCGAAGGATCATTGGCCTTCCCTCCGGCTGAAATGGCTGTAGATGTCCTCGAGGCTGGGCGGGATCACGTCGAGATCGGCGACCGCCGCGCCCAGCCCGGCGATGCGGGCCAGCATCGGCAGCTTGTTGTTCTGGGCGCAGGTCAGGCGCAGGATGCCGTCGGCGCCCGCGCGGGCCTCGGGCAGGGCCGCGGCCAGCGTGGCGCCCGCGCCCGCGGCCGGCGTGACCAGCAGTGCCACCGGCAGGTCGGCGCGATGGCGCAGCTCGGGCAGGGTGCCCTCGGCGACCAGCTGGCCCCTGGCGAGGATCAGGATGCGGTCGGTGCGGGCCTCGACCTCGGTCAGCGCGTGGCTGGACAGCAGGATCGCGGCGCCCTCGGCCGCCAGCCCGTCGAGCAGCGCATAGAAGTCGCGCCGCGACACCGGGTCGAGGCCCGAGGTCGGCTCGTCCAGCACCAGCAGGCGCGGGCGCCCGATCAGCGCCTGCGCCAGGCCGACGCGCTGGCGCATGCCCTTGGAATAGGTGCCGATACGGCGGCGGGCGGCGTCATGCAGGCCCACGCGCTCCAGCAGCGCCAGCGCCCCGGATTGCGGCAGGCCGCGCAGGGCGAGATACTGGCGGATCATCTCCTCGCCGGTCAGGGCGGGGTGAAAGGCGACGTTTTCGGGCAGATAGGCGACCTGGCTGCGCGCCGCGGCCGAGCCGGGCGCCGCATCGCAGACCGTGACCTGACCGGAGCTGGCCGGGATCAGGCCGAGGATGATCTTCATCATCGTCGACTTGCCGGCGCCGTTATGGCCCAGCAGCGCCACGCGCATGCCGGGGCCGACCGTGAAGGACACGTCGCGCAGCGCCTCCACCGCGTCGAAGCGCTTAGTGAGTTTCGAGATTGTCAGCGTCGAAGTCATCGTTCGTTCCTGTGTCCCAGCGCCCGGCGGCTTCGGCCTCCATGGCCTCGATCGCGGGCGGGACGGGAATGGCATGGGGCTGCATCAGCGGCGCGCTGTCGCGCACGCCGCCGGGCAGGGTGGCGGGGAAGTTGCGCTGGCTCCACCGGACCAGCTGGACGGCCGGGCTGCCGGTCAGCAGCGCCGCCGCCGGTTGCGACCACAGGATCTGGTCCATCAGGTCGTTGGGCCGGTAGGCGCCGTCGGCGATGCCGTCGCCGTTGAGGTCGAAACCCGGATGGTCCGACCAGAAATTGCCGCGGCCGTCATGGCTCCACTCCATGAATCGGGTGCCGACATAGCGCACCTGCTCGCGGTTGCCCATGAAGCTGTTGTTGGTCAGCACGTTGCGCTCGGACCCGGCGGTGAAATGGATGCCGATGGTGCAGCCCTCGAACACGTTGTCGAAGATCAGGTTCTTGTGGGCGTTGTAGATGAACAGGCACTTGATCGGCCCGCCGCGCACCAGATTGCCCGATACGTCGGCATTGTTGGCATAGTTCAGCATCAGCCCGTGGTCGCGGTCATGGAGGCTGAAATTGTCCCGCACCACCGCGCGCTCGGAATACATGATCGCAAAGCCCAGATGGTTGCCCACCGAGACGTTGCCGCTGACCTCGGTGCGCTGCGTATACATGTAATGCACCGCAAAGCGCAGGTCGCGCATGACGTTGTTGCGATAGATGCTGTCGGCGCTGGTGTTCGAGAAGATGCCGTCGCGGCCATAGCGGATGCTGTTGCCCTCGATCAGCGTGCCAGGGCTGTTCCAGATGTAGATGCCGTTGCCGCGCTCGTTCATGCGCGGGTTCTGGGTGCCGATGATCTCGTTGCCGACCACGCGGCTGTCGCGGCCGCCATGCACGTCGATGCCGTGCATGTTGCCGGTGACCAGCAGCCCCTCGATCAGCGCCCGGTCGGCGCCCTTGCGGATCTTCACCCCCGCATCGAGGTCCTGGTTGCGATGGCCCGAGCCGGTGACGGTAAAGCCGGTCAGCGTCACGTCGGGCGCGGTGATGGTGATGACGGTGCCGAGGCCCCCGCCGTCGACCACCGCCTCGCGGCCGCCGGTGATGGTCAGCGGGCGGTCGATGGTGACGGCACCCTTGTGGATGCCGTCCTCCAGTTGCAGCACATCGCCGGGTTCGGCCCCGGCGATGGCGGTTGCCAGGCAGCCCTCGCAGGGCGCGACCCGGTGCTCCGCCGCTGCCGAGGGCAGGGCGGCCGCCAGGCCGAGGCCGAAACCGAGAGCGAGGGACAGCCGGCGCATGGTCAGGCCGCCTTCGGCTTGACGAACATACGGCCGCGCATCTCCATGTGCAGCGCGTGGCAGAACCACTGGCAGTAATACCAGTAGACGCCCGGCTTGGCCGCCACGAAGGTGACCGAGGCGGTCTGCTGCGGCCCGATCTCCATGGCGACGCCGTGGTTGCCCATGGTGAAGCCGTGGGTGAGGTCGTCGATCTCGTCCTGGTTGGTGATGATCACCGTGACCTCGTCGCCCTCGTTCACCTCGAAGCTTTCGAGGCTGAAGTTCGGCGCCACCGAGGTCATGTAGACCCGCACCTTGGTCGGATCGTCCTTGTCGCGGATCACGTCCTCGCACCAGCCGTCGATGTCGATGCCGTCGGCCTCGGCCTGGGCGCGGGTCTCGGCCCACATCGGGTCCTGGCGGTCCCAGACCGACTTGATGTTCATGATCGTCGGATCGACCGAGATCGCGTCATGCGGCTCGGCGAAGGTGGGGCCATCATGGACCAGCACCATCTTGTCGCCCGAGATGTCGATCAGCTGGTCGTTTTCCGCCTTCAGCGGGCCGACGTTCAGGAAGCGGTCCTTGGAGAACTTGCACAGGCAGACCAGCCAGTCATTGCGGGCATCCAGCGTCTCGCCCATCACCGTCTTCAGGTGGCCGGGCTGGTAATGCACGTCGATCTTGTCCTTGATCGGATCGACGGCCTCGCCGGCATAGGCCTTGATGGCGTCCTCGATGTTCCACTTGACCACCTGGCTGTCCAGGAACAGCGAGGTATAGGCGTTGCCGCGGCCGTCGAAGGCGGTGTGCAGCGGGCCCAGGCCCACCTCCGGCTCGGCCACCACGCAGCTGCGCGGGTCGGCATTGTCGTTGAACAGCGCGTCGAACTTGGTCACGTCCAGCACGGTCACCGTCGGCGACAGCTTGCCGTTGATGACCAGGTGCTTCTTGTCCGGCCCCATGTTGCAGCCATGCGGGTTGTTGGCGATGGGGACGTAGCGGGTGAACTGGCTGTTGGCCTCCTTGCGGCCGTCGACGATCTTGCAGCCGTTCAGCTCCTGGAAGTTGCCTTCGGCGATCGCCTTCTCGATGGCCTCGATGTTGAAGATGACCACGTGGTCCATCTCCGACTCGGTCATCTCGGCCAGGTTCATGCCCATTTCCGAGTTGTAGGAGGTCGAGAACGCCCACTTGCCCTCGTAATCGGCATCGCAGTTGTCGAGGTTGCCCGAGACCAGCACCTGCCAGGCGACTTCCATCTTGTCGGTGTCGACGGCGGTGAAGACGTTCACATAGGTGGACACGTCGTCCATCGTGGTGCCGTCATTGACCAGCGGCGCCTCGTCCTCGCCGTTGCAGAAGATGTAGTTCGAGCCGGGGAACTTGCGCGGCCGCATGCCGTGGATGGCCTTGGCGTTGGGGATCTCCAGGATGGCGTCGCATTTCATCACGTCGCAGCGCACCCGGGCGACGCGGGTGTTGGCCTTGTCCTGCATGAACAGGTATTTGCCGTCATACTTCCCGTCCGTATAGGACATGTGGATGTGGTGCAGGTCGCCGTTGTCGTGGATGCGCTTGCCGTTGGCGGCAAGGAAGTTCCGGGTCTGCTCGCTCATCGTGCGCTCGTGGATGCGCAGCGATTCGTTGGTCTGGCCCCAGCCGGTGGCCGAGCAGCGGTTGAACACCGGAATGCGCA
>JBEBVF010000085.1:0-12110 GCA_040392885.1 Paracoccus sp. (in: a-proteobacteria) | reverse complement strand
CAATGGCGCGGCAGGCGCCGCGGGTTCCTGCGGAGGTACGCGGACCGGGGCGAGAGGCGGAAGCGGAGGCGGATCGGGGCGAGTATGCGATGCCGTGGCAGGCGCCGCGGGGTCGCGCGGGCGGGCGCAGGCCGGGCAGGCTCGGGCGGGGGCTCATCCGCGCACCTCGTCGAAACCGGCCCGGCGGGCCACACCGCGCCGCGAGCCGCAGGCCGCGCCGGCTCGGCCCGATGCATGGGGACCGGATACGGGCAAGCCGGACGGGGCGGGGCAAGGGATCATCCGAACACCTCGTCGAAACTGGCCCGGCGGCCGGTCTGCACGCCGGCACCGGAGCGGGCGCGGAACGGCGTCAGGTCGAAATTGCGGGCACCGGCGAGGCCCAGCTCGATATGGGTGGCGATCAGCGCGGCGCCGCCGCCGGCCAGGTGGTCACGCAGCAGCGCGGCGAAGCCGGCGACCGAATCGACATCCAGCGAGACCGTGGGCTCGTCCAGCAGCCAGAGCGGCCGCCGCGTCACCAGCAGCCGGGCCAGGCCCAGCCGCCGCTTCTGGCCGGCCGACATCTCATGCGCCATACGGTCCCTGAGGCCGGAAAGGCCCAGCGCCGCCAGCGCCGCCGTCACCGCGCCGGCCGGATCGGGACGGTCGAAGATCCGCGCCCAGAAGCCCAGATTCTCCTGCGCGGTCAGCGTGGATTTCAGCCCGTCGGCATGGGCGGCATAGGCAACCAGGTCGGGCGCCATCTCCACCTGCCCGGCCAGCGGCGGGGCCAGACCCGCCACCACCCGCAGCAGCGAGGTCTTGCCGATGCCGTTGGGGCCGCGCAGCAGCACGGCCTCGCCCGGCACGAGGTCGAGGGCCACATCCTCCAGCACCCGCCGGCCGCCGCGGCCGATGGCCAGGCCCCGCAGCCGCAGCATCAGACCGGCACCAGGGCGGCGGCGATGCGCCGGCCCTCGGAGAGCAGCACGTTGTAGCTGCGCGCGGCCGCCGGGCTGGCCATGGCCTCGACCCGCAGCCCCTGCGCCTCGGCGGCATCGAGCAGCGCCTCGGGGGCGCGGGCAATCTCGGCGCCGGTGCCCAGCAGCAGCAGGTCGGCGGTGCCGGCCAGCAGCGCCAGCGCCGCCAGATCGCCGAGCCCGCCCCAGGGGATGACGCCGCCCTCATGCACCAGAACCGCGCCGTGCCAGACCTTGCCGCCCACACGGAAAAAGCCGGGGCCGTAGCCGTCGATCGGCACGGCCCCGGTGAAATCGACGGGCGCCATCGCCATCAGGGCAGGTCCGCGTAGGGGCCAGGGACCTTCTTCTTCTCGGCGGTTTCGCCCCAGTCGCGGCGCACGCCCAGCCACAGCACCACGTTCTTGGCCAGATAGACCGTCGAATAGGTGCCGACCACCACGCCCCAGAGCATGGCGAAGACGAAGCCGCGGATCACGTCGCCGCCCAGCCACAGCATCGCCCCCAGCGCGATGCCGGTGGTCATGGCGGTCATCACCGTGCGCGACAGCGTCTCGTTCACCGTCAGGTTCATGATGTCGCGCAGGGCCACCGTCTTGTATTTGATCAGGTTCTCCCGCAATCGGTCAAAGACCACGACGGTATCGTTGATCGAATAGCCCAGGATGGTCAGCAGCGCGGCGATGGTGGTCAGGTCGAACTTGATCTGGAACAGCGCAAAGATGCCCACCGTCACCAGCACGTCATGGATCAGGGCGATGACCCCACCCAGCGCGAACTGCCACTCGAAGCGGAACCAGATATAGAGCAGGATGCCCAGCGCCGCTGCGCTGACCGCCTTGAAGGCGGTCATGATCAGCTCGCCCGAGACCTTGGGGCCGACCGATTCCACGGCGGCGAAGCGCACGCCGGGATCGACTTCGTGCAACGCGGCCTCGATGCTGTTCAGCTCCTCCGGGGTGATCGAGGCGGCATCGCCCTCGGGCGCGATGCGCACCATCGCCACATGGCGGTCGGCGCCGAAGGTGGGATCGAAGACCTCGGTGATCGACACGTCGCCAAAGCCCAGATCCGACAGCGCGCCGCGATAGTCGGCCACGTCGAAGGCGTTGGGACTCTCGGTGCGGATCGAGGTGCCGCCCTTGAAGTCGATGCCGAAATTCAGCCCCATGGTCATGGTGATGACCACCGAGGCCACCATCAGGAAGATGGAGATGCCGGCGGTCAGCCACTGGATGCTGAAGAAGTCGATATGGGTCTCGTCGGGAACCAGTTTCAGACGGAATGCCATGACTTTTCCCCTTACAGGACCAGCTCGGTCGGACGGCGCCGCTCGACCCAGTAGATGATCATCAACCGCGTCAGGAAGATGGCGGTGAACACCGAGGTGACGAGGCCGATGGTCAGGGTGACGGCAAAGCCCTTCACCGGACCCGAGCCCAGGAAGAACATCACCAGGGCGGCGATGAAGCTGGTCAGGTTGGCGTCGATGATCGCCGACATGGCCTCCTTGAAGCCGATGTCGATGGCCATCGGCACGCTCTTGATGCGTCGCAACTCCTCGCGGATGCGTTCGTAGATGATGACGTTGGCATCGACGGCGGTGCCCACGGTCAGCACGATGCCGGCAATGCCGGGCAGCGTCAGCGTCGCCCCCATCAGCGACATGATGCCGAGGATCATCACCACGTTGACCAGCACCGCGATGGAGGCGAACACCCCGAACAGCCCATAGCTGGCGACGATATAGACGACGACGCCGACGGTGCCGACGATGGCCGACAGCCGCCCGGCCTCGATGCTGTCCTGGCCCAGTTCCGGGCCGATGGTGCGCTCCTCGAGGAAGGTCATCTCGGCCGGCAGCGCGCCGGCGCGCAGCAGCACGGCCAGCCGGTTCGATTCCTCGAAATCCATGCTGCCCGAGATCAGGCCGGTGCCGCCCATGATCGCCGCCCGGATCACCGGCGCCGAGATCACCTCGTCATCCAGCACGATGGCGAAGAGCTGGCCGATATTGGCCGAGGTATAGGCGCCGAAGGCCTTGGCGCCCTGGGCGTTGAAGCGGAATTCCACCGCCGGCTGGCGGTTCTGGTCGAAGGCCGGGGCGGCCGTCACCAGCTCGTCCCCGGTCACCACCGGGCTGGCATCCAGCGTGTAATAGACCCCCGGCTCGTCGGCGGCGGGCACCAGGATGTTGCCGACGCCCGGCCGGGCATTGGGGTCGGTGCCGCGGGCCAGGACCGGGTGGAAGGTCAGCTTGGCAGTGGTGCCGATCAGCTGCTTCAGCTCCTCGGCCGAGCCGATGCCCGGCACCTGGATCACGATGCGGTCGGCGCCCGAGCGCACGATCGTCGGCTCGCGCGTGCCGACCTCGTCGATGCGGCGGCGGATGATCTCGAGGCTCTGGAGCATCGTGCGCTCGTCCGTCGCGGCCTTTTCGGCCGCCGAGAGCTGCACGGTCAGCCGGTTGCCGGCGCTGGACACGTCCAGATCCCGCTGACCGACGCCGGTGAGGGTGACGACCGGCGAGGACAGGCCGCGGGCAATCTCGACCGCGCGGCTCATCTGGTCGGCATTGGTGATCTCGACCACCAGCGTGGCCGGGTCGGCCTCGATGCGGCGAATCGGTCCCAGCGCGTCGCGCTCGGCCACCAGCGCGTCGCGCAGCTGCGGCCAGAGGCTGTCCATGCGGGCCTTGTAGACCTCCTCGACATGCACCTGGCCCAGCAGATGCGCGCCGCCGCGCAGGTCGAGGCCCAGATTGACCAGGCCCGAGGGCAGGAACGACGGCCAGAGCGCGATGTCGGCCTCCTGCTGGGCGGTGGCGGTGCCGCCGCTGCGCTCGACGGCCTTGACCGCGTCGTTATGTGTCTCGACGCGGCCATAGAACAGGTTGGGGACGGCCAGCATCACGATCAGCGCCGTGAACAGCAGGATAACCACCCGCTTCCAGGTTTCCATTTGCAGCATGATGGCGGCCTCGGGTTCAGCCGTTCGCGGCGACGGGTGCGGTTTTGTTGATCACGTGCTGCACGGCATTGCGCACGATGCGGATGCGCACGCCCTGCGCGACCTCGACCTCCAGCTCGTCATCGCGGACATTGGTGACCTTGCCGAGGATGCCGCCCTGGGTGACGATCTGGTCGCCCTTGCGAAGATTGGCCACCATGTTGCGGTGTTCCTTCATCTTCTTCTGCTGCGGGCGGATCATCAGCATGTACATGATCACGAAGATCAGGATCAGCGGGACGAACTGCGCGATGGTTCCGGCGGCACCGGCGCCGCCGGCGGCGGCCTGTGCGTAGGCGGGGGTCACGAGCATCGGATTTCCTTCCAGTCAATGCGGGTGCCACGGACAATGGCGCCCGCGCGGATCGGCGCGCAACCTAAGGCCGCCTGCGGGTTTTGGCAAGGAAATGCCGGCGGCCCCGCGACCCGCCCGACGCAGGGTCCGGCGGGGCCGCGCGGAAGGGGTCCGGGCTCAATGCGCCTCGGCCCAGTTGGCGCCCTGCCCCGCATCCACCACCAAGGGCACGTTCAGGCGCACGGCCGGCTCGGGCGCGCCCTCCATCACCCGGCGGGCGGCGGCGATCAGGTCCGCGGCCTCGGCCTCGGCGACCTCGAACACAAGTTCGTCATGCACCTGCAGCAGCATCCGCGCGTCGATGCCGGCAATCACCGGGTCCATGCGGATCATCGCCCGGCGGATGATATCGGCGGCGGCGCCCTGAATGGGCGCGTTGATCGCCGCGCGCCGCGCCCCCCCGGCGGCCGGGCCGGTCTGGTTGATGCCCGGCGTGTGGATCTTGCGGCCAAACAGCGTGGTCACGAACCCGTCCGCCTTGGCGCGCGCGATGGTGTCGTCCATATAGGCGCGGATTTCCGGGAAGCGCTGGAAATAGGTGTCGATGAAGGCCTGCGCCTCGGCGCGCGGGATGCGCAGGTTGCGGGCGAGGCCGAAGCCGGAAATCCCGTAGATCACCCCGAAATTGATAGCCTTGGCCCGGCGGCGGATCATCGGGTCCATGCCCTCGACCGGCACCCCGAACATCTGGCTGGCGGTCATGGCATGAATGTCGATTCCGTCGCGGAACGCCTGTTTCAGCGCCGGAATATCGGCGACATGCGCCAGGATGCGCAGCTCGATCTGGCTGTAGTCGAGGCTGACCAGCACCCGGCCCGGCGGCGCGATGAAGGCCTCGCGGATGCGGCGCCCCTCCTCGGTGCGCACCGGGATGTTCTGGAGGTTGGGATCGGTCGAGGCCAGCCGCCCGGTCTGCGCCCCGGCGATGGAATAGCAGGTATGGACGCGGCCGGTATCGGGGTCGACATGACGCGGCAGCGTGTCGGTATAGGTCGATTTCAGCTTGGACATCGCCCGCCAGTCGAGGATCAGGCCGGCCAGCCGCCGCCCCTCCTCGCTGCCCTCCGCCGCCAGGTCCTCCAGCACGTCGGCCGATGTGGACCAGGCGCCGGTCTTGCCCTGCTTGCCGCCAGGCAGGCCCATCTGCCCGAACAGGATGTCGCCAAGCTGCTTGGGCGAGCCCAGGTTGAAGGGCGTGCCCGCGACCTGCCGGGCCTCCTCCTCCAGCGCCGCCATCTTCTGCGCAAAGGCCCCGGACATGCGCGACAGATGCGCCGGGTCGATGAGGATGCCGGCCATCTCCATCCCGGCCAGCGCCGGGATCATCGGCCGCTCCAGCACCTCGTAGGCGGTGGTCACCTGCGCCTCGTGCAGGCGCGGGCGGAAGGTCTGCCACAGCCGCCAGGTCACGTCGGCATCCTCGGCCGCATAGCCCGCCGCCTTGTCCAGCGGCACCCGGTCGAAGGTGATCTGCGCCTTGCCCGAGCCGATCAGCTCCTTGATCGGCAGGCAGAGATGGCCGAGATAGGTCTGCGCCAGCTCGTCCATGCCGTGATTGTGCAGGCCCGCATGCAGGGCATAGGACAGCAGCATCGTATCCTCGACCGGCGCCATGCGGATGCCGTGGCGGGCCAGGATCTTCCAGTCATACTTGGCGTTGTGCAGCACCTTCAGCACCGCCGGGTCCTCCAGGACCGGCCGCAGCCGGGCCAGCACCTCGGCCTCGTCCATCTGGCCGGGCGCGCGCGCGCCGCCGCCGAACAGGTCGGCCTCGCCCTCGACATGGTTCAGCGGGATATAGGCGGCCTCGCCCGGCCCCACCGCGATGGAAATCCCCACCAGCCGCGCCTGCATCTCGTTGAGCGAGGTGGTCTCGGTGTCGATGGCCAGCGCCCCGGCCTCCTGCGCCCGGGCGATCCAGCCGGCCAGCGTGGCGGCGTCGCGGATCACCGCATAGGCGGCGCGGTCGATGGCGGGCCAGGCGGGCTGCGCCGGACCGACGGCGGCGGGCGGCGCGCCGCCGCCCGGCTGCGGCACGGCCTCGGCGGTGGCGGCCGGCTCGGGCAGCGTGGCGCCAAAGCGGGTGGCCACCCGCCGCGTCAGGGTGCTGAACTCCATCCGGGTCAGGAAATGCAGCAGGGTTTCCGGCTCGGGATCGCGGATCTCCAGGCTCTCCAGCCCGAAATTCAGCGGTGTGGCCGCATCCAGCGTCACCAGGCGTTCCGAGATGCGGATCTGCTCGGCATGGTCCAGCAGGCTCTGCCGGCGCTTGGGCTGCTTGATCTCGCCGGCGCGGGCCAGCAGGGTCTCGATGTCGCCATATTCCGCAATCAGCTGCGCGGCGGTCTTGATGCCGATGCCGGGGGCGCCGGGCACGTTGTCGGTGGGATCGCCCGCCAGCGCCTGCACCGCCACCACCTGCTCGGGCGGGACGCCGAACTTCTCGATCACCTCGTCGCGCCCGATGCGCTTGGCCTTGATCGGGTCCAGCATCTCGACCCCGCCGCCGACCAGCTGCATCAGGTCCTTGTCCGAGGAGATGATCGTCACCCGCCCGCCGGCATCGCGCGCCTGGGCCGCCAGCGTGGCGATGATGTCGTCGGCCTCGTAATCCTCGATCTCGATCGAGGCGAGGTTGAAGGCCTGCGTGGCCTCGCGGGTCAGCGGGAATTGCGGGCGCAGGTCCTCGGGCGGCGGCGGCCGGTTGGCCTTGTAGGCCGGATAGATCTCGTTGCGGAAGGTCTTGGAGCTGAAATCGAAGATCACCGCGGCATGGGTGGGCGCATCGGCCCCCGAGCCGTCCTCGACATAGCGCCAGAGCATGTTGCAGAACCCGGCCACGGCGCCGATGGGCAGCCCGTCGCTGCGCCGGGTCAGTGGCGGCAGCGCGTGATAGGCGCGGAAGATGAAGGCCGAGCCGTCGATCAGATGCAGATGGCAGCCCTTGCCGAATGCCTCGCCCATGCGCCTTGCCCCCGTTTCGTTCCGATGCGGCGGGTGTGCCACGAAACGCCGCCCGCTTCCAGCCGCTTGCCCCGGCCGGGGGCTTGCGCCAAACAGGCGGCATGGCCAAGCCCGTCACCACCTTCACCTGCACCGCCTGCGGCGCCAGCCATCCGAAATGGTCGGGCCGCTGCGATGCCTGCGGCGCCTGGAACACCATCACCGAGGAGGCGCCCCTGTCGCAGGGCCCCGCCGGCCGCGGCCTCGGCGCCGCCAAGGGCCAGCTGGTGGCGCTGACCGGGCTCGACGCCGCCGAGGCACCGCCGCCGCGGCGCGAGTCGGGGCTAGCGGAGTTGGACCGGGTGCTGGGCGGCGGGCTGGTCGAGGGCAGCGCCATCCTGGTCGGCGGCGATCCCGGCATCGGCAAATCCACGCTGCTTTTGCAGGCGGCGGCGGCGTTTTCCCGCGCAGGGGCGCAGGCGGTCTATTTCAGCGGCGAGGAGGCCACGGCGCAGATCCGCATGCGCGCCCAGCGGCTGGGGCTGACGGATGCGCCGGTGCGGCTGGGCGCCGAGACCGGGCTGCGCGACATCCTGACCACGCTGGACGCCGCCCGTCCCGACCTCGCCATCATCGATTCGATCCAGACCCTGTGGTCCGATACCGTCGAGGCCGCGCCGGGCAGCGTCAGCCAGGTCCGCGCCGTCGCCCATGAGCTGGTGACCTTTGCGAAATCGCGCGGCACGGCGGTGGTTCTGGTCGGCCATGTCACCAAGGAGGGCCAGATCGCCGGCCCCCGCGTCGTCGAGCATATGGTCGATACGGTATTGTATTTCGAGGGCGAACGCGGCCACCAGTTCCGCATCCTGCGCAGCGTCAAGAACCGCTTCGGCCCGGCGGGCGAGATCGGCGTCTTCGAGATGACCGGCGCCGGTCTGGCCGAGGTTTCCAACCCCTCGGCGCTGTTTTTGTCCGAACGCGGCCAGCCCGTGCCCGGCGCGGCGGTCTTTGCCGGCATCGAGGGCACGCGGCCGGTGCTGACCGAGATCCAGGCGCTGGTGGCGCCCTCGACGCTGGCCAGCCCGCGCCGCACGGTGGTCGGCCTCGATTCCGGCCGGGTCAGCACCATCCTCGCGGTGCTGGAGGCGCGCTGCGCCATCCCCTTCGCGGGCCTCGACGTTTTCCTCAACGTCGCCGGGGGCATGCGGGTCACCGAACCCGCCGCCGACCTGGCCATCGCCGCCGCCCTGCTGGGCGCGAGGGAAGACGTGGCGATACCCGCGGAAGCTGTGATCTTCGGCGAAATCAGCCTCTCCGGGGCGCTGCGTCCGGTGGCCCAGGCGGAAAACAGGTTGAAAGAGGCGGCAAAACTTGGTTTCACGCAGGCGATTTTGCCCGAAACCCAGAAGGTCGAGGGCGAGGGACAGATGCGGCTGATCCGCAGCGCCGACCTCACCCGCTTCGTGGGCGAGATGTTCGGCGCCGGCTGAGGCTGCCCCAACAGCGGGAAGCAGGGCACAGGCATGGACGGCTTTACCACTATCGACCTCATCGTCGCCGCGATCATCGTCATCTCGGCGATCCTGGCCTATGCCCGCGGCTTCGTGCGCGAGTCGCTGGCCATCCTGGGCTGGATCGCGGCGGCCGTGCTGGCCTTCATCTTTGCCGAATCGATCCGGCCGATGATCCAGAACCTGCCGGTGCTGTCGAAATTCCTCGGCGACAGCTGCGAGCTGGCGCTGATCGCCGCCTTCGCGGTGGTGCTGGCCGGCGCGCTGGTGGTGTTCTCGATCATCACGCCGCTGTTCTCCTCGGTCGTGCAGCGTTCGGCGCTGGGCGGCGTGGATCAGGCGATGGGCTTCCTGTTCGGGGTGGCCCGCGGCATCCTGATCGTCGCCATCGCCTTCCTGGTCTATGACCGCGTGCAGGGCGAGCGGCAGATCGACATGGTGGACAATTCGCGCTCGGCCGCCATCTTCGACAGCATCAGCGCCCAGCTGAACCAGTCGATGCCGCAGGACGTGCCGACCTGGCTGCAGGCGCGCTTTGACCAGTTCACCGCCGCCTGCACCGCCGAAAGCGCCGTCTCGACCGGGACCGAGACCCCGGCGGCGCCCGCCGCCCCCACCGCGCCCGCGAACTGAGGCCGGCCGAGGCCGCGAAAAACGCCCCCGCCGCCACGGCGGGGGCGTGACTTTTTGCCCCGCGCCACCTATGTGCGGGGCAGCCCCCCTTTTTTGTGCGCCTCACGAGGTCCGCCGTGCCCAGCCAGATGCAGCCTTTCCTGTCCCATCCCTTCGACTCGGATCGCCTGCACGAGGAATGCGGCGTCTATGGCGTGATCGGCGCGGCGGATGCGGCGCAATTCGTGGCACTGGGCCTGCATGCGCTGCAACATCGCGGCCAGGAGGCGGGCGGCATCATCAGCTACGACCCGGAGGGCGGCTTCAACAGCGCCCACCGCTTCGGCTATGTGCGCGACAACTTCACCAAGCCCGAGGTGATGGCCACCCTGCCCGGCTCGCTGGCCATCGGCCATGTCCGCTACTCCACCGCCGGGCGCAAGGGCGCCGCCATCCGCGACATCCAGCCCTTCTTCGGCGAATTCGCCATGGGCGGCTGTGCCGTCGCCCATAACGGCAACATCACCAATGCCGAGGCCCTGCGCCGCGAGTTGATCGAGCGCGGCTCGATCTTCCAGTCGGGCAGCGATACCGAATGCATCATCCACCTGATGGCGCGCTCCATCCAGCGCTCGATCCCCGAGCGGATGAAGGACGCGCTGCGCCGGGTGGAGGGGGCGTTCTCGATCATCGCCATGACCCGCACCAAGCTGATCGGGGTGCGCGATGCGCTGGGCGTGCGGCCGCTGGTGCTGGGCCGGCTGGGCGAGGAAGGCTATGTGCTGGCCTCGGAAACCTGCGCGCTCGACATCATCGGCGCCCGTTTCGAGCGCGAGATCGAGCCGGGCGAGATGGTCGTCATCTCCAAGGGCAAGGTCGAGAGCCAGCGCCCCTTCGGTCCCCCGCAGAGCCGGTTCTGCATCTTCGAGCATGTGTATTTCTCGCGCCCCGATTCGATCTATGGCGGGCGCTCGGTCTACGAGACCCGCAGCCAGATCGGCGTGGAACTGGCCCGCGAGGCGCCGGTGGAGGCCGATCTGGTCTGTCCGGTCCCCGATTCGGGCACCCCGGCCGCCATCGGCTATGCGCAGGAATCCGGCATTCCCTTCGGCCTCGGCATCATCCGCAACCAGTATGTCGGCCGCACCTTCATCGAGCCGAACCAGCAGATCCGCGACATGGGCGTGCGGCTGAAGCTGAACGTGAACCGGGCCATGGTCGCCGGCAAGCGCATCGTGCTGGTCGACGATTCGGTGGTGCGCGGCACCACCTCGCGCAAGATCAAGGACATGATCCTGGAGGCCGGGGCCACCGAGGTGCATTTCCGCATCGCCTCACCGCCGACCGCCTGGCCGTGCTTTTACGGCGTCGACACGCCCGAACGCTCGAAGCTGCTGGCGGCGCAGATGTCGCCGGCCGAGATGCGCGACTGGATCGGCGTCGATTCGCTGGCCTTCATCTCACTCGACGGGCTGTATCGGGCGGTGGGCGAGGCCGGCGGGCGCAACAACGACCGCCCGCAATATTGCGACGCCTGCTTCTCGGGCGAATATCCGGTCGCGCCCTATGACCAGATCCAGCACGGTTTCCAGATGAAGGAGCCGCCCGAGGCCGCCGAGTGATCAGCGGCGCAGCGCCTCCGGGGGCAGCCCGCCCTCGGCCATGATCTGCCGCGACAGCGAGGCGAATTCGCGCATCATCACCCACCAGATCGCCACCAGCGTCGTCGCCAGCAGCCACCACGCCCCGATCAGCCAGCCCAGCGCCCCCAGCGAGAAATAGACCGTGCGCAGCCCGGCGCCGAAATGGCGCGCGGCGGCGATGTTCAGCTCGGCCGCCTGCCGCACCCGCAGCGCACAGCGCGAATCGTTGCGGTCATTGGGAATCGCCGCCATCACGATGGCGCAATAGCCGTGCAGCCGGTTCGACCAGACGAAGCTGAGAAAGGCCCGCGCCACCAGCACCAGCGCCAGCATGATCTTGACATCCCAGGCCTCGACGGCGCCGCGGCCGACATCGAACTGCCCGACCAGGTTGCGCAGCCATTCGACATTGCCGATCAGCGCCACGCCGCCGCCCAGCGCGATCATGGTGGTGGAGGCGAAGAAGGCCGTGCTCTCGCGCAGGCTGGCCATGATCGAGGCGTCGAACACCCGCGGGTCGCGGCTGACCACCTGCTGCATCCATTCGCGCCGATAGGCCCGCATCAGCGCCGTGACCGAGGGCCGCCAGGCGGGCGGATTCTCGATCAGCCAGCCGCAGACCTGCCAGGCCAGCAGCAAAAACAGCACCGCCGCCGCATCCAGCGCGGTCACGGAGGGCGGCAGCTGGGGCAGCTCCGGCAGCGGCGGCATGGTCAGACGGCGACGGCGGCGCCGCTGTAAAGCCCCTCATAGACGGGTTGCAGGGTCTCCATCTCGAACAGCGAGCTGACCGAGGTGCCGTTCCAGATCGACATGATCGCCTGGGCGAACATCGGCGCGGTGGGCACGATGCGGATGTTGCGGGCCGCCAGCACACGCGGCGAAGGCTGGATCGAATCGGTGATGACCAGCGTCTTCATCACCGAATTCTCGATCCGCTCGACCGCCGGGCCGGACAGGACGCCATGGGTGATATAGGCATGGACCTCGGCGGCGCCGTGATCGACCAGCAATTGCGCGGCCTTGCACAGCGTGCCGGCGGTGTCGCAGATGTCGTCGACGATGATGCAGGTCT
>JBEBVF010000084.1:0-12428 GCA_040392885.1 Paracoccus sp. (in: a-proteobacteria) | reverse complement strand
GCCGCACCGGCCGCCGCACGCGAGCCCGCCCGGCCCCGCACCGCCGAGAAGCCGGCGGAGTAGCCCGCGCCCGCCAGCGCCGCGCCGGCCGCCGGTCCCGCCGGTCCCGCCGCAACCGCCGCCGCCGAACCGCGCGAGGCCGAGGCGCCGCGCGCGCCCGAGCCGGCGGCCGAGGCTGTGCCGACGATCCCGGCGCGCCGCCCGATCGTGCCCGCCGGCCAGCCGCTGCCGCCGCAGCCCTCTGCGAACGAGATCAGCCCGGAGGCGCTGGCCTCGGTGCGCGAGATCGAGAAGAAATCGCGCAAGCTGACGCTGATGGAGCTGACCGAGCGCACCTGCAAATGGCCGATCGGCGATCCGGCGACGGACAAGTTCTGGTTCTGCGGCCTGCCCTCGGTGCCGGGGAAACCCTATTGCGAGGCCCATGTCGGCGTGGCCTTCCAGCCGATGAACAGCCGCCGCGACCGCCGGCGCTGAAACCGCGCACCCGCTCACGTCAAGTTCAACCCCCGGCCCCGTCCGGGGATTTTGCTTTGTAATCAACCGCTTGCGCCGTCCCTTGGCCTGCCGCGCCTCCCTCCGGCGACGGCCGCTTTCCGCGCGGGGGCGCGCGGCGGCGATTGCGCCGGGCGCGGGCGCAGCCTAATTCATGCCGCCATGACGCGCGCCCATGATCCTGATCCCCATCACGACCCCGGCCCCGCCCGCCGGCGCCGCCGCCGCAACCTGCTGCGGCTG
The DNA here is from genome assembly GCA_040392885.1 of Paracoccus sp. (in: a-proteobacteria). GTDB lineage: Bacteria > Pseudomonadota > Alphaproteobacteria > Rhodobacterales > Rhodobacteraceae > Paracoccus. The sequence goes on along the minus strand of JBEBVF010000084.1, from coordinate 11,690 downwards.
GCCGGTGTCGCAGTGCTGGGCCTGGCCGGCACCGGCGCCTGGCTGGGCGCCGAGGTCGCCGCCGATCAGGTCGAGGCGCGGGCCAATGCCGCCGTGCGCGCCGCGCTGGCGGAAGCGGGCCAGGACTGGGCCGGCGCCGAGGCCGACGGGCTGCGCCTGACGCTGACCGGCACCGCCCCCGACGAGGCCGCCCGCCTGCGCGCCATCGCCGCGGTCAGCGAGGTGGTGGCGCCGCTGCGCATCGTCGACGAGATCGCCGTCACCCTGCCCGAAGCCCCGCCACCGCCGCCCTTCGGGGTCGAGATCCTGGCCAATGCCGACGGGGTGTCGCTGGTCGGGCTGGTCCCGGCCGATACCGACCGCGCCGCCGCCATCGCCGCGCTGACCGGAGCCGGGGCGCCGCAGGTCTCGGACCTGCTGGCCAGCGCCGACAACCCGGTGGCCGAGAGCTGGCCGGCCTCCTTCGCCTTCGGGCTGGAGGCCGTCGCCATCGCCCGGCAGGCCAAGATCTCGGTGCAGCCGGGGGCGGTCTCGGTCTCGGCCATCGCCGCCGACGCGCGCGAGAAGGCGCGAATCGAGCAGGCGCTGCTGGCCGCCCGCCCGGCCGAGGTGGCGCTGAGCATGGACATCCGCGCCCCGCTGCCGGTGATCGCGCCCTTCACCCTGCGCTATGTGCTGGACGGCGAGGGCGGCCGGTTCGAGACCTGCGCCGCCGACAGCCCGGAGGCGCGCGACATCATCATCGCCGCGGCCGCGGCTTTGGGTGCGCCGCCCGACGATTGCGCGCTGGGCATCGGCGCCCCGAATGCCGACTGGGGTCATGCCGCCGCCCTGGCCATCGCCGCGCTGGGCCAGCTGGGCGCCGGCTCGGTCACCCTGTCCGACCGCGCCGTGGCGCTGGAGGTGCCGCCCACCATCGCGCCGGAGGCGCTGGACGCCGCCGTGGCACGGCTGCGCACCGCCCTGCCCCAGCCCTACCGGCTGAGCGCGCAGCGGATCGAGCCGGTTTCGACCGCGACCAGCGCCATCGAGTTCAGCGCCACCCGCAGCAGCCTCGACGGCCCGGCCCGGCTGCGCGGCCGCACCAGCAACGATCAGATGCGCGCCGCCGTCGAGACCGTGGCCCGGGCCCGGTTCGGCGCCATCGAATCGGCCCTGGAAAGCGATGCCAACGCCCCCGGCGGCTGGACCGTGCGCGTCGTCGCCGGCATCGAGGCGCTGTCGATGCTGGCCACCGGCTCGGTCGTGGTCACCCCGGACCTGGTGCAGATCGAGGGCGTCTCGGGCGATCCCGAGGCGGCGGCGGCGGTGACGGCCAAGCTGGCCTCGCGGCTGGGCGCAGGTGCGCGCTACGCGATCCGGCTGGCCTATGACCGCCGCCTCGACCCCGATCTCGGGCTGCCGGACGGCGAGGCCTGCGTGGCGCGGCTGAATGCGGTGCTGGACGCCGCCAAGCTGCATTTCGCCCCCTCCAGCGCCGAGTTCGAGGGCGACATCGCCGCCACGCTAGCCGAGCTGCGCCGCGCCATGACCGATTGCGGCGATTACCGCATCGAGATCGGCGGCCATACCGATTCGCAGGGCTCGGACAGCTTCAACGCCGAATTGTCGCAAAAGCGCGCCGATGCGGTGCTGGCGGCGATGCACGAGGCCGGGCTGGCGGTCGCCAACCTGACCGCGCATGGCTATGGCGAATCGCAGCCCATCGCCGGCAACGATACCGAGGCCGGCCGCGAACAGAACCGCCGCATCGAGATGCGGCTGGTCTCGGCCGAGCCGGTGACCGAGGCGGCGCCGGAGCCGGGCGAGCTGATCACCGGCGTCACCGGCGAGGACCCCCCGGAAACCGGTGCCCCCACCGGGCCGGAGAAGGGCGCCGAGGTCGAGGCGGGCTCATGGATCGAGCCGGGCACCGGCCGTGTCGCCACCCCGGCCGGGACTGGCGAGGCGGCGGATGCCCCCGCCCCCGCAGAAGGCGACCCGAAGACGGAGGCGCCCGCCGCGCCCGAGGGGGAGACCGTGCCGGCACAGGCAGCCGATTCCGCCGCAGCGCCCGACCCGGCCGCCCCGGCCGAGGCAGAGGCGGCCCCGGAAAGCCCACCCGCGGAACCCGCCACAGCGGCGCCGGCTGCCGCCGCCGGTCCCCGGCTCCCGCCCGCTGCGGGCGATAGCGCCACGGGTGGCGATGCCGAGGCCGCATCGGAGGTTCCCCCCGGCGCCGCCCCAGGTTATAGCGCGGGCGAGACGCCGGCCGACGACCCGGACCGGCCGCCGCAACGCCCCGCGCTGGACTAGGCATGGACCGCAACCAGTTGATCATCGCCACCGCCGTCGCCCTCATGGCCGCCTTCCTGCTGGGCTGGCTGGTCGGCGCGGTGCTGGCGCGGCTGGGGCGCAGCGCCCGCGTCGAGCTGGACGAGATCGCCCAGACCGCGCGCCAGCTGATGCGCGCCGAGGCGGCCCGCGACGACGCGCTGGCCCGGCTCGACAGCCGCGAGGCGGCGCTGGGCGCCGAACTGGCCGCCAGCCAGGCCGCGCTGGCCGAGGCCCGGCTGGAGATCGAGGAATTGCGGGCCTATATCGACAAGCACCTGCGCCGGCCCTGACGGGCGGCCGGCCGGCAGGGATGGGGGACCAGATGGACGACATCCGCGACATGACCGCGCTGCGGGCGCGCATCGACGCGCTCGATTCCCGGCTGGTGGCGATGCTGGCGGAACGCTCGCGCCTGATCGACCGCGCCGCCCAGATCAAGGCCCGCGACGGGCTGCCGGCGCTGATCGAGACCCGGGTCGAGCAGGTAGTGGACAATGTCCGCGCCCTGGCCGCCGCGGAAGGCGTCGATCCCGATCTGGTCGAAGGCGTCTGGCGGCTGATGATGGCGCATTTCATCGCCCAGGAAGACCGTTACCTCAGCAGCCACGGAGACAAGCAGGCATGAGCGCGAAGATCATCGACGGCAAGGCACGCGCGGCGGCGCTGCGCGGAAAGGTGGCGGCCCTGGTCGCGCGGATGCAGGCCGAGCATGGCATCACCCCCGGCCTGGCCGTGGTGCTGGTGGGCGACGACCCGGCCAGCCAGGTCTATGTGCGCTCCAAGCACAAGGCGACGCGCGAGGCCGGGATGAACAGCTTCGAGCATCGCCTACCGGCGGATGTGGCCGAGGCCGACCTGCTGGACCTGATCGCGCGGCTGAACGCCGACCCGGCGGTGAACGGCATCCTGGTGCAACTGCCGCTGCCCGGCCATATCGACGAGGCGCGGGTGATCGAGGCCATCGCCACCGCCAAGGACGTGGACGGGTTCACGCTGGCCAATGCCGGGCTGCTGGCCACCGGGGGCAAGGCGATGGTGCCCTGCACGCCGCTGGGCTGCCTGATGCTGCTGCAGGAGGAACTGGGCGACCTGTCGGGCCTGAATGCGGTGGTGATCGGACGCTCCAACATCGTCGGCAAGCCGATGGCGCAGCTCTTGCTGCGCGCCTCGGCCACGGTGACGGTGGCGCATTCGCGCACCCGCGACCTGCCGGCCGTGGTGCGCGGCGCCGATATCGTGGTGGCCGCGGTCGGGCGCCCGCGCATGGTCAGGGGCGACTGGCTGAAGCCCGGCGCGACGGTGATCGACGTGGGCATCAACCGCACCGAATCGGGACTGGTCGGCGACGTGGATTTCGACAGCGCAAGCGAGGTGGCCGGCGCCATCACCCCGGTTCCGGGCGGGGTCGGGCCGATGACCATCGCCTGCCTGCTGGCCAATACCCTGACCGCCACCGCCCGCGCCAACGGGCTGCCGGAGCCGGAGGGGCTGACCGCCTGAGGCTCAGGCCCCGCCCCAGAGGCGGGCGCCCTCCGCCGTCTCGCCCGCCACCCGCACCCGCCCGCGCCGGTGCAGGTAATTGATATGGGCGACCGCTTCGACCAGGGCGAGACCGAACTCGCCCTCACCGATGCGGCGGCGGAACAGCAGGTCGAAACAGCCGACCGCGGTGCGCGGCGCCTCGGTCAGCGCCGCCTCCAGCCGGGCCAGCGCGGCGCCGTGGTTGTCGATCAGCGCCGCCAGCCGCGCCGGCAGGCCGGTGAAGGGCAGCTTGTGGCCGGGCAGGACCAGTTGCGCCGCGGTCGCATGCGCCGCCATCCTCGCGCAGCTTTCCAGCCAGTCGCCGACCGGATCGGCTTCCGGCTCGGTCGGATGCACGCCCAGATTGGGGCTGATCCCGGGCAGAAGCTGGTCGCCGCCCAGCACCAGCCCGTCCTCCGACCACAGCGTCACATGCTCGGGCGCGTGGCCGTCGCCCATGCGCACCACCCACTCGCGCGAGCCGAGGCGCAGGCGCTGCCCCTCGACCAGGCGGCGATAGCCCAGCGGGATCGGATGCACCGAATCGGCCGAATTGTAGGGGCGTTCCGCCGCGCGGCGGGCCAACATCGCCGGCGGCATCCCCGCCTGCCGCCAGAAGGCGAGCTGCTGGGGCACGGGCGCCTCCTGCCGGTCCAGATGCAGCATCCGCGCCATCAGCCAGGCGGTGCGCGAGGCCCAGACCTCCGCCCCCTGCGCGGCAAACCAGCCGGCAAGGCCGACATGATCGGGGTGGTGATGCGTCACCAGCATCCGCCGCACCGGCCGCCCGGCCAGCGGCCCGGCGAGGAGGCGCGCCCAGACCGCCCGCGCGGGCCCCGAATCGATGCCGGTATCGACCAGCGTCCAACCGTCCGCATCGGCGATGGCATAGCAATTGACGTGATCCAGCCGCCAGGGCAGCGCCAGCCGCAGCCAGAGGATGCCGGGGGCGACGGTGACGGCCTCGCCCTCGGGCGGCGGCTCGGGCCAGGGAAAGACCAGCCCGGCGGGGTTGGCGCGCGCGTTCATGCGCCGCCGAACACCGCATCGTCCAGCGCGTCGAGATCGGCCGCGCCCGCCGCCGCCTCGGCCAGATCGCCCGAAAGGCGCGGCAGGATGCGGGTGACGAAGATGCGCGCCAGCCCGACCCGCGCCGGATCGGCCAGCGCCGCGCGCAGGTGGAACTGCGCCCCCAGCACACGGGCAAAGCCGGTCAGATAGGGCATGGCGCCGGCGAAACGGTCCGCCATCCCGCCCGCGACCAGCGCTTCGGTCGCATGGCGCAGCGCCGCCGCCGCCTCGGCCACCGGACCGGCCAGGTCGGGCAGGGCCGCGCGCGCGGCCTCGGCCTCGGCGGCCACCTCGTCCAGCAGCGCCAGCGCCGCCGCGCCACCATCCATCATCTTGCGCCCCACCAGGTCCATGGCCTGGATGCCGTTGGTGCCCTCGTAGATGGCGGTGATGCGGACATCGCGCAGATACTGGGCGGCACCGCTCTCCTCGACATAGCCGACGCCACCATGCACCTGCAGCGCGACATCGGCGATGCGGCAGCCCATGTCGGTGCCATAGGCCTTGGCGATCGGGGTCAGCAGCGCGGCGCGGGCGCGCGCAGCCGCGTCGCCGGTCGCCGCCGCAAGGTCGATGGCCATGGCGCAGGCCAGCCCGATGGCGCGGCCGGCAAACACCTCGGCCCGTGCGCAGGCCAGCATCCGGCGCACATCCGGGTGGCGGATGATCGGGCCGGCCTGCACACGCTCGGCCGCATAGGCGGCGGCTTTTTGCAGCGCCGCCTCGGCCACGCCGACGCCCTGCATGCCGACGCCCAGCCGCGCCGCATTCATCATGGTGAACATCGCCGCCATGCCGCCCTGCGGCTTGCCGACCAGCCAGCCCGTCGCCCCCTCGAAGGCCATCACGCAGGTCGGGCTGCCATGGATGCCCAGCTTGTGCTCCAGGCTGACCACATGCAGGTCATTGGCGCGGCCCGGCCGGCCCTCGGCATCGGGGATGAATTTCGGCACCATGAACAGGCTGATGCCACGGGTGCCCGGCGCCGCATCCGGCAGCCGTGCCAGCACCAGATGGCAGACATTTTCGGTGAAATCGGTATCGCCCCAGGTGATGAAAATCTTCTGCCCGGTCACGGCATAGGTGCCGTCGCCCCGCGGCTCGGCCCGGCAGCGCAGCGCCCCCACATCGGAGCCCGCCTGCGGCTCGGTCAGGTTCATCGTGCCCGACCATTCGCCAGAGATCAGCCGCGGCAGATAGAGCGCCTGCATCTCCGGCGCGGCGTGATGCTCCAGCGCCTCGATCTGGCCTTGGGTCAGCAGCGGATTCAGTTGCAGCGCCAGATTGGCGCCGGCCATCATCTCGCCCACCGCCTGGCTGACCACCTGCGGCAGGCCCATGCCGCCATGCTCGGGCCGCGCCGCCAGCCCGATCCAGCCGCCCTCGGCAATGGCCCGGAACGCCTCGGCAAAGCCGGGGAGGCTGCGCAGCACGCCGTTCTCCAGCCGCGCCGGGGTCAGGTCGCCGGCACGGTTGACCGGGGCCAGCACCTTGTCGCAGAGCCGCGCGGCCTCGGTCAGCACCGAATCCACGGTGTCCGGGGTGGCCTCGGCAAAGCGCTCGGTGGCGGCCAGGGGTGCCAGCGGCAGCACCTTGTCCAGGATGAAGCGGATATCGGCCAGGGCGGCGCGATAGGTCATGACGGTCCCCCTCTTGCGCGGCAGGGCGGCTTGGGCCAAGCCGGACCGGCCGCATCCCCGCCCACATTGCCCCGCTGCCCGGGCCGGGTCCAGCCGCAACGCCGCGTCCCGAACCACCGAAAGACCACCGCCATGCCGACAGCCGCCACGCTTCGCCTGAATGCCGACCCGGAGGGGATCGCCCGCGCCGCCGCACTGCTGGCCGGGGGCGAGGCGGTCGCCATCCCGACCGAGACCGTCTATGGCCTCGCCGCCGATGCCCGCCGCCCGGAGGCCGTGGCGCGGATCTATGCCGCCAAGGGGCGGCCCGCGCATAACCCGTTGATCGTGCATGTCTCCGGCATCGAGCAGGCGCGCGAACTGGCCCAATTCGATGCGCAGGCCGAGGCGGTGGCGGCGGCTTTCTGGCCCGGCCCGCTGACGCTGGTGCTGCCGCTGCGCGCCGGCGGCGGGCTGGCGCCGGCGGTGACGGCGGGCGGCACGCGGGTGGCGCTGCGGATGCCGGCGCATGAGGTGGCGCAGGCGGTGCTGCGCGCCTTTGGCGGCGTGCTGGCGGCGCCCTCCGCAAACCCCTCGGGGCGGATCAGCCCGACCACCGCCGCGCATGTACTGGACCCTGAAAACGGCCTGGCCGGGCGCATCGCCGCGGTGGTCGATGCCGGGCCCTGCCCGGTGGGGCTGGAATCGACCATCCTCGGATGGGAGGCGGGCCGCCCGCTGATCCTGCGGCCGGGCGGCATCACCGCCGAGGCGCTGGCCCGCGCGCTGGGCCGGCCCGTCGCCCGCGCCACGGCGCCCGATGACGCGGCGCCGGTGGCGCCGGGAATGCTGTCGAGCCATTACGCCCCCCGCGCCCCGGTGCGGCTGAATGCCGAGGTGCCGCGGGCGGGCGAGGTCCATATCGGCTTCGGCGCCGTGGCGGGGGAGCTGAACCTGTCGCCCGCCGGCGATCTGGCGGAGGCGGCGGCGAACCTGTTCGACTGCCTGCGCCGGGCCGACGCGCTGGGCCGACCGATCGCGGTGGCGCCGATCCCGGCCGAGGGGGTGGGAGTGGCGATCAACGACCGCCTCGCCCGCGCCGCCGCGCCCCGCTAATGCGCGCGCCGCTGCCCATCGACGCGGCCTTGCCGGCGCTGCGCGCGGCGCTGGCGCAGGCCGGGCGCGCGGTGCTGGTGGCGCCGCCGGGCGCCGGCAAGACCACGCGCGTGCCGCTGGCGCTGCTGCCCGACATCCGCGGCCGCATCGTCATGCTGGAGCCGCGCCGGCTGGCCGCCCGCGCCGCGGCCCTGCGCATGGCCGAGGAACTGGGCGAGGCGCCCGGCGACAGCGTCGGTTTTCGCATGCGCGGCGAATCGCTGCCGGGCAAGCGCATCGAGGTGGTCACCGAGGGCATCCTGACCCGGATGCTGCAATCCGATCCCGGCCTCGACGGCATCGGCGCGGTGATCTTCGACGAATTCCACGAGCGCAGCCTGAACGCCGATCTGGGCCTGGCCCTGACCCTGGAGGCGCGCGCCGCGCTGCGCCCGGATCTGGTGCTGCTGGTAATGTCGGCGACGCTGGCGGCCGAGCCGGTGGCGGCGCTGATGGGCGGCGCGCCGGTGATCCGCTCCGAGGGGCAGGCCTATCCGGTGGAGACCCGCTTTCTGCCGCGCCCCCTGCCCGCCGGTGCGCGGCTGGAGGCCGAGGCCGCGGCACTGATCCGGCAGGCGCTGGCCGAGACCGATCCCGAACCGGGCGGCACCTTGCTGGCCTTCCTGCCCGGCGAGGGCGAGATCCGCCGCGTGGCCGGCATGCTGGCCGATTGCGGCGCCGAGATCCTGCCGCTTTATGGTGCCCTGCCGCCGGCGGCGCAGCGGGCGGCGCTGTCGCCGCCGGGCCGGCAGCGCCGGGTGGTGCTGGCGACCGCCATCGCCGAGACCTCGCTGACCATCCCGGCGGTGCGGGTGGTGGTGGATGCCGGCCGGGCGCGCCGCGCCCGGTTCGATCCCGGCTCGGGCATGTCGCGGCTGGTGACGGAGCGCGCCTCGAAGGCCGAGGCCGATCAGCGCCGCGGCCGCGCCGGGCGGGTGGCGCCCGGCATCTGCTATCGCCTCTGGGTGCGGGCCGAGGAAGGCGCCATGCCCGCCGCCGCCCCACCCGAGATCACCAGCGCCGATCTGGCGCCGCTGGCGCTGGAACTGGCGGCCTGGGGCGCCGCCGAGACCGACCTTGCCTTCCTCACCCCGCCGCCCGAGGCGGCGATGGCCGAGGCGCGGACGCTGCTTCGCGACCTAGGGGCTCTGGACGCGGCCGGGCGGATCACCGCGCATGGCCGGGCGCTGGCGGGCCTGCCGCTGCATCCGCGGCTGGGGCATATGCTGATGCTGGCCGGGCGGGCGGCGGCACCGCTGGCGGCGCTGGTCTCGGATCGCGATCCGCTGCGCGGGGCGCCGGCGGATCTGAGCCTGCGGCTGGCGGCGCTGGCCGGGCGCGACCAGCCTTATCCGGCCGATCCCGGCGCCATCGCCCGGCTGCGGACCGAGGCCAGGCGCCTGGCTCGCCTCGCCCCCGCCGATCCCCCCTTCCCGGACCTCGGCCCCGGCGGCATGGCGGCGCTGGCCTATCCCGACCGCATCGGCCAGCGCCGCAAGGGCGAGGCGGCGCGCCATGTGCTGTCCGGCGGGCGCGGCGCCATGCTGGCGGAGGGCGACAGCCTGGCGGCGGCGCAATGGATCGTCGCCACCGATCTGGACGGGGTGGGGCGCGAATCGCGCATCCGTCTGGCCCTGCCGGTGAGCGAGGCCGAGCTGCGGGCGGTCCTTGCCGATCGCATCACCTGGCAGGACAGCGTGACCTGGGACCGCCGCGAGGGCCGGGTGCTGGCCCGCCAGCGCGAAAGGCTGGGGGCGCTGGTCTTGGCCGAGCGCCGCTGGGACGCGGCCCCACCCGAGGCGCTGGCCGGGGCGGCGCTGGAGGGGCTGCGGGGCATCGGTCTGAACTGGTCCCCGGCTGCGACAAGGCTGCGGGCGCGGATCGCGTTGCTACCGGCGCTGGGGCCGGTGGATGACGAAAGCCTGCTGGCGGATGCCGATTGGCTGATGCCTTGGCTGGCCGAGGCCCGCAGCACCGCCGACCTGCGCAATCTCGACCTGTCGGCGGCGCTGCTGGCGCGGATCGGCTGGGCCGGCCAGCAGCTGCTGGACCGCGAGGCACCGGCGCATTTCACCACGCCCCTCGGCCGCAAGGTGCCGATCGACTATGCGGGCGAGGTCCCCGCCATCGAGGTGCGCCTGCAGGAGATGTTCGGGCTGACCCGCCACCCGGGCGTGGCCGGGCGGCCGCTGCGCATCACCCTGACCTCGCCGGCCGGGCGGCCCCTGCAGGTGACCATGGACCTGCCCGGCTTCTGGGCCAGCAGCTATGCCGATGTCAGAAAGGACATGCGCGGCCGCTATCCGCGCCACCCCTGGCCCGAGGACCCTACCCAAGCCGATCCGACCCTGCGCGCCAAGCCGCGCGGCACCTAGACCGCCCCGCCCGGCGGCCGTCGGGGAAGGCGTCAGAACGCCTTGAAGGTCATCGTGGTCAGGGTGCGGCTGATGCCGGGAATGTCGAACAGTCGTTCCGCCAGGAAGCGGCCGACATCCTCGCCCTCGGGGATGTAGATCTTGGCCAGCAGATCCCACTCGCCCGAGGTCGAGTAAAGCTCGCTGACCAGTTCGCGCTCGTAGATGGCATCGGCGACCTCATAGGTCCGGCCCGGCTCGCAACGGAACTGCACAAAGAAGGGACGCATGCGGAAAACCCCCTGAATCGCCGAAAGACTAGCGCGCCGGGGCGGCGCGGGTCCAGTCCCCGCGCGCCAGCCCGCGCCAGAAGCGCGCCATCAGCAGCGCCGCCGCCACCGTCAGGCCCAGCGTCAGCCCGGCCCAGATGCCGCCGGGACCGAAACCGGCGACGAAGGCCAGCAGATAGCTGGCGGGCAGGCCGACGCCCCAATAGGCGATGGCGGTCAGCCACATCGGCACCCGCGTGTCCTGAACCCCGCGCAGCAGGCCCAGCGCGATCGCCTGCATGCCGTCGGCCAGCTGGAAGATCGCCGCCCAGACCAGCAGGAAGATGGCCAGCGACAGAATCTCGGGCGCCATCGGCTTGCCCATGTCCAGATAGGCGCCGACCAGGATCTCCGGGACCGACAGGAACACGGCGATCACCACCCCGGTCACCGCCAGCGACAGCACGATCACCGTGAAGGAGATCTCGCGCATCGCCACGGCGTCGCCATGGCCCTGGCTCTGGCCGATGCGGATGGTGGCGGCGTTCGACAGACCCAGATGCACCATGAAGGCGATCGAGGCGATCTGGAGCGCGATCCCGTGCGCGGCCAGCGGCACCACCCCGATCCAGCCCATCATCAGGTTGGCGCTGGTGAACATGGCGATCTCGGCGACGGCAGTGATGCCGACCGGCAGGCCCAGCCGCAGCACATGCCACAGCGCCCCCCAGTCGGGTTTCCAGAACCGCTGCATCAGTGCGAACCGGCGTGCCTGCGGCAGCCACAGCGCATAGGTCAGCATCAGCGTCAGCTGGGTGGCCTGCACCACCAGCACGGCGATTGCCGCACCCTGCACGCCCAGTTCCGGGAAACCCCAGTTGCCGAAGATCAGCGCCCAGTTCAGCAGGATGGTCACCGGAATCCCGGCCATGGTGATCCACAGCAGGACCTGGGTGCGCTCCATCGCGGCCAGATAGCTGTTCAGCACCATGCCGCACAGCACCAGCGACACGCCCCAGCCGCTGATGCGCAGGTATTCCTGCGCATATTCCGCGACCTCGGGCGCCTGGCCCAGCGCCAGCAGGATCGGCCCCGACCACCACAGCAGCGGCATGATCAGCAGCGAATGCGCCACCGACAGCCACAGCGCCATGCGGGTGGCGCGGCGCACCTGCACATCATCCCTGCGGGCCAGGGCATTGGCCAGCACCCCCATCAGCGCGATGGCAAAGCCCGAGCCCAGCATGAACAGCACGAACTGCACCGACACGGCGAGGATCAGCCCGGCCAGCGCATCGACGTCATACCAGCCGATCATGACCGTATCGATCACGCCGATGGCCACGCGGGCCACATGCGTGCCGATCAGGGGCAGCCCCAGCGCC